>JAFIGH010000094.1 GCA_020831525.1 Opitutales bacterium
CGGCGGATCTGCGGGCGGAGGCGCGGGGGTACCGGAAGCTTCTGTATGGTGAGGCTGCGCGGACGCGGCGCGGCGCGGGGGCAGCGGTGGAACTGGAGGAAGCGTGGGCGGTGGAGCGCGGGGGCGGGAAGCTGTCGCTGGCGGAGCTGCTGCGCTGCCGGGTGCGTTATTTGACGGACGGAGCGGTGATCGGAGGCAAGGCGTGGATGGAGGCCTGGCTGCGGGCGAACGCGGAGACCTACGGGAAGCGCAAGACGCCGCCGAAGCGGATGCGCTTCGCGGACTGGGGCGGGCTGTGCAGTCTGCGCGATTTGAAAAAGGATGTGATCGGGTAGCGGGCAATGCCGCTTGGTATGTTTAAGCGGAAGTTCGCTGGACCGCGGGCTCCCGCTCATCCCGGACCGACCGCAGGGGAGGCAGTTGGCTACTGCGAAAGGGCCGGTTCGGTGAGCATGGCTGCACTCGCTGGATGTGCTGCCTGAACGGGGTACCGTTGTCGCCTATGCCGTCGCCGCTTCGGTTTCAAGCGGCTCCATGCGGAACGCTTCGGTGAGGTCGACAAACGGCACCTGTGCCTTGCGCCAAAGCGGATCCTCCGCGAGAGCGGCGAAGGCGGATCCTGTGTGGTTGCACAGGAGGTAGATATCGCCGCCCATGGCGACGACCGCATCGAAGCCGGTCCCCTCGGCTTCGCGCGAAAATTCAAAATCTCCCGGTTGCAGGCGACCGTTGCCCACATGCTGCCGAAGGTGGCGGAGATCGCGGGCGAGTGCCTCCCCGAATTCCGCGGAACGGGGCCCGTTGTAGTAGATTATACGTCCTTTGCTGCCGCTGATGCCGACTATCGCCCACTCATCAAATACTGGGCGACCGTAGAGGGCTTCCATGGCGTTCATGCAACTGCGGGTTTGGGAGCAAGCGGATTCGAGGTCCATAATCGTGAGGAGATTGTACGCCCGCGCGGTGCTGGCAACGGCCCGTTGTTGCGCGGACGGATTTTTACGCTTGTTTGAGAAGCGGTGCGGCGCGGATCAAAGCATTCCTCCCTCGGAGAAGCTGTAGTAGCCGCGCGCGGCGGGGTCGCTGCGCGGACTGCCGATAATGACATGGTCGAGCAGATCGATGGCGAGGGTTTTCGAGGCGTTGCGCAGGGAGCGCGTGACTTCAATGTCGGCGCGGCTGGGCGCGGGGTCCCCGCTCGGGTGGTTGTGTGCGCAGGCGATGGCGCTGGCACCGAGGCGGATGGCTTCGCGGTAGACCTCGCGGGCGTGAACGAGGCTGGCGGTGGCCGTGCCGCTGGTGACCTCGCTGAGGCGGATGAGGCGGTTCTTCGTATTGAGCGCCATGACCCAGAACTTTTCCACGTCGAGTCCGACGGTGCGCGGGTAGAGGAAGTGAAAGATTTTCAGCGGTTCGTCGAGGACCGGCTGGACGTCGGGTCCGGTGGCAACGACGCGGCGGGCGATTTCCATGATGGCAACGAGCTGCAGGGCCTTGACCCGTCCCACGCCGCGGAAGCGCCGGAAGTCGTCGGCGCTGTAGTTGACCAGCCGCGCGAGCGATCCGGCTTCGCGGATGAGCTGGCCGGAGAGGGCGAGGACGTCGAGGCTGGCGCTGCCGCTACGCAGGATCATGGCGAGCAGCTCGGTGTCGCTCAGGGCCCCCGCTCCGTGGTGCTCAAGCCGCTCCTGGGGCCGTTCGTGCACGGCCATCTCGGTGAGTTTGGCGCGGTAGGCGGACGGCTCCATCCGGTCGGGGAGGCGGCGCCGGCGCTCAGGCGGCGGAGTCGTCTTTGAGGAGCAGCCCGAGGTCCACGAGCTTTTCGTGGATCATGCGGCTGATCCATGCATCGGTGGCGGCGTAGCGGACCTGCGATTCCGACAGCTCTTTGCGCGACCAGTTGGAGACCTGGGCGCCTTTGGAGATACGGATACCGAGGAGAATGCCGGCGAGGCTGCGCAGGCCCGTGTTGACGACCCCCGCCTTTTGCGTCGAGTCGGAAAGCTCGAGAAATCCGGAGGGGGCGAATGTGTGGTGCTCGCGCAGTTTGCGGATATCGTCGCGGATGGCGACGCCCACTTTGCAGATCGACGGACTGGCGAGCAGTTCCAGCACCGGGTCGAGCTGCTTGAGCCGCAGGAGTTGGAAAAGGTAGACGGTGGAGGAGCCCGCGAGTTGGAGGAGGGCGGGGGGATAGTTCTGCCCTTTGCGGAAGGAGGGGCGGGTCTCCGTGTCGAAGCCGAGGAGGGTCTCTTTACGCAGGGCTTTGACGGCGGCGGGGACTTCGTCGTCCGAGGAAACGATCACCACGGGACCGTCGAAGCGGAAGAGGGGCAGATCGTTGAGACTGTCTTTTGTGATCGTTGTGTCGATGTCGAGGGATTCCGCGGAGGGAATTTCCACGGGTTCGGGAGCGGTTGCTGTGGCTTGGCGCATTTTTGGCGTTATTCCGGTAAACACAATGAGCCAATGGCGCGGGCGGCCCGAGGGCAATCCCTTTTTCCGGCGCGGGCGCGGCGGCGCGGCGGGATTTGGATTGTGCGGGGCGGTCGGCGCGCGTTGATTGGTGCGCTTATGGACGCATTTGAAGCGGTTATCGGCCTTGAGGTGCATGTGCAGCTGGCGACGCGCGCGAAGGTTTTCGCCCGTGTGGCGCAGGGATTCGGGTCACCGCCGAATACGCTTACCGACCCCGTGGTCATGGGGCTGCCGGGTGCCCTGCCGGTGATCAACGGCGAGGCGGTGCGGCAGTCCGTGCGCGCGGGGCTGGTCTTTAAGTCGACGATCCCCGAGGTGTGCCTTTGGGACCGCAAAAACTACTTCTATCCGGACAGCCCCAAAAACTACCAGATCACTCAGTTTGCCTCGCCTGTCTGCGTGGGCGGCGAGGTCGAGATCGAGATGCCCGGCCCCTCCCGCAACGTCATGGGCGAGCACCGGGTCGTGCGCCTCACCCGTGCCCACCTTGAGGAGGACGTGGGCAAGCTGACGCACGGGGCGGTCGATTCTCTTGTCGATTACAACCGGGCGGGCACACCGCTCCTCGAGATCGTGACCGAGCCGGATCTGCGCTCGGCGGAGGAGGCGCTCGCTTTCCTGCAGGCGATGCGCATGCTCCTTACGGCGGCGGGGGTCTCGACCTGCGACATGGAAAAGGGGCAGATGCGCTGCGACGCCAATGTGAGTGTGCGTCCGCGCGGTTCGGAAGTTCTCAATCCGCGCGCGGAGATGAAAAACCTCAACAGCATCACCGGCGTGCGCAACGCCATCGACTACGAAATACGCCGCCAGACCAAGGTTTATGCGCGCGGCGGCACCGTCGTGCAGGAGACGCGCCGCTGGGACGCCGCAGCCGGGCGCACCTCCTCCATGCGTGGCAAGGAAGAGGCGCACGACTACCGCTACTTTCCCGATCCCGACCTCCTTCCCGTTCGCTTTCCGCGCGACGAACTCGCCCGCCTCGAGGCCGGACTCCCCGAGCGTGTTTTCGACAAACAGCGCCGCTACCAGGAGACGCTCGATCTGCCATATACCGTGACGTCAGTGTTGTGCTTCGACCACGAACTGGCGGCGTTCTTCGAGGCCGCCCTCGAGGCGTATCCCGCCAACGCCATGGGCATCGCCAATTATGTCGCCAACGAGTTCCAGCGTGAACGTGCCGCCGCCGCGGGAGAGGGGCTGCTGCCCATGAAAGAAGTGAAAATGCGCCCCGCCCATGTCGCCGAGCTGGTGCGCCTCGTCGACGAAGGCGTGGTGACCAAACAGAACGCGAAGACGGTCTTCGTTGAATGCTTTGCGGGCGGCCGCGCCCCGTCCGAACTCGTCGAGAGCCTTGGCCTCAAACACGAGCCCGCCGACACCGGCGCCCTCGAGACCGCCTGCCGCGAAGTCATGGCGGCCAATCCTGTGCCCGCCGCGCAGTTCCGCGAAGGCAACGCCAAGGCCATCAACGCCTACATGGGCCCGCTCATGAAAGCGACGAAAGGCAAAGCCGACCCCCGCGCTGCCATGGAGATCCTCGCCCGCCTCGCCCGCGAAGAGGCCTGACCGTCACGGTGCTTCCCGGAACCTGTCCGTGGCGGGTACGGCCCGCAAAAAACTTGCATTCGCCGTTGACGCAACGACGGCAAGCGTCGAACCTCTCTCGTTTCTTGAGCGGCGCGGTAGCCAAGTGGTAAGGCCGGGGACTGCAAATCCTCTATCGCCGGTTCGATTCCGGCCCGCGCCTCCAATTTTTCCACCTTGGTCTCCGTCGTTGCCAGGGCTGCGCTCGTGATCGCCTTTTAGGCATTTTTTGTTGAGGCACAAGCCCGCCGAGTGCCATGCCGTCCGGCGGACCTTTGCTCTCTTTGGCTTACCCGGCCGCCTCCTGTCTTTTCCCCGGCGGCGGATTCAGCCGCCCTTCGGCATTGCTCAGGGGCTTGAGCCTGCAAAAATGAGCGCATGGATAAAATCCAAGAGCCAGCCCGGTCCATTCCGGTCATCAGCGAAGTGGATGTTTGCGTCCTCGGCGGCAGTTGCACGGGAGTGTTCGCCGCTGTGCGTGCCGCCCGGCGGGGCCTTCGGGTGGCGGTTGTGGAAAAGACGAACCGCTTTGGCGGAGTGGCCACCAACGGTTTGGTCTGCATCTGGCACAACGATCTCGATGACCGGTATGAGGAACAGATTATCGCCGGCCTCTCGCTCGAAACCGTTGTACGCTTGCAGCGCCGGAACGCTGTTTTGGTGCGGGAGCGCAGCCCCGACTCGCGCTATGTTTTGAACACCGAGGAACTGACCATCGAGTTGGACGGGTTGATCCGCGAACACGGGATTGAGCCGTGGTTGCACACATTCTATTGCCGCGCGGTGGTCGGCGAAGACCATCGCATTGATGCCGTGCTGGTGGAAAACAAAGACGGCCGCGGGTCGATCAAAGCCCGTGCTTTCATCGATGCCACCGGCGATGGTGACCTCGCTAAGGACTGCGGCTACCCCTTTTCCGTCCGCCCCGATCTGCAACCGCCCACCACCTGCGCCAAGATCGCCGGTTTGGAGGGGATCGACATGCGCTCGTTCTACAACGAGCACCGGGACGAATTCGATGTGCCCAAAGACGCCGGCTGGAATTGCACCATTCCCCGCGGCGGCTTGGTCCGCCTCTTCGCCGAAACCCATGTGTTCGGTGCCAATGTGGCCGATGCCCGCCAATGGACGGCTGCCGAAATGGAGGGCCGCCGCCACATCCGCGCCATGATGGATATGGTTCGCAAGCACCTGCCGGAACGGGAAAAGGACCTTTGTCTGCTCGACCTCTGCTCTTCCATCGGAACCCGCGAGACCCGCCGCTTTCGCGCCGATTACCAACTCACCGAAAAGGATGTGCTTTATGGCCGCCGGTTTGACGATGCCATTGCCAACGGCACCTACCGCGTGGACATCCACTATCACGAAGGAGGTGGCCACATTTTCCGCTACCTCGACGGCCGCGAAGTCAGCATCCGCCACGACGAACGGGTCTGGAGCCGCTGGCGCCCGAAGGAGGAGGAACCGGCCTTGTTTTACCAGATCCCCTACCGCACCATGGTTCGCCCGGAATGCCCCAATCTCATCATGGCCGGGCGGATGATCGACGCCGATCCCGGTGCCTACGGTGCCATCCGTGTCATGATCACCATGAACCAGACCGGCGAAGCCGCCGGAGAGGCGGCCGCCTTTGTCTGCAACGGCGAGCCCGCAGCCAAAGTCGATCCGCGGAGATTGCGCGAGGCCCTCCGGGACGGTGGCTCCATCGTCCTGTAAACCCGTTGCCTACCAGATCTGGCCCTTCGGGCGGTTTTTGTCGAACTGGAAGACGATGCCCGCGCCGAGGAGGAAGAGGCCCATGATGTGGAAATTGACCTGCCGGAAGAACAGGCCGAGGGCAAAGAGGACCATGGAGAGAATAATGAGAAAGACCCCGGCCTGATACTTCTGCAGTTCGCGGCGCTTGGGGGTGCCTTCGTTTTCGTTGCGGGGATCGTTCATGGCGGAAGGGGGAAGGGGATTGTCGGTTTCCGTTACGGTTACGGGCACAGGCTTGGGCACGCGGGCGTACAAGGCAAGGCAAGAACCTGCCGTACTCTCGTCGTATCCGATGGCATTTGGCTTACCGGTTTTTCGAAAATTTGGAGAAAGGAGCTTGACTTGAGTGAACAAATATATACCTATCGGGTTCGTTCGTGAATTCCATGCTTATGTTCCGGTGTTCGCCGGGGTGTTCCGTGGGTTCGTCAACCATCAATCATGCAAAGGAAAAACCAATGAATGCTATTCATCTCTCCGGTCGTATCGCCACAGATCCCGAAATCCGGGAATTTGAAAACTCCACGCTCTGCCGCTTCAGCCTCGCCGTGTCCGGTCCGGGGCTTTCCGCGAAATCCTCGAACGGACAGGACCGGGAAGAGCGCACGGATTTCTTCTCCGTCGAGTTCTGGAATCCCGGAGGGGTTGCCGACATTCTCGAAAAAGGTGCCCCTGTGTTGGTTTCGGGCTTTCTCAAGCAAGATCAGTGGACGACGGAGGAGGGCGAAAAGCGCAGCCGCGTGGTCGTTTCCGCTCGGTTGGTCGAGTTGCTCGAAAGCAAGGCCGCGGCGGATCTGCGCCGGCAGAACGCGGCGGCCCCGGCCCGCAACGGCGGCCGCGGACGGCAAGCACGCGCTTCGCAGTCCCGCCGTCGGCAGCCTGCGGCGGCACGCCGTTGACCGGTTTCGCTTGATCCGGGGGTCCGCTTCCTCTTTGCTGGGAGGATCGTCCCGGGTTTTCGGACGTGTCACTCCCATCAGTTCACCCCCCTTCCCCATGAAAGAACGCTTTGTTTCTCGGCATTGCCGCGCCGTTTCGACGGCGTTGGTCCTTTGTGTTGTCGTTCCCGCGGCTTTCGCGCGCGACATTCTCGCCGAGTGGAATTTCAACAGCATCACCGAGGAGTCGGTGACCAACGGAGTCCAGGAAGTCTTCAAGGCGGACGCGGGGGAAGGTACCCTTCTGGTTGATAGCGGCTCGTCGGTTGGCACGAATTTCTGGCAATACCCCGGGCAGGGCACGCTAGTCAACGCGGCCCCGGGCACGGTGGCGGGTGGTTCCATCGCCATGAACCGCGGATCGCGATGGAACAACGGGTATGTCGAGCTTCGCGCGGACATGACCGACTACCGCGATGTTTTGGTGTCATTCGCTTTTCACTACAGCGACACGTTTCCGTCGACGACGACGGTGGAGTGGAGTGTCGACGGAGGGAGCACCTTCACCGCATACAAAACGTTCGACAACGCCGACTTCGCCGGAGACTACACGCGTGCGCAGCTCGATCTCTCGGGCGTGCCCGCCCTGAACAATGCCGCTGATGCCCGCGTGCGCCTGCGCTACAGCGCCGACGGCGGCGATATCGGCACCGGCACGGGGGCGCGCTACGATAATTTCCACTTCAGCGCGCGTTCCGCTCCCGTAACGAACGCTCCCGCGGAATTGGTCATCACCGGGCAACCGGGCGATATCTTCGTCCCCGTGCACCTTGGGCAGACGAATGCGATCTCTCCGGCGCCGGTTGTGCGCGTGCTCGACAGCACCGGGCAGCCGGTGCGCTGGGGCGTGGAGGTCACGGCGTCGCTCTTTCCCCACGGCTTTGCTTCCGGCGCGACTGTCGCCGCAACCTCCGATATCGACGGCTACGCCCGCTTCGACAACCTCCTGCTCGACACCGCCGCCCCTGATTACCGTATCACGTTTTCGGCGGACGGGGTCCCGTCCGTCGAGTCCGCCCTCTTTGCGGGCGTCGCCGTGCCGGAGGCGGAAGTTCTCGTTCTGGAAAACCAGCCGACCAACCAATGGACCTCGGGCGACCCCGCTCGTATCTTTCCCGCCGTCCGTATGCGGGCGGAACTGGCCGACGGCACGCGGTTGCCGTTTATCGAGGTCAGTGCCGCGCTCTCGCCGCATCCCTTTGCCGACAGCAGTGTGACGACGGCTGTCACCGATGCGAACGGTGTTGTCCGCTTTGACCAGCTGTGGCTCGACGTGGCGCACGCGGGCTACACGATCACGTTCAGCAGCCCGGGGGAAGCCTCCGTGACGACCGCCGCCTTCGACCTTTCCATCCTCGACCATGCGCCCCGCCTCTTCGCCACTCCGGAGCGCATCGGCCGGGCGCGCGCTGGAATGGAGCAGCCCGGTTCCCACCACGCCGGGGCCGTACAGGCGATGAAGGACCGCGTCGCGGGTCCGCTCAGCGTCTACCGGGCCGGCAACCATGAGGATGACCCAAATTCTTTCTTTTCCTGGCGGGCGCGCGAGGCGGCGCTGCTCTACCTCATCACGGATGATCCGGATTATGCGCAAATCGCCTTCGATGCCTTGCAAGGAATCACGTCCGACGGGATTGTTGGCAGCAATGGTCTGCGCCGGGCCATGGTCAGCACCGGATTTGCGTTCGCCTACGATTGGGCGGCCAACGGCTGGACGCAGGAGCAGCGCGACTGGGTGCACGGTGAAATGCTGCGCGGTCTCGATGAGTGGCCCTCCTTCAGTCATCCCAATTTCCAGCATCCCGGCGGTTCCAACTGGGTTGCCGTGTGCCGGGGTGCCGAGTTGACCCTCATGCTTGCGGCGGGTGAGGAAGGCAACCGAAGCAGCCGCTTCAACACTCTTGTTTCGGCCCTCGGCCACCATATTACGGCGGGGTACGGGAGTCTTGGGTACACGCAGGAGGGTTTGGGCTACAAGGTCTACGGCGGCGGCTTCCTTTATCCCGCCGCGCTCGCGCTGGAAGAGGTACTGGGCAGCACCACCCTCAGCCAGCCGCTGCGCAGCCGCACGCCGTGGCGCCCGTTTATGTACAACGTATCTTTCGCCTACAGCTCCATCGATCAATTCCGCCGCGAGTTGCCGATTTACCTCCCGAGCGGGGTCAGTAATCCGGATTTCTACGAGGAAGGCCTCACCTCGCTCTTCCTCGAATTTTCCCGCAATCACAACGACGCTCCCTACTACCGCCACTTCTACGACCGGGTGACAGGCGTGGAGTCACCGCTTGCCCCCGGCTTCAAATACGATCAGCACCGCGCCGGAACGACATGGGCTGTTCTTTTCTACGACCCGGAACTGGAGAGCGAGGACCCCACCGGCGTGTGGCCCGCCGCCATTGAGGATAACCGCGGCTACGCCTGGTACCGCAACCGCTGGCAGGACGAAAACGACACGCTCGGGTATTTGTTTGCCGATACGAACTACCACGGGCGGGCATGGAACAGCGAGGAGGCGCTCGCCATGAGTCTCTTCTCAAACGGTACGCTCTTCTTCCATGGTCCCTCGACGGGAACGGGCACGCCGACGAATTTCACTTCCATCATCGTCGACGGCGAACGGCCAACGAACAACGAGACCGGCCAACGTGTTTCCTTCGATGCGACTTTGGATGACGCCTACATCGTCGTCGGCGGGGGCGCAGCCTATCAGGCCGTGGGGCTCAACCACATCCACCGTCACCTCTTCGCCGATCTCGGGGCCGGGCGCGCCGAGGGCCGGGCGCTTTTCAGCTCGCTCGACCGCTTTGAGGCGGACCAGACCCGCACGGTCACGTGGCACGCCAACCTCACCATGCCCCGCGCCCACAGTATAGACCTGTCCCTCGGGAGCGAAGGCGGGCGTGCCACCTTCCTGTTGCGCGGCGAGGGCGATTCATACCTCAAAGGCTGGGTGCTGCATCCGGCCAACGCTTCGGTGTCCGATGGCAACGGCAACCTCGCCATCAGCACCGAGGCGCAGCAGGGCGACATTTGGGTGGCATGGGTGACGGGCGAGGGTGTGCCGCCGACGGCTGAGATCAGCGGGAGTGGCATGGAGTCATGGCTGGAGGTCGACGGCCGCCGCATCGCCTATGACGGTGGCGCCGACCGCGTGACGAGCGCGCCTGTATTGCCGGGCGATGACCCCGTTGCTTACGATGAGTGGCGTATCGCGCGTTACGGTGACCTCGACAATCCGGACGGCGCGCCTGCTGTGGATCCCGGCGGGCGTGGCTACGCGAATGCCGCCGAGTACGCGCTTGGTCTCGATTTGCTTCAGTCCCCGTACGACGGCTTGCCGCGTGCCCACGGCAAACTATCCATTTCGTTCACGCGGCGTTCCGAATCCGGTGCCCGCCTCATCGTCGAAAGATCCGAAGATCTTGCGCCTTCCAGTTGGACGGCGGTTGCCACCCTCGAGCCGGGGACCGACGCCTGGACGGGGCTGGCTATGGTCGAGGAAGACGGCGACGGCGCGACCCGCTCTGTCACGGTGACGGACCCGGAGGACATCAGTGGGTCCGAATCAAGGCGCTTCCTGAGAGTGCGCGTCGAACTGCCTTGAGCCGCGTCTGTCCCTGTTCGAGAGTCGATAAGTATTTCCCTACATCAATAAATAAACAAACAAGAACACAATGAAATCCCCCCTGTTCATTCTCCTGGGTGCACTCTGCGCCTTGGCATTTCAGCCGCTGATTGCTTCCCCGCATGTTGTGACTTACGCGGGCGGCGGTCAAAATACCCGCTTCCATGATGTGAAAGAACTGTCCGACGGCACGATCCTTCTTATGGGCATTTCCAACAATCTCGACTGGGTCGACGTTTCGGTGCCGCGCACGGAGATTCCGGCGAGCGGGCTTCCCGCCGCCTCGGGGTCCTTCACCTCGTTTATCCTGCGGCTCTCCGGCGACACGGAGGAAGTCCTTGAAGTTGTCCACCTGCCGCACGGTGCCGTGACGAACCTGCGCTGGATGCGGTCCACGGAGATCCCCGGCGATCCGACGGGGATGTTCTACGTCTCCGGGCAGATCGCGGGAGGCTATTTCGTCGGTCGCCTCGACAACAATTTCGTCAACGGCACGCCTACTGCATTTGATTGGACATTCCCGGTTTCTGCCGCCAACGGTCACGATACCCAGCAGCTATGGGACGTGGGCAATGACGGGCGCGTGGTATACGCCTACGGAGGTGAATGGAGCGCGCAGATCGGCTTTCTCAGTCCCAACGGGCAGCGAACCACGCTTCCCGCTTTACGCGCCAGCCACAGCGTGAACGGGAATTGGGAACGCGGCGTGGGCGATGAGTTCCCCGACGCTGCCTACAGCGCCATCCGGCTGCCCACCGACAATCAGTCGTGGGACGACGAAGAGTTGTTCGCTATCACGCCCGACGGCAACGGCGGCATCCGCCAGGGCACATGGCCCATTGATATCATGATCACCCGGTCCTTCGAGACGAATGAGCCCGTGCGATGGGTGCCGGAGAGCGGAAGCAACGGCCGGGCCTACGGCTATAACCTCTATCGCGCCGAAGGACGCCACTGGATCGGCGCCATCTCCGTTGATCGCCGCAACAACCATTTTTACTACGGTTTCAATATCAAGTCCATCTTCTGGGACCTGAGTGTGACGCCAAACCGGGAGCAGCCCGATTTCGAGCCCGCCGTCATCGCCTACGACGACGAAGGCCGGATGAAGTGGTGGAACCGCCTCTACAGAGAGGCCGCCGACACCACCGGCGACGGGGAGATCGACACGACATGGGTATCGCCGCCCGATCAGTACATCGACGGCATGGATATCGACTACTCCGTCCCGCTTTCGGAGGGCGGCAACGTCGTCGTCGTGGGCCGCTGCCACGGGAACAATGTATCCAATTTCTGGAACGGAAACGACATCGCCGCGCGTCCCGGCGCCTCGGGATTCCAAAACCGATTCACCGGCACGGAGGGTAATATCCACATCAGCTATCTTGCCCGCCTCACCGGTGACGACGGCACCCTGCTCGCCGCTTCTTATCTCGCCGGGTTCTTCCGAATGATTATCGGCAATCGAGGAAACTGGCCTACGGAGGCATACCCCGAGCCTATCCACGACGGTTGGCCCAACCACAACGCGGGCTGGCCGGACCTCACAACGACCCGCGTCGTCGAGAACTCCCTCCGGGTCGGCCCCGACGGGAGGGTGTTTATGGTCGGTTGGGGACCGCGCATGGTAACGACAAGCAATGCCTTCCAAAAACTGCCGCGCCGCCTCGGGCATAACAACCCGATCCTCAATGAGGGGACCAGCCCGTGGAACCGCTGGGTGCGGGCTTACGAGCCCATGCTCGATGCGCTGGCGTATTCGAGCACGCTCACCGGAGTCTGGACGTATCCGGACGGCGATATCAATGCCAACCCGCAGGGTGCCGACAATGTGCAACTGCGAGGGGTCTGGCCGGTGAGCAACGGCCTGCTCGTCGCCGGCCAGCACAGCAATGGCGCGGGCACAAGCGCGGGCGGCAACGACATGCCCACCGCCAACATCCCGCCGTGGGGCCACGAAAGTTACAACGGCATCACCGGCGTCTTCGGCCTCATGCCGTTCAGCGAGGACCGCCCGCGCGCGGCCTTCGCTCCTCAGGTGGCGCAGGGACAGCTTTCGGTAGACGCCGGCGCGAGCGAGAGCCCGACCGGGATAGTCTCCTATGCATGGACCTTTGGCGACGGAACGACGGGTTCCGGCGCCAATGCCACGCACACCTACACCGCGCCTGGCACCTACCTCGTAGGCCTCACCGTCACCAACGAGGATGGGTACAGCGCCTCGACGCACCGCCGGGTGGAGGTTGTCGACGTTGTTGCTCCGCCGGTTGTCCCGCCCGTGCGCGTCGCCGCGCCCGCGGTATCCGGCGAGGCCATGCGTCTCGCTTTTGCTTCTGAGACGGGTATGCGCTACCAAGTGCAGCAGAGTGCCTCGCTCGATGCCGAAGGCTGGGAGAACTGGGGCGCGGCAATGGACGGCACCGGTGCCGAAATGGAGGTCGATGTTGACGCTCCGGCCAGCGGTGCACGCTTCTACCGCGTCGTCATCGACCCGGTGCCGTAATCCCGCGCGACTTCCGGTCCGGTCTTGCCGCTGCCGGGGGCTTTATGGGCCCCCGGCGGGCTGCGGGTGTTCGGAACAGCGGGATGAGTCGCCGTCCTTCTCACTCAATTCTCGATTTCAACCACGTGCCCGCAAGAAGGAGGGCGGCGAGGGCGAAGAGGGGCCAAAGTGTGCGGAAGCTGACGGCGTCGCCCGCGGCGACTGCGTCGGTGATCCCGTGGACGGCGTTGGCGTAGACACCCCATTTCACGGCGAGACCGATGACGGCGGCGGCGAGGAACGTGCCGAACGGCAGGCGCAGGACACCGCACGCGAAGTTGACAACGGAGTGCGGGAAGCCGGGAAACATGCGCAGGGCGGTTTGCGTGGCGAGACCGCCCCGGCGGCGGAGGAGGTCGTAGATCTTCGCGGACGGGCCGGACGGCTTCCAGTCGCTCCGCATCTTCCGGGCGAAAACGTAGGCCCCGGCGGCCCCGCCGACGCTGCCGGCGAGGAGGAGGAGCGTGGCGGTGAGCGGCGGATTGAAGGGGGCGATGAGCCAGATCCCGAGGCTGCCGGGCAGGCCTAGGGTGAAGAACACGATCATACCGCCGACGGCCGCCCCGAGAAAAAGCGGGGAGGTGCCGACCTGTTCACCGTAGGCGAGGATTTCGTCGAAGCCGAGCGGTTGCCACGCGCCGAGGGCGATGCCCGCCGCCGCGAGGACGGGCAGGATCCAGACCTTCTTTGAGTATCCGCGGCGGGACGTTGGCCCTTCGTCGGTTGGTTCCGCTTCTTCGGCCACGGGTCCGCGGAGTCAGGGGATCCAGTCGATGCCGAGGTCGACCCAGCGGCTGCGGTGGGTGACAGCGCCGGTGGAGACAAAGTCGAGCCCGAGGCCCCCGAGTGCGGGCAGGCGCTCAAGGGTGATGCCTCCGCTCGCCTCTGTGGCGGCCCGCCCGTCGACGAGGGCGACGGCCTCGCGCAATTGTGCGTCGGTGAAGTTGTCGAGGAGGACGATGTGCGAACCGGCTTCGAGCACGGCGGAAAGCTGGTCGAGGCGGTCGACCTCGGTCTCGACGACGAGATCGGGGCAGCTCTTGCGTGCGCGGCGCACCGCTTCGGCGAGGGCTTCGCCGGAGGCCGCGTCGTCAGCGGCGAGGTGGTTGTCTTTGATCATGACGCGGTCGAAGAGGCCGAGCCGGTGGTTCCAGCCGCCGCCCACGCCCACGGCGTACTTTTCGAGCATGCGGTAGCCGGGGGTGGTTTTGCGCGTGTCGAGGAGGCGGGTGGGGGAGTCGCCGAGGGCGTCGGCGTGCCGCCGGGTGTTGGTGGCGATACCGCTGAGGTGCTGGAGAAAGTTGAGAATCACGCGTTCGGCGGAGAGGAGGACGGCGGCGGAGCCTTCGAGGGTGGCCACGGTGGTCCCCGACTCAACGCGCGCGCTGTCGGTGTCGCGGGCATGGAAGGCGGCGCCCCCCCCGTAGGCATTGAGGATGACCGGTAGCAGCTCGAGCCCGCAGAGGACGAGAGGCTCGCGCGCGACAATCCGTGCCTTCCCGCGCAGGCCGGGGCGAAGAAGGGCGGAGGTCACGTCGCCGCGCCGCTCGGGCGGGCGGGCGAGGCCGCGCCCGTCGAGATCTTCGCCGCGCGCCCATTCGACGAGCTGGCGCAGGGCAAAGCGGTCGAGGTGGTCCCACTGGAGGCGGTTGCTATAGCGTTCGGCGAGGGTGGGTGGCGGCATGGGAGGGACGCGTGTCAGGTGTTGGTGGTGAGGCTTCCGTAAAGGTCGGGTCGGCGGTCGCGGAAAAACCCGAAGGAGGCGCGGGCGAGATGGATGGCGTTGAGATCGAAATCGCGGACAATAAAACCTTCGGAGGTGTCGTCCAACTCCTCCACGACCTCTCCCCGGTGGTCGGCGATAAAGCTGTGCCCGTAGAAGATCTGGCCGCCTTCGTCGCCGGTGCGGTTGGCCGCGACGACTGGGATGACGTTGGAGACGGCGTGGCCCGCCATGGCTCGCTGCCACATGTCCTTGGTCTCGAGGTCGGGCTCCTCCGGTTCCGAACCGATGGCCGTGGGGTAGAAGAGGATCTCCGCACCCATGAGCGTCATGGCGCGCGCGCACTCTGGAAACCACTGGTCCCAGCAGATGCCCGCGCCGATCCGGCCGAAGCGTGTCTCCCACACTTTGAATCCGGTGTTGCCGGGACGGAAGTAGAATTTTTCCTCGTAGCCGGGACCGTCGGGAATGTGGCTCTTGCGGTAGACGCCGAGGGCTTCGCCGTCGGCATCGATCATGACGAGGCTGTTGTAGTAGTGGTTGCCGTCGCGCTCGAAGATGGAAACGGGCAGGACGACCCCGAGTTCGCCGGAGAGAGCGCGCATCCGTTCCGTGGCCGGGTGCTCCATGGCCGGGTAGGCCTCGGTAAACAGGTTCTCGCGCTCCTCGCGGCAGAAGTAGGGGCCTTGGAAAAGTTCAGGCGGGAGGATGACCTGCGCGCCTTCTCCGGCGGCGGCGCGCGTGAGGCGCTCGACGGTGGCAAGATTGTCCGCCATGTTTTCACCGAAGGCCGCCTGCAGGGCGGCGACTCGGATCATTCGTTTGGATTTCACGGGTCTACTTTCGCTTCGTGGACGCGTGAGGCAAAGAAAATCCCGGACGGCGGAGACAACGGCGGGTATTTTACTAAATAATGGTTCGACATTTCCGGAATCAGGATTGCAGACTCGCCCCATGGACCTGAGTGAATTTGAAGCACGCGAGTTCGGCGGCAGCGACAGCGGGGGACGGACGTCCGGCCGAAGCGAAGCGGGCGAAATTTTGCGGGAGGTGGTTTACGAAAACCCGCGGTTTACCGGCGGCGGCGGCGAGTACTTCCGGATCTGGATCGTCAACCTGTTCCTCTCGCTCGTAACGCTCGGGATTTTCATTCCGTGGGCGAAGGTACGCACCCGGCGCTACTTCTACCGCAACACGCTGCTCGACGGGCATGCCTTCGACTACACGGCCGACCCGCGCAAGCTCCTCATCGGCTATCTGATCGTCGGCGCCGCGCTGCTCATCTACGGATTCGGCGAGTTTGTCGCGGTTTGGATCCCGCTCCTCCTATTCGTTGTCTTTGCCGCGCTCTATCCTTGGGTACGGTGGAAGTCCTTACGCTTCTTCGCGGCGTATTCCACCTACCGGCACATCCCCCTCCGTTTCACGGGTACGGCGGGTGGTGCCTACGCCGCGTTTCTCGGCTGGCCGGCGCTTGCGGTTGTCACGGCGGGCATCCTCGGTCCCTACGCCGCCTTCCGCGCGCGGGCCTATTACTTCGAAAATTTCCGCTACGGCGATGCCCGTTCTCGATTCTCGGCTACGGCGGGCTACTTTTACCGCGTGTATCTGCTCGGGGGGCTGGCGATCTTTGGCGGGTTGTTTGCTGTATCAATGCTTGTGGGTGCACTTGTCGCAGTGGTGGCGGCGACGGCGGGAGGCGTGGAGGATTACGGCGGAACCGGAATGCCGCCGCTCTTGGTCCTTGTGCCAATGCTCCTGATCTACCCGGCGCTTTTTCTCGGAATCGCCGTTATCCGCGTATTCATTCTCAACTACTGCTGGTCGAGTACGGCCCTGCGCACTCCAGCGGGTCGCGTCCGTTTCGTGTCCAGTATCCACCCCGTGCGTTACGGTTGGATTCTCTCCACCAATCTCATCCTCACGATCCTCACGCTTGGCATCTACCTGCCTTGGGCCAAGGTGCGGCTGCACCGCTACCGGCTCGAATGCCTCGAGGTCATCAACGCGCCGAACCTCGAATCCATCACGGGCGCGGGCCGCGAAGAGGTCGCGGCTGTGGGAGAGAGTGCGGCGGACTGGTTGGATATTGACTTCGGCCTATGACCTTCCGCGGGGCAAAGTATTTTGACGGACGCTCGCCGGTCGCGCAGGCGGCGGTCGTTCGGCTGGACAGTGCGCGGGGCGTGGCCGGGATCTTTGCTGCAGCGGAATCCGGTGAACCGGCGGACCCACCTCTGGCCGAAGTGCGTGTGGATGCGCTCTACCTCGATCCGCCGGTGGGTGCCGGTCCGTGGGTAATGCGGTTGCCGGACGGCGCGGTCTGCGAATGCCCGCAGGAGGTTTACACCGCTCTCGCCCGTGAGCGCACGCCCGGAACCCTCGCACGCTTCTCGCGATGGGCGGAATCGAGCGGGCGCGTCGCCGTCGTTTGCTTTCTTCTTAGTGTAGTTCTTGTCGTCGTGTTTTTCCGCTACGGTATACCGCTGATGGCGGAGAATGCCGCACGGGGCATGCCCGCCGAGATCGAGACCATGGTGGCGCGCGAGAGCATGCGCGCGCTCGACCGGACTTTCCTTTCGCCGAGCGCCCTCGCGCCGGAGCGCAAAGAAGCGCTGCGCGACGGGTTTGACGCTTTTGCTGCGAGAAAGCCCGCTACGCCCACCTACCGTATTGAGTTCCGGCGCAGCCGCATCGGTCCAAACGCTTTCGCCCTTCCGGCCGGGCTCATTGTCATCACGGATGAACTTGTGGAATTGGCGGAAACGGACGCGGAGGTCTACGCGGTGGCGGCCCACGAACTTGGCCACGTGCACCACAACCACGGCATGCGCTCGGCCTTGCAGGCCGCGGGACACTTCATCGTTATCACCGTATTCCTCGGCGATGTGTCCTCCGTCCTTTCCGTGGCCGCAGCCCTCCCGTCTGTGCTTATCGAAACGGGCCACTCGCGTCGCTTTGAGCTCGAGGCCGATACCTTTGCCGCCGAGTTCGGGATGGCCACGGGCCTTGGCGTCGCACCGTTGGTCTCCATTCTCGAATCACTCACCGATGCTTATGGCGGCGAGGGCAAACACCTGTCATGGATATCGACACATCCGCCCACCGCCGAGCGCGTCGAGCTGCTCCGCGCCATCGAAGCGGAACATCCGGAGTGAAGCGACGCGCGCCGAATCGACTTGCGCGGAGGACCGGGCGGTCCAGAGTCGGGGCGGATGATCGATCCCGCCAGCATCAACACCGTGACGATGGCGTTCGCCGCCGGCATGGTGACGAGCCTGCACTGCGTGGGTATGTGCGGGCCGTTCGCCTGCGTGCTCCAGCCCAAACCGGGGAGCGGTGAGGGTGCTCTCACCCGCCTGACGTCGTACCACGCCTCGCGGGTGATCGCCTACGGAGTGATCGGGGCGGTCCTCGGCGGGCTGGGGCAAATCGTTTTGGACCGCGTGAATGAGTCGGTGTTTCTCTACCTGCCGTGGCTTCTCGTCGTGTTTTTTATCGGGATCGCGTTCCGCGTGGACCGGTGGCTGCCCAAGCCGAAGGTGCTCACGCGGGCAGTTTTCCGCCTGGGTGCGCGCTTCCAACGTGCGCCCGGCTGGGTGAGCGGCGGGGTTCTCGGGGCGTGCACACCGTTTCTGCCGTGCGGCCCGTTGTATATGGTGTTCGGTCTCGCCCTTGTCATGGGTTCGCCTGCGCGGGGCGCGGAGTTTCTCGTGGCCTTCGGACTGGGGACGTTGCCCCTGCTTTTTTTCGCGCAAAGCCAGTACGGGCGGGTTTCACGCAAGCTGTCGCCACTCTGGATGGGACGCGTGCAGCGCGGCATGGCCCTCGGTATGGCTTTGCTTGTGGCGTGGCGGCTTGGTTCGGTGACAGGTGGCTCGGGATTGGCGGTGAATTGTCCGCTCTGCCCCGGTAGTTGAGGCGATGGCGCTGTCGACGGTCGAGACGGGGCGGGAATGCCGCCACTGCGGCACGCTCTTCCACCCGCGCAATGAGGAGGAGGCGTTTTGCTGCACAGGTTGCTCCTATGTTCACGGCCTTATCCAGGACCGCGGTCTGGACAAGTTCTACGACCTGCGGGACCGGCCTGTCGCGCCGGTGCAGGCCAACCTTCTCCAGCAGCGCGATGATTCGTGGCTCGACAAGGTGGCGGAACGGGCGCGGGAAGACACGGACGGCGAATCTGTGGTCCGCTTCGATTTGCAGGGCATTTCATGCGTGGGCTGTGTCTGGTTGATCGAAAAACTCTTTGAGGAGCAGCCCGGCGCACTGCACATCGACATCCATGCTCAACTCGGTACCATCCGCGTGCGCGTGCGCGTCGACAAATTTGAATTTCACCGGTTTGCCGCCGAGTTGCGGAATTTTGGATACATTCTCGGCCCGCCGGGCACGCGGCGGACCGGGGAAGAGAGCGACCGGTTGCTCACGCGCGTGGGTGTGTGCGCCACGCTCGCGCTCAATACGATGCTCTTTACGCTCCCCGGCTACCTCGGCATGGAGGACGATTTCGCCTATGCCGAGCTCTTCCGGTTGCTCACGCTCCTTTTCGCCACACTGTCTTTTGCCGTAGGCGGCAGCTACTTCATCAAGCGGGCATGGGAAGGAACGCGCCGCGGCGTTCTGCACATCGACTTGCCCATTGCGCTCGGTGTGTCGGCGGCCTACGCCGGTTCCTTTGTGGGGTGGTTGCTGGGGGAGGAGCGGTTTGTCTATTTCGATTTTGTCGCTGTATTCACGTTTTTGATGCTCATCGGACGCTGGGTGCAGGAGGTCGTGTTGGAGCGCAACCGCAACCAGCTCCTCGGCCTCAATCCGCACACCGAACGAGTTGAGCGGCGCAAGAGTGCCGACGGTTCTCCGCCGGGCGAGGTGAGCGCGCGGGAGTTGCGGCCCGGCGATCTCTTCGCGGTCCCGCCGGGACGGGCCGTGCCGGTCGGAGGGCGTGTACGCTTGCCCGAGGCCTCGCTCAGTCTGGAGTGGATCAGCGGCGAGGCCGACGCGCGCACATACCGCTTCGGTGACGCTTTGCCTTCCGGCGCAATCAATCTCGGGGCCGTTTCGCTCCTCTGCGAGGCGGAAGAAGGCTGGGAGGACTCCCTCCTTGGCAAACTCGTCGATAGCTCTCCGGAGGGCACGCGGTTCTCCGGTCTGGAACGTTTGCTTAAATGGTATATCGCTATCGTTGTCGTCGTCGGTGCGGCGGGCTACCTGTGGTGGGGGCTTGTCGCGGGCGACTGGGTCTCTGCTCTCCAGGTGCTCATCTCTGTCCTCGTCGTCTCATGCCCGTGCGCGCTCGGGGTAGCCTATCCGCTCACCAACGAGATGGCCACGGTGCGGCTTCGCCGGGTGGGTCTCTTTGTCCGCAACGACACCGTGTGGGCGCGCATCAAGCGCTTGCGGCAGATCGTTTTCGACAAAACCGGCACGCTCACTCTTGAAAACCCCGTGCTCAGCAACCCGGAGGCGCTGGAAACCCTCCCGCCTGGCCATAGGCGTGTTCTTTGGCGCATGGTGCGCGACAGTCTGCATCCCGTGAGCCGGTCCTTGCGCGAGGCGTTGCTTGCTGACCCTGAGATCCGCGGCGAAACAGGCGGGGGCGGCGCGGAGGAACTGCCCGGGCGCGGACTGCGGATAGAGGCGGAGGGTGCCGAATGGCGTCTCGGGCGTCCGGAGTGGGCCGATCCCGCCGGAATGGCGGACGGCGGCGACGCTGTCTTCACGTGCGGCGGAAATGTTTTGGCTGCCCTCCGGTTCACCGAGGCACCACGTCCCGGAGCGGTGGACGACATCGGTTTCTTCCGGCGCATGGGGATGCGGCTCTTCATTTTGAGTGGCGACCGGGCCGGGAAGGTAAGCTCCATGTTGCATGCGCTCGGAATGCGCGAAGACGAAGGCTGCGGCGAGCTTTCACCCGACGAAAAGGCGGCATGGTTGCGCCGCAACGCACCGGAGGAGACCCTCTTCGTCGGGGACGGGGCGAACGATAGCCTCGCTTTCAATGTTGCGGCCTGCACGGGAACACCCGTTGCCGACAGCGCGCTGCTGCGCGACAAAGCCGACTTCTATTTCGTCGGGCGGAGCCTTCGGGCGCTGCGCGCGCTTTTCCGCGTCAGCGCTCTGCGGCACCGCGCCGCACGTACTGTCTTTCTCTTCGCTATCGCCTACAATGTCGCGGTTGTTCTTGTCGCCCTCGCCGGGAAAATGCACCCCCTCCTCGCCGCCATCCTTATGCCGCTCTCCTCCCTTGCCACCTTGACCATCGTGCGGTGGATCTTCGGGCGGGTGAGAGCCGATGGCTGAACGGACCGTGCGGTGTTTGCCTCCGCTTCAGGCCTCCGGCACATCCACCCCGAAAGCCGCGCGGCGGTTGGCCACAGCGAGGTCCAGA
>JAFIGH010000095.1 GCA_020831525.1 Opitutales bacterium
CCGCCGCAAAACCGTCGGCCGATCCCTGCCCAAGACCGTCGCTAACGATTGGGGCCGCACGTTAGCGGGCTCGAATCACTTTGACCCTGCGCGCGTCTGGCCTAGCGTCGGAAAACTTATGTTTACCGGAATTGTGGAGGAGTGCGGGCGCGTGGAGAGCTTTGTCCGTTCCGGCGACGGGCGGCGCCTCACGGTGTGCTGCGCCGCTGCCGCGGAAGGCGTGGCAACAGGCGACAGTGTGGCCGTTGACGGCTGCTGCCTCACCGTGGTGGAGCACGGCGACGGGCGGCTCGGCTTCGACTTGCTCGAGGAGAGCGTGCGCCGCACCCGCTTCGGCGTTTTTTCCGGCGGGGAAGGCGTTAACCTCGAGCGCAGTGTGGCTCTCGGCGGTAAGATGGGCGGTCACATCGTCACCGGTCACGTTGATGCTGTGGGGATGGTGGAGAGCATCGAACGGGTGGGCGTGGATATCCGCATGGCATTCCGTCACGCCCCGGAATTTTCGCGCTACGTTGTCGAGAAGGGTTCGATTGCCATCAACGGGGTCTCCCTCACCGTCGGCGGTTGCGGCGCGGGGAGTTTCTTTGTCTGGCTCATCCCGCACACCCTCGCGGTGACCAATCTCGGCGGGCTCGGGCAGGGCGGGGCCGTCAACCTCGAGTTCGATATTGTGGCCAAGCACCTCGAAAAGCTCGCCTTGCCCTACCTCACCACCGCAGCGGGCAGCGCGCCGCCGCCGGGCAGAGGAGCGGATATTCTCCGGCAGAATTGAACCGAAGTTTATACTTTACTATCTTACCCAATGAACCATTGATTGGTTGTTTTCACGGGATTACCGACACAGGACATGGCCTCTACAGGACAGGAACAGGAAACAAAGCTTTCGAAGAACGAGGGCATCAAGGAAACGAGCAACTACTTGCGCGGCACGCTGGCGGAAAGCCTCGCCGACCTCCTGTCGGGGACGGTTCCGGCGGACGACGCGCAGCTGACGAAGTTTCACGGCATCTACGCTCAGGACGACCGCGACGAGCGCAAGGAGCGCCGCAAAAAGAAGTTGGACAAGGCGTATAGCTTCATGATCCGCGTGCGGGTGCCGGGCGGGGTGGCCACGCCGAAGCAGTGGCTGGAAATGGACCGACTCGCCGACACCTACGCCAACGGTACGCTCAAGCTCACCACCCGACAGGCATTCCAGTTTCACGGGGTCCTCAAAGGGGTGCTGAAGAAGACGATCACGGAGATTAACGGCGCGCTCTTCGACACGATCGCGGCCTGCGGCGACGTAAACCGCAACGTCATGTGCAATCCCAACCCTTTCCAGAGCGCGGTCCATGCCGGGGCGCTCGGGCTTGCGCAGGCGATCTCCGACCACCTCACTCCACGCACGCGTGCCTACCACGAAATCTGGCTCGATGAGGAGCGCGTCGCGGGGGGCGAAGGGGAAGAAGAGCCGATCTACGGCAAGACCTATCTGCCGCGCAAGTTCAAGACCGTCGTGGCGGTGCCGCCGAGCAATGATGTCGATATTTTCGCGCACGACCTTGGCTTCATGGCCATCGTCGAGAAGGACAAGATCGTCGGCTACAATGTCACCGTTGGCGGCGGCCTCGGCATGACTCACGGCGCTGCCGCGACCTACCCGCGTGTCGCTGATATCCTCGGTTTCTGCAAGCCGGATCAGGCCGTCGATGTCGCCGAAAAGGTGGTCCTTGTGCAGCGCGACTACGGCGACCGCGCCAACCGTGCCCACGCCCGCCTCAAATATACTATCGCCGACCGCGGGCTCGATTGGTTCCGCGGCGAAGTGGAGAAGCGCCTCGGCTTCAAACTCGGCAAAGCGAGGTCATTTGAGTTTCAGCACACCGGCGACCGCTACGGCTGGACGGAAGGCGTGGACGGCAAAGGACACCTCACGCTCTTCATCCAGAACGGTCGCGTGAAAGACCTTCCCGGATTTCCTATGAAGGCCGGTCTGCGCGAGATCGCCAAAGTACATGACGGTGATTTCCGTCTCACCGCCAACCAGAACCTGATCATCAGCGGCGTTTCCCTGCAGAGTCGCGCGCGGATCGAAGAGCTTGTTGCCGAATACGGGCTCAACCGCGGATTGGAATCCACCGGCTTGCGTCTCAACTCCATGGCCTGCGTGGCGTTGCCGACCTGCGGCCTCGCTCTCGCCGAATCCGAACGATACCTGCCGGACCTCGTCACCGAGATCGAGTCCGTCATCAGCGAACTCGGCCTCGGCAAGCAACCGGTCACTATCCGTATGACGGGCTGCCCCAACGGTTGTGCCCGTCCTTACCTTGCCGAAATCGGCTTGGTCGGCAAGGCCCCCGGAAAATACAACCTCTACCTCGGGGCCGCCTTTGACGGCAGCCGCCTCAACCGGCTCTACAAAACGTCAGTCAAAGACACGGAGATCGTCAATGAACTCCGCCCCATTCTCTTCCGCTATGCGAAGGAACGAAACGAGGGCGAGCACTTCGGCGACTTCTGTATCCGCGCGGGCATCGTTGCCGCTTGGGACGGGGAGGGCAATTATCACGAGCCTGCCGCCGAAGCCGTGGCGTCGTAACGCGCTTTCGGATTTGCGCATTCAGGCAACTTTCGCACACTGTTTCACTGTTAATGCTGGACGTTCAGCCCCCCCGATCAGGACCTCTCTATAATGGACACATTTGAGCCCGTTCCGCACCGCTCGCCGCCAGGAATCAAGGAATCAACGGCATTCGCATTGGCGCGCGCAGCTATCGCCCTCGCATGGGCTGACGGCGAACTCCACCCCGAGGAGGTCGCGTGCCTCGAGGATTTTCTTTACCAGATGCCGGCCCTCTCGCCCGGCTCTCTCGCTGAGATCAAACGGCTTTTGCGCTCTCCCGTCTCGGCGGAAGAGCGGGATGCCGCCGTCGCCGGATTCTCATCACTGCTCTGCGATCCGGAGATACGGGCCTTCGCTCTCGACGCGCTCGCACAGCTGATCGCCGCTGACGGGCGGGTCACACCTGCGGAAGAATGTATCATGGATTCCATCGACGCCGCCATTGCGCGCGGCGACTCCGGACCGGATTCCGACATGGCACTCCACTCGCTCCTGGCCGACCATTTGCCTTGCGGTTCCGACAGCGAACCGCGCCGCAAGGACGTCGCCCGGTTCATCGATCACAACGTGGGTACGCTCGCCGCCCGCTACGAGCTTTTGGCTGCGTCATGGCGGGTTTCGCCCGGCGACCGCGAGCGTGCGGGCCTCTTCGGTGCCCTCATCGCCCGCTTGCCGCTCGGGGATATCGATGATGAACCCTTGCGTGGGGTCATCACCCGCAGCCTCCGTACCCGGCTCGGATTGGATACTCCCCTCGCCGGTTTCGCCGCTATCGCTGCAACCACTCCCGGAGCAGCGCATCTCGACCTCTCCCGTGTCGCCCGTTTACTCTATGAGTTGACGGATGCCTGTCAGCGGCGGGAGTTCATCCACGTGCTTATCGACGTAGTCGACGAAGTGGGGGAACCGGGCTTCGAGCCGCTCGACGAAGTCATGAATGTAGCCGCCAACCTCCGTGTCGGGCAGGACGAGTTTTCCGCTATCCTCGAACGTATCGAATCTTCCTGGGGCAGCGCCGTGTCCGCCGGAACCGGCACTTAATCCCCTAGTACTCGCTGCTTTCGGCTTCACGGCGCGGCACCTCTGCCCCGCCGGTCCGGTACTTCCGCCGGGCCACGGCGGTATCGGTGCCGTCAAAAACCTCCAAGGGGGTCGCTCCCGGAGGTTTGCTCATGCGGCCGAGCGCGCGTGCGCCCGCCCCCGTGGTCATCCACTCGGAAGAGCCGAGCGCCAGACCCCGCGAAAAAAAACGGAGCTTCAGCCGAAGCAGCTCATGCGGAGCCAGATCGCCTCCCTGCCGCAGAGCATCCGCGAGGGCTTCGGGATCCACGCGTGCTCCTGTTCCGTCACGCTTCGCCGCCGCGCCCTTGCCCAGCATCAATATCCGGTAGCGGGCAAGCGCGGCGCTCACTCCCCCCGCCTGAGGGTGGCAGTTCGCAAGCGCGGCCCGCAGGCCTTCATGCCCGGCCATCGCCTCCGCGTAACCGCTCCAACGGTAGTCCTCCGGCAGCGCCGCCAAACCCGCACGCACGGGGCTCAGGTCGATATACGCCGCCACCAAGCCCACCAGCCAAGGCGTGTCTTCGATGAGCACGCTCGTGAAGCGCTCCGCCCACAGCGTCCCCACCGTATCATAGGTCTTGTTGAACCACATCGTGTAGCGCTGCCGCAGCGTGCTCATGAACTCCGACACATCGCCCATCCGCGCCCGCAGCCGCTCCCGCAAACGTTCTGCCGTCTCCGGCGGGTCGTGCGCCAGCGCATGCACCAGCCCCGACGCGTCCAGTCCGCACCACATCGCCTTCGCGCTGCCGTAGAGCACACGGAAACGCCGCACCAGCTCCGCGTCGTCACATTCCTTCGCCGCCGGGTCAATACGCACGAGGATATGGAAGTGGTTCTGCAGACAGCAGTAGGTAATCAGCTCCACCCCGCTGAAAGCCGCCGCGCGGTGCAGCGCCCCCACCCACACCTCCCGTTGCACATCCGCCAGCAATCGCCGCCGCTGCACCACACGGGCTACTAAATGATAAACTGAAACTTTATTGGACTTTAATCTAATTTCTCCCATATTTTTATACTTCGGATTTTTGAATTTATTTATATTCAAGAATTTTTATTTATTATTCATTTGATTCAAGGTTGGGTGGTTGGGATGGCGAACGGGATTAGTCGACGCGGAGGGAGATGTTGCGGGTGGCGAAGCCGGGGGCCTCGACAAAGAGGGAGCCGGAGCCGGGTTCGCCGCCTTCGACGTCGACAACGACGGAGTTGAAGCCGGCGGGGATGACGACTTCGTCCATGATGACGCTGGCGGGGGCATCTGTCGTGACATCGATATGGTAGCCGCCGGAGGGGGCGGGGTTGGGGATTTGGAAGATCACTTGGGCGACTTCACCGGAGCGGATGCGCAGGCTTGTGGGGGTGACGGAGAGCGAGCCCTCGTCGACACGGAAGTTGCCCACATCGATGTCGCCGCCGCTTGTGCGGAGAACAACGGGGTAGGAGCGGCCGGCTTCGAGGCCGGGGACGGTGAACTCGATGGAGTTGCCGGACTGGACGGTGGTGTCGGCCTCACGGTCGCCGATGACGACGGTGTCGCCGCTGCGGAAGCCGCTGCCGACGAGCGCGATGGCGGAGCCGACGGGGCCTCGGTCGGCGACGAGCTGGATGGTGTAGCGGTTGACGAGGCGGGCGCGGTAGACGCCTCCGGCCTCGTGGGTGCTGAAACGCTCGGCGGAGCGGCGCACATTGTTACTCACGTAGTCGTAAGTGAGGATGTAGTAGTAGCGCGCTTCGGTGACGCCTTGGGGCATACGGTAGTCGAACTGAAAGATGCGGTCGCCGCTCGGGCTCGGCTCCATGTCGAAGGTCTCGCCGTTGATGACGATTTTCGCCCTTTCGGAGCCGGGCACGACGTTGGTGTTGCTCAGCTGCGCGGCGAACTCAAAGGTGTAGATACCCGACGGATTCTCGGGAATGCGTTCACGTGTGAGGTCGCGGAAAACCGTCTGGCATCCCGTGAGGAGAAAAACCAGTGCGAGAAAGAGAAAGTGAACCGAAAGTTTGGCGTTCTTCATCATGATAAAATTGATCCAACCCTAGGTATGGGCAAGGCTGTTGAGCAAGGAAAAGCTGCGGACACGACCGGCCTTGGCCTCGGTCTGTATCTTCACGTGCCTTTTTGTGCGCGGGTGTGTGACTTTTGCAACTTTTATCAGGAGCGACCGGAAGGCGACGACTTTTCGCGCTATATCGACGGGGTGGCGCGGGAGCTGGCACTGCGGCCGCTGCCGCGGCGGGTAGACACGGTTTTCTGGGGCGGGGGCACGCCCGGATTGTTGACGGCGCGGGATCTGGACACGCTCGGGTCCTGTGTTCGAAGCGCGCTTCCCGCAATGCCCGCGGAGTGGACGGTGGAGATGGCGCCGGCCTCGGTGCGCGCGGACAAGCTACGTGTGCTGAAGGAGTTGGGCGTAAACCGTATTTCCATCGGCGTTCAGTCGTTTGACGAGGCAACGCTCGTGCGGCTCGGGCGACCGCATACGCGCAATCAGGTGGACCGTGCGGTCGCGCTGGTCGAGGCCGCGGGCTTCGACAACTGGAGCATGGACCTGATGTTCGCGTTGCCGGGGCAGGGGCTGGAAGCCTGGCGCGCCGACCTCGGGGAGGCAATACGGCGGGGTCCGGCGCATTTTTCGACCTATTGCCTGACCTTTGAGGAAGACACCGCGCTGTGGGTGCGGATGCGGCGCGGTGAGGTGGAGCAACGCGGCGAGGCGGACGAGGCGGTCTTTTATGAGATGGCGTGGGATGCGTTGGGAGACGGCGGCTACGACCAGTATGAAGTGAGCAATTTCGCGCGTCCGGGCTATGCCTGCGCGCACAACCTCGGAACGTGGCGGATGCAGGAGTGGCTGGGCTTCGGTCCCTCGGCTTCATCCCAAGCGGCGGGCATGCGGCGGACGAACGTCCACGATACGGAGGCATGGCTGGCAGGGGTGCGGGCGGGCGAACCGCGCTTTGCGGAGTCAACTGTGCTAAGTGACGGGATCCTTGCGCAGGACGCTGTGATCTTCGGCCTGCGCATGAACGAAGGCATTTGTGTGCCGCGTTTCCGCAAGCGGTATCCCATGGCCGCGTGGGCGGAGGCGGAGCAACTCTTCAGCGAACTGGCGGAGGAAGGACTTGCCATGGCCGAGGGCGGCACGATCCGTCTCACACGGGCGGGCCGTCTGCTCGCCGACCGCATCGGCCTCGCCGTATTGGAGCGAATGTAGGTTTGCAAACGAGCGCTTCTTCGTCCATCGTGTAGGTATGAAACTCCCTGCCCGACGTGCCCACGGTTTTTTCCTGTCCGTCCTTCTTGGAGCGGCGCTGTTTTCAGGTTGTGCGACCGGGCCGCAGTTGCTGCCGGAATCTTTCCTTGAGAACATGGCGGTTAGCCAGTTCGCGCAGATGAAGCAGGAGATGCCGGTTTCGCAAAACCCTGTCCATGTGGAGCAGGTCGAGCGCATCGGCGCGCGTCTCGCGGCGGCAGTGGCCGAAGAAATGCCGGATATGGAGTGGGAGTTTGTCGTGTTCGACGATCCGTCGATCAACGCGTTTGCCATGCCCGGCGGCAAGGTGGGGGTGTTCTCCGGCCTGATCGAATTGTCGGAGTCGGACGATGAACTCGCCGTCGTGATCGGCCATGAAATCGCCCATGTGCAGCAGCGGCATGCCAACCAACGCCTCTCCGCCGAACTTATCCGAATGGGGCTGGGCGTGGCGGTCGCCTACGGCGCGACACGCCAGGATCAGGTTGACCCGAATCTCGTCATGGCCGCGTACGGCTTGGGAACGCAGGTTGGTGTTATGCTGCCCTTCGGTCGTCACCACGAATACGAAGCCGATTACAAGGGCCTCCTCATTATGGCGCGGGCCGGTTACGATCCCTATGCGGCGGTGACCTTCTGGGAAAAGATGGAGGCGGCGTCGGATCGGGGCAGCGTGCCGGAGTATCTGTCGACCCACCCGGCACCCGGCAACCGAATCGCCCGCCTGAAGGCGGCTATACCGGAAGCGCTGCGCGAGCAGGAGCACGCCGAAGCGCAGGCCTTCCTGCGCGAACGCGGATTGGTCGAAGAGTGAGCGGCGCGGTGTCCGGAAGGTAACGGTCTCAGTCGCGGACGTTGCTTCGGGGATTCCGGGTGGGAACAGGCCGGAACATCCGGGAACATGCGTTCTTTGCCGGGCTGTTGCTGTGACAGAATTACCCGCATGGGCCGGCGGGGGTTCGATTGTGTGACAAAAAGACACTTAACGCGATTCGGTACCCTTCTCTATCTTGTTGGATTACAGTGACTTTTTGTTGGAGGTCGGTTGGCACGCTCGATGCATTAGAGTGGGTGCAAATCCAATGAAAGGAGGAATCACCATGAGACTGATCAAATACGATAATCTCTACAATGATACGTTAAGCGAACTCGACCGGTTCTTTGACCGGACCTTTGGAAGTTTCCCGGCGTTTCCGGGTATGTTGACGCGGGAAGACGCGCGCGGATTCCGTGTCGACCTCAACCATGACGCGGACAACTATTACGTGCTCGCGGAGTTGCCTGGGGTGGACAAGAAGGACGTCAACATCGAGCTGGAAAACGCGGTGCTGACGATCAGCGGCGAGCGCAAGAGCGGCGGCGAGGCCGGAGGAGAAAGCACCTTCCGCTTCAGCCGTTTCATCACGGTCGGCGACGATGTGGTCGCGGACAAGGTGAAGGCAAAGCTCGAAAACGGTATTCTCACCGTGACGCTGCCGAAGCGGGAGGAGCGCAAACCGCGCATGATCTCCGTGTCCTGAGGCAGGGCGCTTCCGGACACCGAACCCATCAATGAGAGAGGAATAAGCAATGAACGAACAAGTGACTTTGCATGAAAAGAGGCCGCCTGAGTCGCGCGCGGCGAATGCCCAGCGCTACCTGAAGCCGCACTACGAAGTGCAGGAACTGAAGGATGCCTACCACGTGCGGGTATTCATGCCCGGCGTGGCGAAGGACGGAGTGAAAATCACCTTGGAGAAGGACCGGATCTTCGTGGAGGGCAGCCGCCGTGAACTCTCGGAAGCTTCGTGGAAGCCGATTTTCCGGGAAATTCCGCACGCGGACTTCCGCCTACAGCTTGAACTCAACGTCGACATCGACGAAAGCAGCATTGAAGCCCGCACCGATTCAGGCGTGCTCAATCTGAAGCTGCCGGTTTCGGAAGCGGCCCGTCCCCGCTCCATCACCGTGGAGTAGGCGGGCCCGCCGACCGCGGCGCGGGCCGTACGTCGGGAGCAACAAGTCGAATCCGTGAAGTCAATCCACGCGGGGCCGGGCTGATGGCAGACCGGCCCCTTTTGTTTGCCGTCGCGAGAATCCCGTCCGGCGGGATCCGCGCGGCGGGAGCAGAAGAAAGGGAGGGAGAATACCATGGATTTCAAAGACTACTACAAAATCCTCGGAGTTGACCGGAGCGCCACGCAGGAAGAGATCAAACGCACCTTCCGCAAGCTTGCGCGTGAGTGCCATCCGGACCACGCCGCATCGGAGGGGAAGGAGGCCGCCGAGAGCCGCTTTAAAGAGATCAACGAAGCCTATGAAGTCCTCGGCGACGCGGAGAAGCGGCGCAAGTACGACAGCCTCGGCGCGGAGTGGAAGGCGCAATCCGGCGCGCGCGCCCAAGGTTGGCAGGCCGGAGAAGAATTTTTCGGTTCGCGGGCGGCGGGCACGGGCCCCGGCGGCTACGAATATCACTTCGGCGGAACCGGATTCAGCGACTTCTTCGAGCAGTTTTTCGGCGGCGCGGGTGCACGCGGCTTCGCGGGCGGGCCGGATTCCCGGTTCCGGGGAACGCCGTTCAGCGATGCGGAGCACGGCGCGCGGCGTGGCAACGACATCGAATCCGAGATCGTGGTCACCTTCGAGGAGGCGCTGCATGGCTCGGTGCGGAGCATCAGCCTGCGACGGCTTGACCCGCATTCGGGCGCCGAATTAACGGAGACTGTGCGTGTGCGTTTGCCCGCCGGGGTGCGGGAGGGGCAGCGCATCCGCGTGGCCGGCAAGGGCGCGCCCGGTCCGGCGGGGGCGGGCGATCTCTTTCTCCGAGTCTGCTTTGAGCGCCACCCGGACTTCCGGGTGGAGGACAACAACCTCGTCTGCGACCTTGAACTGGCACCGTGGGAGGCGGTGCTCGGCTGTTCGGTGGAAATTCCAACGCTGGAGGGCAAGGCGCGCGTCCGGGTCAAAGCGGGAACGCAGGGCGGAAGCAGCTTGAGGCTGCGGGGCCGCGGGCTGCCGCTCGGGAAGGGGAGACGGGGCGATCTGCTTGCGCGGGTGCGTATCCGCGTCCCGCAGAAACTCTCGGCGGAGGAGAAAGCACTCTGGGAGCGTCTCGCGGCGGAGACGTCTTTCTCGGCGCGTGAGGATTGAGGGTTCTCTGATACATCCGGCTTATTGCATCGATAAGTTTTTGTGTAATCGACGTTTAGCGCAAGTTTTGTGTTGTGGTTCGCTTGATTCCTTTAAAGAGGGCGGGGTATGGTGAGGGCATGACAACGACCCGCTCACATGTACCCGCCGTAGCCAACGCGCCGCCCCCAAGGGCGATCCGCTTCCGTGAACCGGCACCTACCTACACCATCGCGGCCCCCACGGTTCAGTTTGTGGTGGCAACTCCGGCTCCGGCCGCCGCGACGACGACCGCGGGCGGTTTGGGCAGCCACTGGGAGACGTTCCGTGTCGGCGGATTCGGGCGCCGCTCGATTCTTCCAAAGGAGCGCGTCTGGAGTGACGGCCTCCTGCCGGGCGGCTATTGACGAGCCCGTTACGGCGCTTCTTTGCGCGCGTCACACGCCGCTGCCGCCTCTGATGCGTCCGCCGCGCTGCGCGTGACGACCCAGCGCACAACCGCGCCGGGATCGTCCTCGTGCGTCTCGACGATGCGCAGGAACTCGGCGGGATGGATGTCGTGGCGCCGGAAGAAGGCGCGGTCTCCGCCGCACAGGTACATGATATCCGGGTGCAGCTCGCCGCGGAGCTTGGCGAGGGCCTTCGGGATGATGCGCGGCAGCCATTCGATGCCCTCGACGGCATCGGATTTCGCGGGCAGCGCGTCGATGTCGAGGACCTTCCCGGAGCGCCTGCCCCCCTGTTGTTCGAGGAAGTAGTGCCGCCGGATGTCAGCGAGAAGCGCGAAGGTGGTGAAGTCGGGGTCGCCGCCGGAGCAGAAATCCTCGACGAAATCGAAGACTTCCTGCGGGGTGGCTCCGATGCGGTCGATCAATGCGCGGTCTTCCGCTGCGAAGAGGCTCTCCGCGGTGTTTTTTGTTTCGCGGAAGCGCAACACGGCCCGTCCCCAGAGGGCATACAGTTCTTTTTGCCAATCGTGGTTCATCAGTCCGCGAATCTCCGGGTCCTTCCGTGCAAATGCAACTGACTTCCGTGATTCCGCGCCGCGCCTGCCTTCCGGAGCGTTCTTCCCGCTTGACTTGGCTGCCGGAAATGGGATGGTGCTTGTTTGCCGCAAACTCTTTGTGCGCGGCGTAAGTGCAAACCAAACCCAATACCGATTGGTAAAAACGACTATATGGCAGATACTGGAACCGTAGAGGTTGAAGGCAAGATCGTGGCCGTCCTACCGGGCACGATGTTTCGCGTGGAGCTGGCAAATAAACACCAAGTGCTTGCCCACATTTCGGGTAAGCTGCGCAAACACTTCATCAAGATCACCGTGGGTGACACCGTGAAGATGGAGATGAATCCCCGCGATCTAGAGAAGGCGCGCATCGTCTACCGTCTGCGCAACGCCTCGGCCAATCGCAACGCGCCGATCCGCAGCTACGGTCCGCGGCGCCGGTAAGCCGGCTGTTCGCGGGTGACGCAGTGAAAGCTGCCGCCGCCGACAAGTATGTGGTTCGCGCGCAGGCCGATGATTTCTCGGCCCGGGAAGTGCGGACTCAGGGCGTCGAGCGCGGCTTCGTCATAGGAAGTCCCGTAGAGGGGAACGAGCACGCGGGTGTTGGCGATGTAGAAGTTCATGTGGCTCGCGGGCGCGGGCTTGCCTTCGGCGTCGGGGACAAAGCCGGGCGAGGGCACCGTGACAACCTCGAGCGGGCGGCCTGCGGCGTCGGTTGCGGCGCGTAACGATTCTTCGATACGAAGCAGGACGGCGGCATTGGGATCGTCCGTGCCGGAGGGCCGCATGCAGGCGACCTTTCCCGGCGCGAGGAAACGCGCGATGTTGTCGATGTGTCCGTCGGTGTGGTCGTTGGCGAGGCCTTCGTCGAGCCAGATCAGTTTTTCCACGCCGATGGAGTCGCGCAGGCGCCGGGCGACGGCGTCCTCGTCGAGCCCCGGGTTGCGGTTGGGATTGAGGAGGCACTGGCAGGTGGTGAGGGCGGTGCCTTCCCCGTCGACATCGAGCGAGCCGCCTTCGAAAACCCAGTCTTCGTCGCGCCGCGGAGTGCGCAGGTGCGCGGCGATCTTCGCCGCGACCGCGTCGTCGAACTCCATCAAATACTTTCCGCCCCAGCCGTTGTAGCGGAAGCAGACGGCGGTGGCGCGGAGCGCTTCATCGCGGACGAAGACGGGCGCGATATCGCGGAACCACACATCCCCGTAGGGGATTTCGATGTGTTCTATACCGTCGGCGGTGAGCGCCTCTTCGGCGGAGCGGCGGGCTTCGTCGCCCCAGACGAGGATTTTCACGGCTTCGCCGCGCGGTTTGCCCGTGGCCGGATCGGGATCGGTGATCGCCCGGAAAAAGGCGGCGAGTTCGCGCCGCGCGCCTTCCATCGCGCCTTCCCAGTATTCGGGAACGCGCGGCCATGCGCTCCACACGGCGGTGTGCGGCACCCACTCGGGCGGTTGGCGCAGTCGGGGCATCAGCGGACCTGGCCGTCGCCGACAATCGTGAACTTGTAGCTCGTCAGCTCGTTGAGCCCCATGGGGCCGCGGGCATGCAGCTTGTCCGTGGATATCCCGATTTCCGCACCGAGGCCAAATTCGAAGCCGTCCGTAAACCGGGTGGAGACATTCCAATACACGGCGGCGGCGTCGACGCCGGCGAGGAACCGGTCGGCGGTCGCCCGGTCGGCGGTGACGATGGCATCGCTGTGGCCCGAGCCGTGCGCGTTGATGAATGCAATGGCTTCGTCGGCATCCGCCACCGTCTTGACGGCGAGGATGCGGTCGAGGTACTCGGTGTCGTAGTCGTCCGCCGATACCGCGCCGGCTTCAACGCCTGCGGCTGCGAGGGCGGCACGGGCGGGTTCGTCGGCGCGCAGCTCCACGCCCTGCGCCCGCAGCTCGCGGGCGACGGTCGGCAGCACGGTGTCGAGGAGGGCGCGGTGGACGACGAGGTTCTCCGCCGCGTTGCACACGGAGGGGCGCTGGCACTTGGCGTTGACGGTGACGGAGAGCGCCATGGCGGGATCGGCGGCCTCGTCGAGGTAGACGTTGCACACTCCCTTGTAGTGTTTAATGACGGGCATGCGCGCGTTCTCCGCGACGAACCGGATGAGGCCCTCGCCCCCGCGCGGGATGAGGCAATGGATGTAGTCGTCGAGCTTGAGGAGGATGTTGAGGGCGGCGCGGTCTGTCGTGGGGACGAGTTGCACGGCGTCGGGCGTGATCCCCGCTTTCTCCAGCGAGGCGCGGATGATCTCCGCGAGGGCGGTGTTGGTGTGGAAGGCTTCCTTGCCGCCGCGGAGGATGGTGGCGTTGCCGCTCTTGAGGCAGAGGATGGCGCAGTCGACGGTCACGTTGGGGCGGGATTCGTAGATGATGCCCACGACGCCGATGGGAACCCGCACCTTGCGGATGGAGAAGCCCTTCGCGTGGGTGCGTTCTTCGAGCACGGTTCCGACGGGGTCGGGCAGGGCGGCGACCTGGCGGATGCCCTCGATCATGCCGTCGAGGCGGGCGTCGGTGAGGCGGAGACGGTCGAGGAGGGCATCGCCGAGACCGCTTTCGGCTCCGGCTTCAAGGTCGCGTTTGTTGGCCGCGAGAATGGCTTCGCGCTCCCGCGGCAGGGCATCGGCAAGGCGGTCGAGAAAGGCGTTCTTCGCGGACTCCGGGAGCGTCGCGAGCGAGAGTGAGGCTGCGCGGGCGCGTTTTGCCAGCTCGATGAGAGCCGCCTCGGAAAAATCGGATTGCGGTGACATGCGCCTATGCAATGGCGCGGGCGGCGGGCAAGTCAACGCCGCGGGGCTTCACTGTACGGCGTAGAGGGCCTTGGTTTCTTCGACGAAGCGTTCGCGGGTGAGTTCGAGGAAGTTGACCTGGCGGAAGACGCGGGTGCCGGGGTCGAGGGGCGGCGTGAGTTCGCGGAAGCCGCGGTTGAAGCCCCAGTCGCGGGTGGGGGCGTTGTAGACGCGGTCGCCGAAGCGCCATGGACCGTCAAAGGATTCGCTTCGGAAGAGGTTGATCATGGAGCCGCGGTAGGTGAGGGTGCGGCCGCTCCATGCCTCGAGGAAGCGGGGAAAGTTCTCGACGCCGCCGCTGTAGGTGTTGTTGGCGGAGGGCACGTTGCCGGTGACGATGGCGGCGGAGACGACAGTGTTGGTGGCGGGGCGGTCACCGCTCAGGCTGGTGCCGCGGCTGTTGGCGTTGCTCCAATTGTTGCTGAGGACGGTGACGGCGTCGGCGACGAGGGCAGCGGGCGCTTCGTGGCCGGGCTCGCCGAAGGTGCTGATGTCCTCGGGTTCGGTGCTGGTACCGCCGCCGGACGGGGCATTGAAGTCGCCCTGTACGTATAGGCCCGAGTTGGTGGCGAGGGTGAGACCGCGGGTTGCTTCGGGGTCGACGGCGCGGCGGTTGGGAAGGACGGCACCGTTGTGCAGTTGTACGGCCCAGTTGGCGTTGGCGGGGACGACGTAGTCGTCTCGGCCGGGATCGGATACCTCCGGCATGTGGACGTAGACGCCGCCGTTCCACGGGATGTTGGCCGACGGATCTTCGACCCATTCGCGCATTGCCGCCATATCAAGGCGGAGAAGGTTGATGCGGCCGCGGGCGTCGTTGGTGTTGTTTCTTGCCTGGCGGTAATCATATATTCCGGAGGTAACGTTGCCGTCTTCCGTCGCATAGGGCTGCACTTCCCAGAAGACGTTGTCCGCGTCGAGGGGAATCTCGTTGCCGTTGCGGTCGCGTAGGACGACGTTTCCGCTCTGGATACCGGAGGCGTCGATGATGACTTCGGACTGTGCCGACCATTTGGTTTGTTCGATCGTGCGATAGAGTTCGCGCTCTTGTTCGTCCGCAATGCTCTGGAAAAAGGATTCGTCGCGCGGCGGCTGGATGAGGTGGTGGGCGGGATTGAAGGCGGTGGAGGCGGCGTTTTCCGACATTTCGCGGATGGCCTCGAGGCCGACGGGGGACTGCGGCGTGACTCCGTGCACGCCGGTGACGAGTCCGCCGCGGTAGTTGTGTATGGCGAGTTCGCGGAAATCGTGGTGGCCGCTGTCGAGGTGTCCGCCGTGCGGGTTGGCGTCGACAAGTCGGCGGAGGTAGTCGCTGCTGTCGTCTCCAGCACGGAGGTCGCGCAAGTAGATTTCGTTGGACGGTGTATCGTTCCTCCCGGAATCCGGATGGCGGCCGATGAAGAATCCATCCGGTGCCATAACGCGGCCGTGAACGTTGAAAGTGTGTCCGGCGCCGGCGCCGAGCCAGATTTCTCGACCGTAGACAGGGCCTCCTTTGGCGAGGTCCATGTCCGCGCCCGGCCACACTTCAAGCACGTCGCCATAGTAGACCGCGAATTGGTAGAGGGACTCGTCGATCACTTGAAAGGTCTTGCGGGTGTAGGCGTCGCGGTTGCCCCAGCGTCCGCCATTGACACGCGCGCGGGCGTAGAGGCGCACTTCACGCACGGCGGCGCTCTGGTGGAAGTTCATGCCCTCCTCGGGCAGCAGTTCGTTGGAGTCAATGTCGACGATGACGGGATCGCCTTGGTTGAGGACGAGGCCGCCGAGGGAAATGGGCCGGTTGACAAAGGACTGGTGGTTGGGCCATGCGGCGCCGCCGCCGCTGCCTTGGTTTGCCCCTTGCCCCTGGCCTTGTCCCTGGCCTTGACCGGGACCGCCGGATCCGCCGAGCCCGGGCGGCGCGACGACGCGCGAGCCGCTGCGGTGTTGCAGGAATTCGAGGAAGTCGATTTCGAGGCGGAGGGCGCTCGGTTTGTCGGGCCGCAGCTCAAGTGCGGTGAGCTGGTGCGTGCGGTCAAAACGGCGGCGCAGTTGCGCCATGCCGTGCTCGAGCACGCTCTCGGCGGCGAGACGGGCTTCGTTGGCTAAGAGGTCGGACTGGTTGAGGCGTGTCTCGGTGAGGGCGTAGTTGAACGAGGAGGCGACAACGAGGCCGATGGCCATGGTGAAGATGAGGATGACGGCGATGGTGGAGCCGCGGCGGCGGGTGGAGTGTTCTTCCGGTGTTTTGAATATCATGGCGTTATCCTCTAGGACTGATCGTGAAATTGTATGTGTTGGTCATGCGGCGGTGGTCATTGCCGTGGTAGATTTCGCCATTGACGACGACGGATTCGCCGAGGCGGCTGTAGAAGAAGAGTCGCTCGTCGACGAGGCCTCGCGAGAGCTGGAGAACACGGCGGCGCTCGCCCGAGGCCAGAATGTCTTCCACGAGGGCCCGCACGCCTCCCGGGTGTTTTTTGGAATCCGTTCCCGCAATGCCTTGTGCGGTGTTCGGTAGCTCGTAGGTTCGCTCGTAGCGCCAAACGGGGCCTTCCGTCTGTCCCGGATCCGGTGCGCGCGCGTAGATTATAATGTGGGTAATGAAAAACCGCTGTGCCTGGCCCGGCACGGCTTCCTCAATGGACTCGGGCTCCGCCCAGACGAGGGCAAGGACATCGCCGCTGTAGCCGGACTGCTGCTCGGTTAGGTCATCAAGGGAGGTGTAAATACGGAAATCGCGCGCGCTTCGACCGGAGCGGGAGATCTCGTTGGTAAAGGCGCGTACGTCCTTCGCAATGAGAAGCTTGTTCGTGCTGTCGAAGAGACTTCGGCCGGTGCCGAGAACAAGCTGGTGGAAGGCGGTGAGGACAAGCGCGGACAACGCGATGGCGAACATCAGCTCGACGAGGGTGAATCCGTCGCGCTTGGCGGGTCTGCGGTGTGGTTGGCGGCGGTATTGCATCGGACAGGGTTCGTTGGGTTGATGCGTCCTCACCGGGGAACACGCGAGCGGACATAGACAAACGAACGGGTGCGTTCTTCATTTGAAAGGGCTTCATTCCAACGGATACGCACAATGATGTTGAGCGCGTTGTCGGGATTGCCGTCGGCGCGCTCAACCATGGGCAGTATCTGCAACGGCATGGAGGTGGTTTCCTGCCCTTCGGTGTCGGTGACGAGCGGGATCTCAATGGTGTCGCCGTCGCCGTCGTAGCCGACTGGACGGATGCGGACGGGCTCCGGGGAGCCGTCGCGGGTGAAGAAGTCCCATAGTGCATTGGTATCGGCTGCCGCCTGCAGGAGGTTGTATTCGGCGGAGATCAGTTGCTCAAGGAAACCCGTGCCGACGGCCACGGCAAGAGCCTCGCGCATGTTGGCCTCCGCTGCCCGGCGGATATGCATCGTGGAGGAGATAAGCCCGGCGGCGAGGATGGAGAGCAGAACCATCGCGACGACGACTTCGATAAGGCTGAAACCCGCGCGGCCGCGATGGCGGGCGGCTTCTCCGGACCCGGGATGGGTGTGCTGGCGATGGTACGGTGGCATGGCGGAAACTTTCCTTGTCGCGGCGTGGCGACGAGTTGAGTAAAACACGCTCAAAGAAAGAGCCGCGAAAAAACCACTAGCAAGAAAATAGGTGTTTATATCTAACTTTTATAGTTTTTTAACCCTGCTAATGTCGTGCATTACTGGGGGAGATGAAAGTTAGTCACGTATCTCTCTTTAAAAGTAAAAAACTTTTCCGTCGCAAAAGCTCCGGAGCGGTCCACGCTGAAGGGATGGAACGCGAAAGGCCTTTGCAGTGCGGGGTGATCGGGGTCGGGTCGCTCGGGCAACACCACGCGCGGGTGTATGCGGAGCTTGAGGGCGTGGCGCTCGCCGGTGTCTACGATGCGGACGGCGCGCGGGCGGCGGAAGTGGCGGAGCGCCACGGCACCCGGGTTTTCGAGTCATTGGAGCAACTGGCGGAAAACTGCGACGCGGTGAGTGTAGTCGTGCCGACCGACCGGCACTGCGCGGTGGCGCTGCCACTCCTTGAGAAGGGATGCCACCTGCTTATTGAGAAACCCATCTGTGCGAGCCTTGAGGAAGCCGAGCGCGTGCTGGATGCGGCGAAAGCGGCCGGAGTGCTGGTGCAGGTGGGGCACATCGAGCACTTCAATCCCGTCATGGGCTACCTTGAGACGGCGGTGAGCGATCCGCGCTTCATCGCCGCGGACCGCCTGGCGCCGTTCACGCCGCGCGGCACGGAGGTCGGCGTGGTGCTCGACCTGATGATCCACGACATTGGCATTATCCTTGAGTTGGTGAAGCGACCGATTGAACGGGTTGAGGCGGTGGGCGTGAATGTCCTATCGCCGACGGAGGACATTGCCAACGCCCGTATCGTCTTCGAGGGCGGTTGCGTGGCAAATATCAACACAAGCCGGGTGAGCCTGAAGAAAGTGCGGGAAATCCGCGTCTTCCAGCCCGAGGTCTACCTTTCCCTCAATTTCATGGAGCAAAAGGGGCATCTCATCCGCAAGCAGGGGCTTGCCCTCGACAAGGAGGATATCCCCATCGAGCGCGACGAGCCCCTGAAGCTCGAACTCCTCTCTTTTACCGACTGCATCCGGCGCGCCCGCGATCCGAAAGTGGGCGGCCAACTCGGCAAGACGGCGCTTGAAGTGGCGATGCAGGTGACCGCGCAGATCCGCGCGGGCATGCGCTAGCGTCGTTTCCTTTCGCATGGCGGACGATTCGCATATTGAGCTGCCCGCGATGGAAGGGCGGCGGGTGGATGTGCTCTTCATCGCGGGCGAGCATTCCGGCGACGAACACGCCGCGGAAGTGATCCGGGGAATACGGAAAAAGGCCCCGGAGCTGTCGATCGCGGCAGTGGGGGGGGGGCGCATGGAGGCCGCCGGTGCCGTGCTCCTCCATGACCTTACGGCGACCTCGGTCGTCGGCCTGGTCGAAGTGCTTCGCCACTACCGGTACTTCAAGCGCCTCTTCGACGCGCTGCTCCGGTGGGTCGGAGAACACCGCCCGCGCGTCGTCGTTCTTGTGGACTACCCCGGTTTCAACCTGCGGTTTGCGGCAGCCCTCAAGACGACCGGTTTGAGCCGTAAAGGCGGAGGAGAGACGGCGGTCTATGGGTACATTTCGCCGCAAATCTGGGCGTGGAAAGCCCGACGGCGATTCCGCATGGCAGAAGTGCTCGACGAACTGGGGGTGATCTTTCCTTTCGAGGTCGACTGCTTCGCCGATACCGAACTGGACACCCGCTTTGTCGGGCATCCCTTTCTGCTCGCGGGGGCGGAGCCTTCCCTCCGGTTTGACGCGGCGGGTCCGGTCCTGCTGCTGCCCGGCAGCCGTCTCCAGCCGATCGGGCGGATTCTGCCCGCCATGCTGCGGGGGGCGGCGCAGGCCCGCCGCGAGGGTTGGCTCGACGCCGTGACGGTGATCTACCCGAGTTCCGGCGCGCGCGCTCTCATTGAGCGGATCCATGCCGCGGAGGGGGGCGACAGCGTCCTTCCCCGGCTCGATCTTGTTCCGGCCGGCGAGTCGACGGGCGGGCGGGCCGTTCTTACCAGTTCGGGAACGATGTCGCTGTCCTGCGCGCTGGCAGGCATTCCCGGCGCGATTGTTTACCGTGCCCATCCGCTCACCTACTTCATCGGGCGGAGGGTCGTCAGCGTGCCGTACCTCGGCATCGCCAACCTGATTCTCAAGCGCCCGTTCTACCCTGAGTTCATCCAAGGCGACGCGACGGCGGCGAACCTCGCCTGCGAACTGCGGCAATGCCTGCATGATCCGGAGCGCTGTGCCGCGGCAGCGGAGGGAGCGGTCGAATTGCGCGACGCTCTCGCTGCGCCGGCGCGGGAAGGCCCGCTCGACCGCATCCTCGACCATATGCGCCGACCTGCCCCGCCGTCCGGCGGGCGCTGACAACGCAAGAGAGGCTAGACAGCGGCGTCTTTGCCCGCAACACTCCCGCCGCATTATGAAAGTCTACATCAATGGCGGGTTTGTCGACGAAGCGGACGCGAAGGTCTCGGTCTTCGATCACGGGTTGCTCTACGGCGACGGCGTCTTTGAGGGTATCCGCCTGTACAAGGGCTGCGTTTTCAAGCTCGACGAGCACCTCGAGCGTTTGGAAATGTCGGCCAAGGCCATTCTCCTCGACCTTCCCATGTCGCGGCAGGAACTCTCCGACGCCGTCTGCGAAGCCTGCCGGGTGAACGGTCTGCGCGACGGCTATATCCGCCTCGTTGTCACGCGCGGGGTCGGCACCCTTGGCCTCAGCCACAAGAATTGCAAGAACCCGCAGGTCATCATCATCGCGGATAAAATCGCGCTCTATCCGAAGGAATTTTATACCCAGGGACTCCGCATCATCACGTCGCCCACGCGGCGCATCAATCCGGCGGCCCTCCCGCCGATGGTGAAGTCGCTCAATTACCTCAACAACATCATGGCCAAGGCCGACGCCGGACTCGCTGGCTGCCTCGAAGCCATCATGCTCAACGATCAGGGCTACGTCGCGGAGTGCACGGGCGACAACATCTTCCTCCGTCACAAGGACCGCTGGGCCACGCCGCCCTTCCACGCCGGTGCGCTCAAGGGCATCACCCGCGGGGCCGTCCTCGAGATCATGGCCGAACGCGGTGTCACCTGCCATGAGACCAACATCACCCGCTACGAAGTGTGGACGGCCGACGAAATCTTCCTCACCGGAACCGCCGCCGAGCTGATTCCCGTCGTCGAAGTCGACGGACGCAAAATCGGCACCGGCCAACCCGGCGAACAAACCCGCAAACTCCTCGACGACTTCCAGGACCGCGTTACCCGCGACGGGACGATGCTGTAGGCGGGAGTTATTTTACTGGTATGAGGTGGTTTGATAGAGTGGCACTTTATGGGATTTTTTCCTTCGTTCTTCTCTTTGTTGTCGGAGTGGTGTATTTCATATCGGGAAATTTCGACGAATCAGAGGTCTTTCGCGAGAGCGCCACGGTTGAAGTGATCCGCGAAAAAGGCAGAACGGTAAGCTTCGAAGACATTCCGCAATCCGGTCTTCGAACCCCCGGATTTCCAAACGCGGTTTATCGACGGGCCTATGTGGGTAAATTGGTGGAGGAAATCGAAGGAGTTCATTCCGAAGAAGTCGACGGTTACCCTAATCATTAGCGACGCAGGAAAAGGTTCACCGTGCGGGTGAAAAAACTTG
>JAFIGH010000096.1 GCA_020831525.1 Opitutales bacterium
GCACATACCCGGCCCGTGGGGCCGGGCTGAAGGGTTTCGGCCCTTCGGGCCTGCGCTGCCGACGACACCGGACCGCCCGCGCCCCGGCGCCCCGAGCAGCCAACGCAACGCCCAACAACCCCAGCGCCAACGGCGCGATACCCCTCAGCCCAGGGCAACGCCCTGGGGATACGGGCAACAACACACCATCCCGCGCGCCGAAGGTGCGCGACACCGGACCACCCGCACCGCAGCGCCCCGCGGCGTCAATCCGATTGTCCGTGCACGGGAAAGGCCGTCGACCCCTGTCGCGGCCCTTCAGGCCGCCCGTTTCTACTCCACACACACCCGGCCCGTCGGGCCGGGCTGAAGGATTTCGGCCCTTCGGGCCTGCGCCGTCCGAAACCGGACCGCCCGCGTGCCAATCACCCGCCTGTGGAAAGCGGAACCATTTCGACGCCGTCGAACCAACGCCATCCGGCCCCGGCATACCCATGGAAAATCACGCCCCAGCCGGCGGCGGTCGTCCACCATTCGCCTGCCTCGGTATCGAAAAGATGGTACATCCCGTTGAGATCGCCGGTGACGTAGACCCATGTTCCCGGTCCGGCCAGATAAACAAAGGGAGAGCTGCCGCCGGAATGCCAGATGAGTCCGAGACCGTCGTGAAGATACCATCCGTCTCCCAAGTCCTCTGATGCGGCGAGGAGGCGCACCCATGCCGTCGGATCCTCGATATTGTCACCGAAGACATCCACTCGGAACTCGGTGAAGGTAAACAACTGCGCCGTGTTGTTCATATTGTCCGCGCGAATGGCAAAAGAGTCGAACGTCGTCACCGCCTCGGCCGTGTCCACGGCGCTGACACCGGCGCTCCATCCGTCACCGTCCGTAATGACGACGGAGACCTCCACACCGTCTCCGGCGCGCGTCACACTGTATTCCAAAAGGTAGTCACGGTCGTCGGCGAACGCCGGCTCGCCCACGCTGCCGCTGGCTGCGAGACTATCGCCAAAGACACCGAGCGAACCCATAAGATTGCTGTTGGCGACGTTGACGCGGCGGCGCAGTTCAACGGGATTGGAGGCGCGGAACTCGTCGGACATGTTCATGTTGAGCATGTAACCCGTCACACCCGAACCGTTGGCGCCGCCCGCGGAGTAACCGTCCTCCGTCACACGGGTTCCACCGCTGTAGTCAAAGAGGCCCACACGGAATCCCTTGCTCGTGCTGGCGGTATTCACTCCGGAAAGCGAGAAGCGGGCACGCACGCGCAGCGTTTCGCCGTCCTCCAGTGAAACCGGTGTGCCGTCCGTGAAATAGGTCAGCCACATGCGGCCGCTCTCATCCACCTCGGAGGTCATCCGCCCCGTCTCCGCGCTGAGCCGCTGCCCGCCGCTCGCATACCATGCCGAACTCTGCGGCAGGTCCTGCACCGAGCGCGAACCGAACGCCCACGTGTCGGCCAACAACACCACGGCACCACCGGGCATGTGCGGGTCACCGGGGTCGCCAGGATCACCGGGGTCGCCATGAAAGTCGAGATTGAAGGGATCGATGATACCCGTGCCCGCTCCCGTCATGACAAGGTAGGGAACATTGAGCACATGGTACAACGTGTAATCGTAGTAGTCATCCGGGGACCAGTCGATGCCCTCGGTGCGCTGCGGATCGATGTCGTTGTTGACGCTGCTGCGAACGCTTCCCGACTCCATGTAGTAGCCCGGCTGGCTGCTCGAATCGTAGTAGCGGTTCCAGCGGTTCCCACTTTCCATGTAGTTGTTTTCCGAGATGATCTGCGCTTCCACGCCAATACCGAGAGCGTAGTCGCCGGTACCCTGATAGAAGTTGTTGAAGACGTGCGTGCGTGCGTAGCGCACACGGGGGTGGCGGCCCCGGGTATCCGAAAACCAATTGTGGTGGTAGGTCACGCGCAGGTGGCCGCGGTCCGCCGTATGCCCGTCGCTGTGCCCGAGGAGCATCGTTTTGTCATGGTCCCAGAACCGGTTCCACGACACGGTGACAAAATCGGACTCACGCTTGATGTCGACGAGTCCGTCGTCCGCCGAATAGAAATCATTGTGGTCGATCCACACATGCGTGGCCCCGTGCTCGAGGTTGATGGCGTCGTCATGGGCCTCGGAAAACGTAAGGTTGCGGATGATAACGTTGCGGCCCCGCAGGTTGAAGCCGCCGTAGCGGATGTGCGCGCCGGGCAGACCGATGATGGTCTTGTTCGAAGCCACCGTGTACATCCGGTGGTTCGGGTTGCTGTGCGGGGTGTTCGGATTGCTCGGCAGGTCGATCACGCCGTCGACGTAAATGATCAGCGGTTCCGGGCGCGCGATGTAGTGCGCAAGGTCCGCCGCCGTGGACACGGTCACAACCTCCCCGCCCGCTCCGCCTGTCGTGCCGGACCCGAAGGTTGCGAAGCCCTGCATACGGAAATCGTGCGCCTCGTCCGGCGCCGCTGCCTTCCAGATTTCCCAGCGTTGCGTCGCCGCACCCGCATCGTGCGATGCCTGATACACATTGCCGTCCGCGGGGTCCACCGCCATGGGCAGCCCGCTGTCGCGGTTGAGGATGCGGAAGACACCGTCGCCCGCCGCTTCCACGTCCCAGGAGTTGCGGTTGGCGTTGCGGTTGCGCTCTTGGTGGATGTTTGTGCCGACGTCTTTGTTCGGCACCAGCGGCACCTTGTTGCTCGAACGGTTGAAGAGAAAATACGCCCCGTTGTTCCGCGGCTCGAACCACCAAAGCTGGTAGGTAGCCCCGTCCAAGGCCGCCACCCTGATGCTCTGAAAATCGGCGACATTGCGCCCCTCCACGTCGAGCAGTCCGCCCGTCGCTTGGTTCACTAGCGCGTAACTCGTGTCCGTATCGAACTCCGCGACCGTCACACGCTCGCCCAAAACAAACCCGTGCGCAGGCAGATGGAAAAGCAAAACAAGGACGGCGCAGAGCACGCGCCGGGAAGCAACGGACCTTCGAAAACAGGGCATTGGTATACGGGTTATTAGGGTTTTAAATCCAGGGCAGGGGCCCGGATGGATTAATATTGAACAACTTGTTCGCATTTGAATTCTACTGCCGTCGGTGCCGTGTCAAGTGGTTTCGGGAAAAAAGGCCGCTGATGATGGGCCTTTGGGCTTCCGCCGGTCCCGATGCACCGGCGTCAACCGGCGTCCGCGAATACTGCCTCGCTGTCGTCTCCGATCCTGCAGGCGGGGTCCGTTTCGACCGCATTCGCCTCCTTCTAGAGTGACCGCCCAGTCGCCAAGCGCCATCGAAGCAGCCGGTATCAAGCGTAGACCAGCCGACAATCTTCTTCCACACCACCGTTTACGTATACCGTGATCTTGCGTCCGTCACCAGGACTCAATGCGAACTCCGGTAGGCGGTGGGGGTCATCGAATGATAGGCCTTGAAACTGCCGCAAAAATGGGACAACGAGGCGAAACCGGATTCCTCGGCGATCACCTCCAGCGTTTCCTGGCTGGTGCACAGGCGGCGTGTGGCATACTCCAATCTGGCCAGCAGCAGATCCTCGCGCGGCGTCCGGCCCACCACCTTGCGGAAGGCACGCTCGAGCGACCGGCGCTGCAACCCGAGGACCTCCACGGCGTGCGCCACATCCCGGGTTTGCGCCGGATGCTCCCGGACGTGCCGCATGAACAGCGCCACCTGCGGATGAGAGACCCCAACCTCATCCGTGCTCCGGCGGGAAACGATGTCCCCGGGGGACAAGCTCACATGGGGCATCGCCAGTTTCTCCCCCCGCATCAGCCGATCCAGCATTTCCGCAGCGGCCCGCCCAATCTCGATGGCGGGAATGGCGATGCTCGACAACATGGGAAAGGGCGCCTCGCAGCCCAACTCGTCATTGTCCACGCCCAGCATCGCCACCTCGCCCGGAACCCGGATGCCGGCCTCAAGGGCCAGTTGCGTAAACCACAGCCCGTAATCATCGTTCATCAGCAAAATGGCGCAGGGCTTGGGGAGGGCTTTCAACCAGTCACTCACCCAGCGGTCCAGCTCCACCAGGTGATCGGGCAAGGGCAGGGTCCACTCGCCCACGTCGCAGAGGTGGAGGAGCCGACCCGAGGATTCCACCGCAGCCCTGAATCCCGCACACCGTCGCCGGCTGAAGTGAAAACGGTGGTTCCCGGCGAACGCCATATGCCGATACCCCCGGGCGAAAAAGTAGCGGGCCGCCCTCCGGCCCACTTCCTCCTGATCCACGCTAACCGTCGCCTCCGCAGGGGAAGCCAGTCGACTTCCCACCTCCACCAACGGACAACCCTCGAACACCGACCGCGTCGCCTCGCTTTCCCACACGCCGATCACTCCGTCCGGCTGCCAGTCGAGCTGAAACTCCCGCTGCTTCTTTCCCGGCAAAGGAATGCGGTGAAAGGTCCACTGCCGGTCCGGACGGGCGTAGCGGAAGATTCCGCGGCTGACCTCCCGGTCGAACCACCTTCTGGAATCCATCACCAGCAGAATTTTCTGCATGCTGTCCGAGTTCAGGGGGCGGGTTAGGATTTGTCGCATGAAAGCAAATTTTATTCTCATACACGCATATACAGCCCTGAAAAAACTGTCTATATTTTACGCACCCGAATGACCGGGATCGCCTGGACACCTGTCCGAATGAACTGAAATCACCCAAACAAAGGACCCCTCCATCATGAAAACCAAAACCTTCCTTACCCTGCTCACGCTCGCCGCTACCGGCCTGTCTTTCACCTCCCACGCAGCGATTGTTCTTGTTGAAGACACCTTCGGTGGCACCGGAGACACCAACTTAGCCGGGACCTCTCCAGGCACCTTCGATTCTGCCATCGCCGACGCTGGCGGCACGGGCACGTGGGCCGGACATAGCTGGTTTAAAGCCGACGGCACGGTTACCGCATGGGGGAACTTTGGCCGCAGGGTATGGTTGGACCTCGGAGACTATATCAATGACGCTAAAGGGACTTCCAACGGACTCTTCACCTTGACCGTCACCATGTCTCAACCCACGGAGGCCGGTTTTGTCTCGGGCGGCTTCTTTTTTGCTGGCGGCGATCAAAATATTACCTTTGCGAATCGCGGTTTGGCCAGTGCATCGCACAACAACAATAACGACGGAAACGACAACTATTACATGGGCCCGGGGACGGCCAATTCGAATGATCCAGGCAACCTTACAGACACCGTCGTGACGTTTACCACGGAGCTGGATTTACGCGGTTTCGACGGCATCTCCAATTTCGGAAGCGTGACTTTTTCCAACAGCTTCAACAGCAACACCTTTACCAGCTCGTACACTGCCGACCAGAGTTTCGACGAGGTTGGGCTTTCGGTCCAAATCGCGGGAGACAACATCGGTATTCACCGGGCCGAAGTCAGCCAGATCCAACTGGCCCAGATCCCCGAACCCTCAACCTACGCCTTGGTGCTGCTGTCCGTGGTCCTGCTGACCGTGGTCGGCATCCGGTGCCGCCGCCGCACCCGTTGATTCCCCAATCAAGCGCAGACCGGAAGGGTTCGGACCACTCCGGGAGCAAATAATACGGGAGTGTTTCCTGCCGACGAAAGGAACGCGGGCGGGCCGATTTCTGCCCAACCGCGTTCTTTGATGAAGCTCTTCCCCCTCTCCCCAACAAACCCCATTTCATGATGCTCCGACTTCAGGCCGGATTCTCCGCCGCGCTGGCCATGGGCCTGTGCGCATTCACCGCCGCCGCAAGCGGACAGACGACCACCAGTGGAACGCTACTCTGGGATCAGTTTGTCCAGAACCCGCACGACCATTCGCACATCCCGAATGTTTCGTATGCCGGCTACCGGCGCGGCGAAGCCCCCGTCCCCGAGGTGCCGGTGGTTACCAACGTCATGGACTTCGGCGCGATGGCCGATGGCACAGGCGACAACTCGCGGGCCTTTCGCGAGGCGATCGATGCGGCATGGTATGCCGGCGGCGGCGCTGTATTCATCCCCGAGGGAACCTACCGGATCGAGCAGATCATTCTCCTTCACCGCGACGGCGTCGTCCTCCGTGGCGCCGGGAAGGGTCAGACCGTTCTGCATTTCGCCAATCCCCTCCTTGAAGCGCTGGGCAGCACCGGGCCCGGAACCCAGCAGTGGAACTGGACGGGCGGCCTCCTCTGGATCGGACCGCGCGATCTTTTCGAAGTCACGCAAGACGGGCGCTGGCAGCACAATCGCTCCGGGGCACCGGACTTTTTCCCGGGTGACTGGGAGTTGTGGCACAATCAGGGGACCATCACCTCCGTCACGTCGACGGCGAACCGCGGCGAGTCGACGGTGACCGTTGAGGATGCCGACGACCTCGCCCCCGGCGACCTCGTCCTCATGACATGGGAAAATCCGCCCGATGATGCCCTCTGGCGCGAGATTGTGCAGCACGCCGCTTTCGAAGGATACGATTTTGGTTCCTCCCTGGGGCATCCCCGCCCCTTTGCATGGCCCGTGGAAATTGCCTCGGTTTCCGGTGATGAGGTAACCTTGGCCCAGCCGATCCGCGTTTCCATCAAGAGCGAATACAACACCCGCATGCGGCGAATCGGCAACCACGTGCGCGAATCGGGGGTGGAGCACCTGACCATCGATCTCCCGAATGATCGCGTCACCTACAACTACAACGACGGCTTGGGGTGGAACGGCATCTTTTTCAACCGCGCCTATAACAGCTGGGCGCGCGGTATCGAGATCCTGAACGGAGAGAACGGCATCCACCTCTCGGCCTCCAAAAATGTATCCATCCTCGACATCGGGATTCACAACACCGTCCAGAGCAAATACATCTTCACCAGCCGCGCCCAGGCCCACGACATTCTCTACGATGGATTTGTTGCCACCAGTACTTCGACGCGGACCGACAACGGCATCAGCACGGAGTGGCTCTCCACGGGCAATGTCTGGACACGCGGAGATATGGGCACCGGGACCTTTGATTGTCACCGGCTTATATCCTTCGACTTCGTGCGGACGGATATTACGATGGTCAACCCGAGTCACTCCCGGCCCGGGGGTGCCGCTACAGCCGGCCCCTTCGTGGGGCGGCGCGGGGTTCACTGGAATGTGCGCATCAGCGGATCCGACCGTCCGGAAGGCCAGGAGGGGGAATGGGTCTACCACCCCGTGCAATACACCTATGGCGCACAGATCGGCATTCAGGGCGCACCGCCCTACACCGCCAACAACAGCAACCCATGGGCCATGCCTCCGGGAGACAAAGCCATGCTCGTGGGTGACGACGGCGTCGTTCCGCATCCGGCGAATCTCTTTGATGCGCAGAGGCAACTGCGGGCGGATACGGATTCGTGGGTAGACCTTACCTGGCCGACGGTCGGGTTCCTGCCCAAGACGAACCCGATTCTTCGGGCGCATGCCAATGCCGCCGCCGACCGCAGCATCGCCGCGGTCCAGTTCCACGCCAACGGTCAATGGATTGGCACCGCCACGGAAGCGCCCTACTCGTTTGGCTGGGCGAACGCCACGCCCGGCCGGCATGAAATCGAGGTCGAGCTTGTGGACTCGACCGGCCACTCCACATGGTCGCGTCCCTACTCTGTCGTTGTCGGGAAGCGTCTTCGCGTTGAACAAGATGACACGGCGCTGGCCTACAGCGATGTAACGTCGGTCATCAATCACCCGGAATTCAGCGCGGGTCAGGGCCGCGCCGTCTATGCGGCGGGCAATTCGGTGGAGATCACGTTTCGCGGCACCCGCGTGCGGTGGTTCACACGGCACAACAACCACGCCCAGAACGTTACGGTCACCCTCAATGGCGTCCACGTCGCCGGCCCGGTGGTGCATGGGGGAACGACCTACTACCGTTATCTTGGCTGGGACTCCGGTGAGCTTCCGGAAGGAGAATATGTTCTCCGCATGAGTGCGAGCAACTACGTCCTTCTCGACCACCTTGAAGTGATCTCGACCGAGGCCGACGAAGAACCGGAGATCGAGAATTTTGCCTCGTGGCGTGCGGACCATTTCACGGAGACCGAACTGGAGGATCCCGAGATCAGCGGTGCCCATGCCGATCCCACCGGACAAGGGATGACCCATTTGGAACGGTATGCCTTCGGGCTGGGTCCCTTCGAGAACGTAGGCACCTCCCGCCCCGCCGCCGCCGTTGTGGAAGCGGGCACCGAGCGCTATTTCGGCCTCACTTTCCTGCGCGATACCGCTGCCCCGAAGGTCGAGATCACGCCCCAGGCCTCGACGAACCTTGTCGACTGGGACGCCTACCCCGGCCATCTGGTCTTCGCCGGCGATCCCCAGCCAACCGAGCGTCCCGGCGTCGTGCGCGAGACGGTGTATGTCGACCTTCCCATGGAAAGCCTTACCGAGCCGGTTCTCCTGCGCCTGCAAGTGACGGAGCTGCCCTGAGCGAAGGGGGCTCGGTCAACTTTTGCTTCTCAATTTTCGCCCGCTAATTCGGATTCATCCGGAATCAATCTCTGGCCTTCAATCCATTGGCGGATCTCCTCCACTGAGAAACCGGACTCCCTCACGTACCAGTTGACGAGTGAGCGACAGAAGCGGGCACGATTTGGAGACTCAAACTCGAATGTTTCGCCCATATGCAGACAGCAGCCTTCCCAAATCGCCTTCCATGAGTAACGGCCTCGCTTTTGCCGCCGCAAGGCCACAAGGATTTTACCGACAGGATCGTCCGCCAGGTATCTCTCCTGTTTCTCAATCATTCGGTGGCCCTTCTTGCTTAATGGCAATGGCGGTCGGCCATCACGGACTGGATGATGCAGTTCGGTCTCCCCAGCGGACAAGGCCTCACCGGTGACAACGCAATGCTCGGTGGATTTCCGTAAAAGTCTGCGAACGTTTCCTGAAAAAATCCAGCGATCCGTGGCGAGCGATTCTGCTACCGCCCATTGGCGAAGGGCGTGAAGCAGCAATGCAAAAGTACGGAGCTGGGGCGTGAGCACTTTTTCAATCGATTCAGGCAACGGATTCTCGTCCAGAAACTTCGCAACTGCGGGACCAGCACCCGTATCGTCGCCAGTGGCTATCTCAGCGGAGCGACGGACCAAAAGCGCGCCAACTTCATCAAGGACTGCGGAAAAGATCTCGCGGGGTATTTTTCGATTCAAACTCTCGGGATCGCGCTGAAATGCCTCTTGGCAGTGAGCGATACAATCGCGCAGTACGTCGGCTTTATCCTCGGGGGAAATCTTTGTTTTGGTTTTTGGTCGTATGTAGGACATTAATCAGGTCGTCTCAAAGCTCAGGGTTTCAACGACATTTGTGCGAGAAACGAATCTTCATCTACCAGCTTCGCAACGACTCTCGTTTTCACTCGTGCTCGGGCTGCGGCGCATTTTCGGGCGACTTGGTGGCCGTTGTATGACTGACACTCTATCTCTCATCATAAGGCCCCAAGAACTTCTCCCCATCGAAGTGAATGAGGTGGGAGGGGTTTTCCGCGAGCCAGACGTCGGTTTCCCAACTAATCTCGTGGAAGAAGGTGAGCATGGCCTTGCGGGTGGGGAAGGCGGTGATAAAGACGAGACCGGCGGTGCAGCCTGCGAAGAGCTTTTGCAGCTCCCGCTTTCGCTTGTTGTCGATGGGGCCGTGGCTGGTGACGGCTTCGATGAGGACAAGCCAGTTGCGGTCTTCGAGGTACACGACCACATCGGGCATCTTGCCATGGGGATCGAGTTCGACGCCCAAGCGCCGGAAGTATGTCTTTTCGTCGTCAGAAATCTTTTTGCCGGCATCGCCGAGATAGCACACGTAGCCGCCGGGCGTGAAGCGCGGGCAGAACTCTTCAACGATTGCCTTGATCAGTACGTTTTGCCCCCCGGCGGAGAGCCATTTTTTCGAACCGTCCGGGAGGCGAACTTCAATGCGGTTCATTTCGCGCTCCTGATGATGGAGGACACGAAGGGAGTCGACGCTCTCCATGTAGGCGGTCAGCGCCTGTTTCCACTTGCGGGTCCGGTAGGTTCGGATCAGCTCCAGCGCGGATGATTCGATTTCATATCCGTAGAAGGGGGAGTTCACGGGACGGTCAGGCTGGTCTGAATTGGGAACAGCCAACCCCATTTCCACGAACTGATGGATTGTCTGACGGCGGACGGTCTCGCGGGTATTTGGCGCGTAGGTGACGCCGAAATGGTTGCGGAACCAGTCCATCATTTGCGTGATTCCGATAAACACCCTCTTCGATTCGCTCCATTTCGCCTTCGGCCTTTGGCCGAGGAGAGCGAGCAGGGTCAGGGCAGAGCGTTCGTTTTGCTGGGCGCGTGGGACATCAAGCTGTTTCAGAATGTCGAGCGCTTCGTCGATCTTCTTCTTCACGAGCGCCGGATCCGGTGTTTGGTCATCGGGCATTGAGGGCAGGATTTTGTCGAGGATTCTGTCTGCGGTGGGGGTGTCAAGGGTTTGGCTGCCAAGGCCCCGGCACACTTCGACGAGCTGGTCGCGCGAGGGATAACGGAGGCTGCGCAGGTCGGTGGCGTTGACCTGGGTATGGCCGTTGAACTGGCGGAAATAGCTGTCTGCGAGGCTGCTGTTGAGAAAGGTGGCGATACCTTTGGCGAGGTCGGGGGCGAGGGGCTTGCCGTGTTCGTGGAAGTAGTTCAGGTGGTTTTCGAAGGCGAAAGCGCGGGCCGGAACTTCCTCGGCGGAAATCAGGTATGCGGCGAGGCGGCGTTTTTCCTCCTTCGCGGTGAAGCGCCGGACCAGAACATAATCGCCGGGAGGAACGAGTTGGGACGCGGAGTCGGGGCAGCGCCTGAACCAGTTGCACTTCCGAAAGCCCTCGCGGGGCCAAACAACTCGTCCGTTCTGGCAGTGGCCGGGATAGATGAGCGGAACGGAGTCCGCGGAGGGCACTTTTTGCAGAAATTCCTTGGCACGGAAATCCACCACGCGACCGGTGCTGACGACGATGCCGAGATCCTGCAAGGTGTGGGTGAATTGCCGCATGCGGCGGCGAATGCCGAGGTCGTAGTCGTCCGCGATGAGGTGGATAAAGAGGTCAGGGTCCGCCGGATTGCAGAAATCCTCGCGGGGAAGAAGGCATTCCTTGGCCGGATCTTCGAGATGATCGGAAACAGTGATACGCACAGGCGCGTTCGACGGCTCCTTAACCACGTGCTGGATAACGTTCTCCTGCAAAACCTCGTCTTCCTGAAACGCTTCACTACGGCTGTTGAAGACATGGACGCGACGGATGTTCACCTCGTCCATGAAGGCGCGGCGGAAGGGCCGATAGTAAGGGCCGTTGGCAAAACTGCGGGGATGGATTGCGACGAGTTGGCCTCCTGCCTTGAGATCCTTGGCAGCCATCCAGAGAAAGCCGGTGTAGAGGTTCACCGTTTCCAATCCGTGCGAGCTGAGGGTTCGGCGATGCGTGGAATCGCTGTGCATCTTCTTGTAGGGCGGATTCATGATCACGCAATCGAACCGCTCCTGTCCGCCGCCGAAAAGCGGACCGTTCTCCAGACACGGCGGAACAGACTCGATGTAATCGCCCTCGACTACCTCTGCGGAAAATGTGGTCCCGCACCGGCGGCAGAGCGCCTCGCAGAAGCTCATTGACTCGCGCAAAAACGGAATCAACCGCGGATCCACCTCATAGGCGGTGACTTCGATCCGCTTCGGCCGGGGATTCTGCCCGAGCGCCCGAAGGACGAACGCGGATGTCAGCATCCCGGCACCCGCTCCCGGATCAAGAAGGGCGACTTCCTCCGGCAAAGTTTCGAAGAAATCGGCCATGAACTTAGCAACGGGGGCGGGCGTGAAGTATTGTCCGAGCGGTCCGCGCTGTTCCGGATCGAGCCTGTCGTAAGCGTACAACCGCAGCTCCTCCACCTTGTCGAGAAGGTTGGCGAAGGTGACTTCCGTTTCTGCCAGAGAGGGGGCGCTCATGCTTCATCCCGCGTAGGGTGAAAATTCCTTTGGGTATTGCGCCGCGTCTTCCCGGATTTGCCAATCCCGAAAGCAACGGCGCTCCACTTCATACGGAGGTAAATTGAGGAAGTTTGCCAGCGCCGCAGCCCGCTTCCGTGTTGGATACGCGGTCATCACTTCCTCCTCCGATGGACGGGACAAAGAGCGGGATCCTTGTTCACAGCCTGGAGTTTTTCAGGACGGGGTCGCGCAACCTCCCATGCCTCGCCAGCCGCTTCGGAGCGCGCGACGAAACCGGGTTCTTTCAGTTGCTCATCGAGGTATCGGTCAAAATTGGTCTTTTTCATCTGGGGTGCCTTTCAAAGAAACTTCGGTCGGGAGGGGCCTTCCTTGCTCGACTGTATTGGGCGAGTCATTCTCCAGAAAATTAAGGTGAACATAAGAGCACACCGCAACCTTTTTCGGGGCTTTTTGGTCGGTGGGGCGCGAGCAAGCAGAGGTTGCCTGGCTTTGAAGAATATTCCTCCGAGGGGGAAACGGCGCAGCAGGCTGCGACTGGAAAATGCGGCAAGAGCTTGCCGCAGTCCAAGGTGCCTGCGGCACACGGGGCCCGGATTCTCAACGACCGCACGTGTCCTTCTGTGGTCCGGATGGGAGGCCTCGGGCAAGTCGGGCGTGTCCACTCTGGCGAGAAAGCTCCCGACGCTCACCCCAACATGAGTGGCGCTACGGAGGGTGGTCGGTCGTGGCCGGAATGGGCGTCCTCTTTAGTTGGCCGTGACAATGTGGCCGGCGCTCAACCAGATCTTGAGGGGCTCTTCGAACTCCACTTTAACCACGGTGGCGTGGCGGTCGAGGCAGCGGGCGGGCACGTCGATCCAGAGGACGCCGGGAATCTCGGCCCATGGCGCACCCCCGATCATGCGGTGCTCCAGGGGCTCCCCTTCCCCGACAATGGACACCCGTTTGATGGGCGAATGGAGCCCCTTTACGGCGATGTCTTTGCGGGGGCGGTCGTAGAAACAGAGGTAGAGGCTCCGGCGATCATGGGAGAGGGTGCTCGATCCGTAGAAAAGGCCGGGGGGCAGGCCTGCTCCGGTGCCAAAAACGGCCTCGCGGTGTTTATCGATCCAGGCTCCCAGCTTCTCCAGATGACGAACCTGAGGAGCGGGGATGGTGCCGTCTGCCTTGGGTCCGATATCGAGGAGAAGATTGCCGCCCATGCCGATGACCTCGGTGAACATGCGGATGATCTGGGCGGGGGATTTGTAGTTCTTGTCCTGCGGTTGGTAGCCCCAGGAGTCGTTCAGGGTCATGCAAAATTCCCACGGTCCCTTGGGGGCGATGGTCGGCATGCCCTGCTCGGGCGTTTCATAGTCGCCATGCCCGCCCATGCGCGCGTTGAGGATGACCCCAGGCACGCGGCGCTTCAGCTCCTTGCGCAGTTCGGCAAACTTCCACACCTCCCACCGCGGCTCCCAGCTGCCGTCAAACCAGAAGAGGTCGGGGGCAAAGCGTTCGCACAGCTCCTTCAGCTGGGCGCGGTGAAACTTCAAAAAACGCGCCCAGCGGTCCGGATGGTCCTGCCCGTCGGGCGGGTGGGCAAAGCGGTTGTGGTGCTCAGCGGGATTGTAGTTCGCCGGGAGCATGCTCGGGTAATCCGGATGGTTCCAGTCGAGGTGGGAAAAGTAGAGCCCCACGCGCAAGTCGTGATCGCGCATGGCCTCGACCCACGGGGCGATCACATCGCGCGCGGCGGGGGAGCGCTTGGGAATGCTGAGATCGCTTTGCGCGGTATCCCAGAGGGCGACCCCATCGTGGTGCTTGGTCGTGAGCACAGCGTAGCGCGCGTTGGCTCTCTTGAAGAGCTTCGCCCATGCCTCCGGATCGTATTTTGCCGCCGTAAACCCGTCGAGCTGGGCCATGTAATCCTCGTGCGAAATCTGCCCGCGAAAAAAGGACCACGACTCGGGCACGCCTTTGACCGCGTAGATTCCCCAGTGAATGAAGATGCCCAGCTTCGCCTCCGCGAACCACGGGGCCATGCCATCGGATGGTTGTGTCATATCAGCGTCTGAAAACGACACCCATGCCCCGAAAGGTCGAGCCCGTTTCCGGCCTGGCAGGTTCACATTTGCGGCGGTCGGGCCGCTTGGACAGTATCCGTGTTTCGCAGTCTCGCATCCCATCGAAGCGAAATTTCGTCCACGGGGTTCAGCGTTTTGGCGGCAGGGTGGAGGGGATTGAGGACGAGGTTGCTCTCGAAGGGCACGATCACGCTCGGCACCTTTAATGCGAGAATAGTTCCGTCACGGAAAAACGAATCCCCGATATCCTGACTGACCCGGCCCGCCGGGATGTTGTCCCATCCCGGAGGGAGGTTTTCGGGATCTACTGTCGCGATAGCATCATCGGGAATCTCAAAAGCAAACCATGACCATTTGTCGTCTTGCCCAAACTCTCCTGCATGGGCGAGGACTTCGACCAGAGCGAGTGAGCCGCTTCCCGCAAGATATACAGCTCGGTTCCCCGAAGAATTCCAACGGCCTCCGTCCTTATACGATGAGCCCAGACCCGAAAGCAGTTCCGTGCGGTGTATTCTTCTGGAAATTCGATACGCTCTCATCAAAACGATAATTCCAGCATCTCGTCCTGATTACCGCCATTGGATTACGTTATGCGATGAAGTCGCCGGTTCTTATCCGGGCCAAGAGCTTTTCCACTTCGCGGGCACCGAAGTCGAACCGGGCGGCTTGGAGAGGCGGCATGTTCCCAAGGAGGATGTTGGGGGCCTGAAACCACCTCTTCAGTGCATCCTTGTCCCCGTCGAAGGCTTTCAATCCTTCGCCAACAAGGCGATGCAGGCGAAGAACCCGTTCGGACTCATGCCGATTGAGCCGCTGCCGACGACGTGAAAAGGTCGAAGAATCAATCTCCAGAAGATCCAGAACGTCTCCCTTTGAAAGACCGAGACTCTCCGCAAGTGTGTCCACGGAGGATTTCTCAACGCCTTCCTCGACTGACCGAATGAGTTCGGCGAGGCCCGTCTCAGGTGTCTCCTGCGAGGCTTCGACACGGAGTTCGCCACCGTCGGGCATATGGATCACCACTGTCATTCAATGCAAATACAGCGCAGAAAATCCCAAAATGCAAACGAAAGTGGAAACGACGGATGGCTGAAAGCGCCGCCGCTGGCAAGGCTCCGGCCCACTCCGCCGAGTTGGCCGCCTGCCCTGCGCTTCTTGGCAGCCAGCCTACCTCCGCTCCGGATTGGCCTTTCTTCGCCCGACTGCCATGGACCCGCCATAATTCGGGCAACATGAGTGAACATAGATATACGCTACAATCCTTTTCCGCGGTACGCGCGGGCGGGGAGGTCCGTGTGCAGCCAGTCCGGCGGGGGCGGGTGGATCGACGAATTCGGCGGCATCCGCCACGTCGTCATCGGCCCCGGCGGGACGATCTATTTCCAAGGCACGCAAAGCGCGCCCTTCGCCATCAACCCATACCAAGCCGACAAGCTGACACCCTATGTCCGCTACGGCGACTGGCTTGTCGCTCTCTCCGTCCTCCTCAGCCCCAGCGCCAACGGCGCGACACCCCTCAGCCCAGGGCAACGCCCTGGGAATCAGGGCAACCCCACCATACCGCGCGCCGAAGGTGCGCGACACCGGTCCGACCGCGCACCGGCACCCTGTCGCGGCCCGGTGGACCGGGCTGAAGGGTTTCGGCCCCTCGGGCCTGTGACGCCCCAGCCTCAGGAACGCGGGAAGGCAAAACAACCGCCATCCTGCCAGGGAACTCCTGGTGTCGACAGTTTATTGGGATGTCCATGGCGTCCTTGCCCATTTGCTTGCGGGACTTCTGCGTTTCCCGTTTGAACCAAACCCCGGTCCGGACGATCCTTCCTCTAATATGCACCTACACCCTACCCGCCTTCTCCGCGTTCTCGCGGCACTGACTTTCACCGCCGCCAGCATGGCCGGCGGCAATGAAAAGCCCTCGGATTCGTCCGTGCGCGAGCTGCTGCGCGTCTCCGGGGCGCAAACCGCCTCGGGTGCCCTCTTCGAGGAGATGGAGCGCGTCACGGAGGTCGCCTTGCGCGGTCTCCGAGGCGAGTTCGCACACCACGAAGGCGGCGAAGAAGCGCTCGTCTCGCTCGCCCGCGAGATCAAAGACATTATGCGCGAAGAGCTTTCGTGGGAGCGGCTCGAGCCGGTCTATATCGTGGTCTACAGCGATCTTTTTGATCAGGAGGAAGTCGATGCGCTCATTGAGTTCTTCACCTCGCCCGAGGGCCGCGCCTACGTGGCAAAGCAGCCGCGGATTTCCAAACGCACCGCCACCCTCCTCGAGCCCCGCACCGGGCCGATCATGGACCGCGTCAACCGCGCCATCACCGACGCCGTGGATTCCCTCGGCGGTCACCACCACGGCCACCACCATCACAGCCACCGGCACCACGACCACGGCCACGAAGTAGGCACCCCCGGTCCCGGCAATGCCCATCCGCCCGCCGGGCGCTAGCGGAAACGCGGAATTGAATCGCGACGACGACCGGAGAGCCATCCGCATCCGGTGGATGCCAAGGTGAATTATGCGCCCTTGAAGAGGGACTCCGGCGGCTTGTTGGCGCACGGTCGCAGGGCCTCCGGCTCGTAGCCCACCTCCGGCCTGATGGCGGTGTGGGCAGCCATACGCTCACGCATCGGTCCAATGAGCGAAGCCTCCCCCGAGAGGTCGTGTTTCTCCTTCGGGTCTTCCCGCAGGTCGAATAACTGCTCCTCGTTGGTGTCGGCAAACCAAAGGTATTTGTAGCGTTCGCCGACGAGAAAGTGATGCTTTCCACAGAGACCATACAGTTCCTCGCGGACCGGGGAGGCGCCGCCTTGCGCAACGGCGGCAAGCGAATGCCCGTCGATCCCGCCCGGCACCCCGACTCCCGCCAGCTCCGCAATGGTGGGCAGGATGTCCTCCCAGCAGCAGAGAACATCCGACTGACCGCTTTGCAGATCGACGTTGAAGCCGGAAATGAAGAATGGGACGTGGCATAAACAATCAAGGTTGGGTTTGAACTCCGGGACCGCGATTCACCGCTATCGCAACCGCGGCGCGCACCGCCGGGCGGGGACCGTCGGCAGGCAGCGGGGCACGGTGCCTCAGCGCCAATAGTCCTTGATCCACGGCGTGGGGCGGAGGAAGCGGAAGGCACCGCGGATGCGCCCTTCGATGGCGTCGGCGGGGGTGGGGCTGCCGTGAAAGACGAGGATCTTGGCGTCTTCGGGCGGTTCGGGCACCTTCCAAAGGCTGACGGGAAAGGGCGGGAGGCAGGACCGCTTGAAGCTGACGCACCAGCCCTCCGGCCAGTATTCGAGTTTGCCCAACTCCGCCATCTTGGCGGAGAGGTAGGATTGCTCGTGGCGGTGCGTCGCTTTAACCTCGTCGATATTTTCGACGAAGTGGGTATAGACTTCCGGGTACGCCCCGATCTCGAAGCGGTAGACGGAGGAGTTGCCCTCGATGCGGTGCGGGCGCAGCCAGTCGTGGATGATGAGGAACTCGCCGGGGTGGGTGAAGAATTCGTCGAGGCCGCGCAGCACGACGATGTCGAGATCGAGAAACAATGCGGTGCCCTCGAGGTCGGCGAGGGGCCGCTGGAAGGTGCTGAGCTTGCGCCAGCCCCGCTCCTTGCCGGGCGGAAGGTCCATGGGCGGGAGGGGCTTGACCTCAACACCGGGATCGATGCCCGCGCCGTCGTCGGTGAAACAGACAAAGCGGTGCTCCAGCGTGAGGTTGCGCTGCACCATGCGGTAGAGCCGGTTGACGAACTCGGCGGGAAACTTGGTCCCCCACTTCATGCAAATGACGTTGTACGGTCCGGCCATGGCTTAACGGATCTCCCAGCGGTAGTTGTAGTAAGAAAGCAACTCGGGCTCGCCGGCGGTCACCCGCACGACATCCTCGATGCGGCAGCCGCCGAGACCCGGGTAGTAGAGCCCCGGCTCGACGGTGATAACCTGTCCGGCGCGGAGCCGCCCGCCCTTGGGGCTGACGCGCGGCGGTTCGTGCACCTCCAGCCCGAGGCCGTGCCCGAGCCCGTGAAAGAATCCCTCCGCAACACCGTCGCGCGTGCCCGTGGCGTAGCCGCGGTCTTCGAAAAACTTGAGCACGTCCCCGTAGATTCTTTTCCCGTCGGCACCCGCGCGGTGCTTCGCGAGGGCGCCTTGCTGCGCCTCAAAGACGGTGGCGACAAGCGCGCGCTGTGCGTCGGTGGCGCGCCCCTTGAGGAACGTGCGCGTCATGTCGCCGTGGTAACCGGTGGCCTGCGAGCGGGGAAAGATATCGACGATGATCAGCTCGTTCGCGCGCAGGGGACCGCTTCCGCGGTGGTGCGGGTCGCAAGCTTGGTCGCCGCCCGCGACGATGACCATCCCCGGATCGGCCCCGCGCTCCAGACAGGCCACGCCGATCCTCTCGCGCATGCGCTCGGAAGTGAGCGGACGCTTGCCGTGGTAGAGTTTCCCCTTGCGGATTTTCGCCTCGCGGAGGGTTTTGGCAACGACACGGAAACCCGCCGCGGAGGCTTTGTTGGCCTCGCGGACGGCCGCCGCCTCGTCGTCGGTCTTGCACTCGCGCTGCGGAAAGAGCATTCCGTCGACCGGCTCGATGTCGACGCCGCGCGCGCCAAGGGCCAGCGCGAGCCCCGCCGGAAAGGCAAAGGGCACGCGGAATCCGCCCACACCGTACTCTTTCGCCAGCGCCTCCACGACAGCCGCGACAAGCGCGGCCTCCGACGGCTTGCGTGCCCCTTCCTTCTTCAGGGTCTCGCCCGCGCGCTTCGACCACGCCTCCCAGGGCAGCACCTCGTCGAAACGCGACTGCGTGCGCACGCGGTTGAACTCAAGACGGTTCACCACAGCCACACGCTTGCGACCCTTGGAAAAGGCGATGAACGCGTCAGGCACGGAAACACCGCCGAAATACAGGGCATCGGCCGACTGGTCCGTGCTGGAATACAGAAGATTGCCCCGGGGGGCGCGGGAACGCTTTTTCTTCGCCACGCGATTACCATTGCGTGCCGCCCGCGCCTGTCTACACAAATCCCCATGCGCCCTATGACCCGGTACCTTCTTCTTCTCGCCGTCGGCACCACGCTTCTCTTCACCGCCGCCTGCGGCCCCGAAGACACCCCTCCGGCGGCCGATCCCCTCCCCTTCGAGCACTGGTTCCCCCTCGCCGTCGACGGAACGCGGCTGGAAGCGCAGATCGCCGTTTCCCGCCGCGAACAGTCGCGCGGACTCATGCACCGCCAAACCCTCGACACTGACCGCGGCATGCTGTTTATCTACCGCGAGCCGCAACGCATGAGCTTCTGGATGAAGAACACGCTCATCCACCTCGACATCGGATTTTTCGACAGCGAGGGCGTCCTGCGCGAGATCCACTCCATGATCGCGCACGACACCACCCCCACCCAGTCGCGCAGCGACGAGATCCGCTACGCCCTCGAAATGAACGCCCGCTGGTTCAGCGAAAACAACATCCGCCCCGGCGTCCGGCTCGACCTCGGCCTCCTCCGCGAGGCCATCGCCGCCCGCGGCGCCGAGGTGGACAGGTACGTCGACTGAGGGGTGCCCAAGCCGACGCACGCCCGGCGACGACGTACATTTCATCGCAGTCGCTCCCGCTCCGGGGGCCAGGATGGCCCCCGGCTACGTCGGCGGGCACTCCCCCCCGGCCTACCGCGCCATCCATCACTGCCGTCGCCCGCCAACCCACGAAATCGTGGCGTGCGAGCTTGCCTCGCGCCTGCGGAGCCTGCGCCCATACAAGCCCAAGCCGCACGCTCCCTCCGGATCCCGTCCAACCGCCCGCCAACCGCAATGTTGGAACAGGAGCGGAGAGCGCGGAGGGATTCTTCCGCCCCGACATACGGCGGGCGAATGCGAAAGCCCGCCCGCCTCATCTCATTCAGAGAACACCCCGCAATCTGTCAGCGGATTCCGTGTCTTCTTTTGCTCTCAGGAGAGGCACGAGCTGTCGGAATATGTAGCCTACGTCCAGCTTACCTCCCTGACGGACAGCAATCCCCTCGACATCGGTCCAGTCCTGCGCTCGCCCGGCGAATGCCTTCATGATCATCAGGTCCTCCGGTGACGACAGACGAAGGAATGTCCCCGGAGCGCATTCGACGTCGCGGGCGCGGCGGGTCGCCTCTTCTTCGAAAGGCAATCCTCCCAAAGCAACATCAACCGGAAATCCGCCCGCAACCGAAAGGAGCAGTGTTCGGTTTTCGAGAGCAAAAGCGCGGGCATTCTCCATTCGCGCCGGAAAGTGAGCAAGAAGCTCATCCACAAACGCCTCCTCACGTCCAAAGCCCGTCAAAAGGGTAAGATCGATATCCCGCGTCAATCGCGGCTCTCCCCAGTGAACCACCGCCAATCCGCCGATAAAACAAAATTTCCATCCGCGTTCCTCGAAGAACCCCTGAAGACCCGCGGCTGCCTGAAAAAGATCGATCATTGCCGGCGCAACTTGGCGAACAGCCGCTGTTGTTCCACCAGCCCAAGGTCCCGGCGGGAGGTATCGGGACCCAAAGCCCGGAATACACCGTCGAACCACGCCACGGAGGCCTGCGTATCGGCATTGCGGATATCGCGCTCGCGCTGACCGCGTAAGACGGGCTCAGCGCGGCGCCATTGCTCAATTCTCTCGCGGAGAGCCGCCGCCCCGGGGTCGTCGTTGAATGGATGCGAACTCATACCGGATTCCAGTATCGGCGTTCCGGTGGATACGGTCAACGAGGGATTCACAGAAGCGCCCCGTAGGTGCGAGACCTCGACTCGGCTCAGCTCGTCGCAGGCCAGTCCGCACCACGCCGCCGCCGGGACCGTTCCCCGTGTCACCACCCTCTTTGTCTCCCTCTTCGTCTTCCTCTCCCTCTTTTGTCCCGCCCCCACGCCCATCCGCAACCGTGCCTCGCTAAAGCCTACGCGCCGCACCCCCCAAGTAGCGCGAAGCTTCAGCGAGCGACCGCCGCGCGCGCGCGATCCTTCCAGCCGCAACCGTGCCTCGCTGAAGCTTCAGCCTAC
>JAFIGH010000097.1 GCA_020831525.1 Opitutales bacterium
GGCGACGGATTGCTCGAAGAACTCCTGCCCTGGAACTGGGCCGCCGCCCATCCCGAACACCTTGTCAAAGAACCGTCCGCAGTCTACCACACCGCCGCCGGTTCATGACAGGGGGTCGTTTGCCGGACGGATACTGCCGGGCATCACCGTGAAGCCCATTACGCGCTCTTAAGGGCGGCGGCGCAGGACGATTGAAATCCGCTGCAATTCAGGAAACCCGAAGAGCTACCCGCCGCCGGGAAAGAGGGTCGCAAGGCGGGTGCGATGCAGATCGGCGAGAGGGAGGGGACGCGACACAGGCGGGGGACGTCTGGCAGGGAATCGGGGCGGGACAAGAAACGGTTCGGGGTGTCCTCCGCCGCCGCGTGCTCGGTGACGATCACATCGACAGAATTGCGGGTGAAGAAGTCGACGTATGGCAGGTCGGACGGTTGCTTTGCTTGTCGGGGCATAAGGCAGGAGGCTTCGGGTCAGCGTGGACCGGGTCAAAGATTTCAAAGATTGCATTGCCACAGCCACCCATTCGCTCCCATACTGGAATTATGAAAACGTCGGTCTGGTTGGCGGGGCTGTCGCTGATGGCGGTCCTTCTGATCGGTGCGGAAACCGCGGGCGCAGCCGTGCAACGGATCGAGACGCAGGCACCGGATGTCTTTGGGCGGCAGCAATCCACGCTTTTGGACGATCGGCGGCGGCAGGTCGGAACGATGGTCACCGCCGCGCCGGATGTGTTCGGACGGCAGCGAAGCGAGATCCGGGACCGCTCCGGACGGGTTGTCGCGCGCGCGGAAACCACCGCCCCGGATGTCTTCGGGCGCCAACGCACCGTCTTCCGTGATCACCGCGGTCAGGTGATCGGGTCGGCGGAAACAAGCGCACCCGACCGCTTCGACCGAAGGACAACGGTTTTCCGCGACGCGCGGAGGCAACAGACAGGGCGGGCCGTCGGCGGGCCGCCGGACACCTTCGGCCGCGTGACGACGCGCATCAACGGAGAAACCCCGCTCGGCGGCGTTGGAAGGAGCGGCGGGAGGTAGGTGCGCGAGGCGAAGGGTGTCCGCCTAACCGGCAGCTTTTAGGGAGAAGTCAACGATCTTCCCGCGCGTTTGCGGACGAACCGTCTCTGTGGTTCGTCGATCCGGTCGGAGGATTCGGGGGTGACCATTTCCTAGCCGGAACCGCCGTACATGACTTCGATGTCGATGGTGGCCACCTTGCAGGCCGCGCGGGTGCGGGTGGCGGGGAGGTAGATGTCGTAGGGAACGGTCTTGCGGCGGGTGGCGTTTACTTTTTAGACGTGTTCAAGTGGCAGCGAGTTCGCGGGCGGGGCGGACGCCGGTGGTGAGCTGTTTGCGCTTCTTGGCGAGGGCGCGGAAGTCGCATTCAACTTGCAGACCGTGCCAGAACTGGTCGGACTGGCCGAAGAAGGCACCGAAACGGATGGACATCGTTGGAGTAATGGAGCGGCGGCCAAGAACGATTTCATTGATGGCGCGCGGGGCCACGCCGATGGCGCGGGCCATGGCGTTCTGCGAAATGCCCATGGGCTTGAGGTATTCCTCGAGGAGTATCTCGCCGGGTGTGATGGAATTCTTCATGGGCATAACGTGTAACGTCATGGGGTGGTTGTCAATGGTAATCCGCGATCCGAACGTCGGCGGGACCGTTTGGGGGTCCAGGCAAAAACGATCCGCCATTGGTCGTTGATGCGGATTGGAGTGAAGCCCGTCGAGAGCGCCCTTGAGGGCTTCGAGGCGATTACCCGGCGGCACGGCGAGGTCGGAGAGGCGGCGGGCCTGATTCATCTGGATGAGTTTGCGGAGGGCAACGCGAAGGATGGCATTGTGGCGACGCGACTTCTCAACCCCTTCGGCTGAAACGGTTGCCATGGGAAGATCAGCGGGCTCATTCTCCAAGAAATGTCCGAAAATCCAGATACCTTTTCAGATGAGTCTTTTTCTGCTTCGTCATGGTCAATCCCATGGAAATGCCACGGGCGACTATTCGATGCTGGACTTGGATCCGCTCTCGGAAGAGGGGCAAAAACAGGCAGAGCAAGCGACCGAGGCGCTAACCGGAGTGTCCCTTGAGAAGATAGTGGTCAGTCCTCTGCTACGGGCTACGCAGACTGCCTTTCCGTATCTGGAGAAAACCGGGCGGAAGGCCGAAGTCTGGCCGGAGATCGCGGAAGTTCGTACGGCTGAAAATCATTCAGAGCCCACTCACCCGCAGCTTCACCAGTTGCCGATCCAGGACGATTCGTCTTCCGGATTCGGGCCGCGTGACCAGATGTCGAAGCCGCGCGCACCGAGGGGGTTGCGCTGCCCGGGAAAGCGGTATTGGTATTCGTTGCCCCATGGATCGACGGGAATCTCGCGGATGTAGGGTCCGCGCCAGCGTGTTTCCCGGCCAGCCGGAGCTTGGTAGAGGGCGCGGAGGCCTTCTTCCGTCGTCGGGTAGGAGCCCATGTGGATACGGTATTGCTCCAGCGGAGCGTTCAGCGAGCTGTTGACGTACATTTTCGCAGTATCGACCTGCGACTCGCCGAACATATTGGAGAGAACACCGACGGAAAGCCCGATGATAAGGGCAATCATCCCGATAACGATAAGCATTTCGAGAAGGGTGAAACCCTTTTTCGAGCGCATGTATGTCCTTTGATCGCGACCCATAGATTCTATCCTTTTCATGGTTAGTAGGAGAAGCGGACCTCCTCGTTCATTCCAAGTGCGGTGAGGGAGAACGAGAAACGGCGGGACTTTTCCCTTCCCAGCCTTTAGGACCGGGCGCGGCGGGCGCGCACGGCTTGGCGGATCTGATTGAGGTAGGACTCGATGTGTTCCTGGCGGCGGAGCCCTTGGGCGGACTCGAGGAGGCGGATGGCTTCGTCCAGTTCCTGGCGGCGGACGCGCAGGCGGGCATGCGAAACGTAGGCGCGGACTTGCTGGTCGATGTCGTCGACATCCTGGGCGCGCTCGAAGTAGAGAATCGCCTGATTCTGGAAGCGCCGCTCCTGAACCTGTTGCTGTTCCTCGTCCAAGTCGAGGTCCGGCGTGCGGTCGGAGTAGTATTGACCAAGGGCGATGAGGGCACCGGCGTTGAACGGATCGCGCCGCAGGACGGCTTCGAGGTTGTCGATCGCTTCCTCGCCGCGACCCATGACGACATTGACCTGCGAGCGGAGGGTGAGGAGTTCAATCTCCTGTTCTTCGCTCAGGTCATCCTCGAAGCGTCCTTCGAGTGTGTCGATAACGGCGATGGCTTCATCGTAACCGCTGAAATTGATGAGGGTACGGACGGCACCGATAAAGGACTGGTAGAGCGTGAGGTCACGCGCCGCTTCGATGGCCTCGCGGTAGGCTTCCGCCGCGTCCTCGACAATGTTGCGGTTCATGTAGACGTCGCCGAGGAGGCGCAGAGACTGGGAGTCGGCGACACCCATCATCCGCACCATTTCAAGGTTCTGGGTGGCTTGGTCGATGCGATCCGTGGCGATGAAGGTGTTGGCCTGAAGATTCCACAGATCCGAGCTGTTCGGGCGCTCGTAGAGGAGTTCCGTAAGAGCCGACTGGGCCTCGTGATAGCGCTCTTGATTGAAGAGGAGCTGGGCGAGAATCTGCCGGAATTCGAAGCTTCCCGGATTGAGCATGAGGCTATTGCGCACGGCATTTTCGGCAGAAGTGTAGCGGCCCTCTTCGAAGTAGATATATCCGAGGAGACCGAACACAATGGCGTCGTTGAGTCCCAGCTCCACGGCGCGCACGAAGTGCCGCTTGGCATCTTCGCGCCGGTTCTCCATGCGGAAATAGATATGCCCCATGTTTGTATGGACGCGCCGGAAATTCGGAAAGACCTCCACGGCTTGCCGGAAATACTCCAGCGCCCGGTCCTGCCAGCGTCGCTGCTCGCCGCCGGATGCGTTCTCCGCGAGGCGCATGCTCACGTTGCCGGCGATCTGCAGGATGTTGGCGGAAGGCTGCTGCCCCTCGTTCCGCTTGCGGCGGATGTAAGCCTCGGCTTCTTCGACCACGGCACGGAGGTGCTGGTCGCCGGAGCGTCCCTCCGCTTCCGCCTCGGAGGCGCGCTGCACATTCTCCCGGATCTTCGGGAGCAGCTCCATAATGGCGCGGTCTTGCCGGTCGAGTTCGGGCTCAACACCGGAATCAATGCCATAGGTGCCCGCAAACGCGCGCTCCCACTGCGGAGAACGGTAGACTTCGAGGACTTCCTGGCGCGAAATGGCGCTCAGCGCCACGGCGGTGCCGAGGAGTCCGAAAAGGATAGTGATCTTTTTCATGGAAACAAAATTGTGTGGGATGACCAAAATAAAGGAGATCAAGAGCTGTGGCGGAAGGGAATGCGAATGCGCACCCGCGTATTGACGGCCTGCCCGTCTTTCTCGCCCGGTTCGAAACGCCAGCGGCGCACGGCGCGGATGGCCGGCTCGTCAAAGCCGGGATTGGATGAGTTGCGCACACGGATGTCGCGCGTGGTGCCGTCTGGAGTGACAATAAACTCGAGGACAACCTCGCCGGAGATGCGGGCGTTGCGAAGCTCCGGCGGATAGGTGGGCTCCGGCTGGAAAGTCGGCCGCGGCGGATGGGAGAGGTCGCCGATTTCGTAGATGATCTCGTCGAGTCCCGCGCCGATCTGAAAATCGGGCACGGTGAAATCACCCCCGGCGAGCCCAGTGACATCGGGGTTGAGGGCGAGTTCCAACTGGTCGAGGGTCGGCGGCTCGCGCTGCTCTTCCACGTCGTCGATATCGGTGTCATCCTCGACGTCTTCCGGCGGCGGCGGTTCAGGCGGAACCTCCGGCGGCTGGTAATCGACGAGTTCGACGGTCCGCGTAAGGCGCTCGCGCAGAGTCGAGATATACTGGCTAATCGGCAGCAACAGCATTACGACCAAGGCGAAGATCACGCCGGTTGTGATCGAAACGGGATATTCCGACTTAAGGCTCGGCGGACCGCCTTCATTTTCCTGTCTTTTCTTGCTCATCACATTCCTCCTGTAGGTGAGACGCCCCTAACGGCCTCTTTGTTCGTCCGTGGACAAGCTGACGATGGACGGCGGCGAGGCCAGCTTCGATTCGTCGATCACCCGGATGACGATCCCGGAGGGCGCGCCGCGGTCGACCTGAATAATAATGGGCATGGCCGGTGTCTGCGATGTCAGGCGGCGCACAACGCCACGAACGCCCACAATCCCGATGTCGTCACCCCCGTAGTAGACTTCACCGCCCTCGGTGACGGCGAAGAGAATGCTCATGCGCTCGAGCTGAGCGGCGGTGAACGCGCGCTCGCGCTGCACCTCCACCCCCGGCTCCTCGACAAACACCGTCACGACGATGAAGAAGATGAGGAGGATGAAGACCATGTCGATGAGCGGCGAAATATTGATGTCGCTCACCTCCGCGTCGTCGCGGCTGCTTAAAGATCCACGCTTGCTCATGATGCTTTTCTTTCTTCCTCGCCGCCTGCATTGTACATCCGCTGCACGACAACCGACTCCAGCTCCGCGAGGAAGGCGATGTAGCGGTTGCGGCCGCGCATGACGAGCGCGATGAGGATGTAGCCGGGGATGGCGATCATCAGGCCGGTCTGGGTTGTGATGAGCGCGATACGGATGCCCTCCGCGACCAGCTCAACAGCAGTGCTCGCCGCCGAGGAGAGCACACGGAAGGTCGCGAGCATCCCGATGACCGTCCCGAGCAGGCCCATGAGGGGGGCGATGGTGACGAGCACACTTAATACAGTTATGCGGGAATTCACCGCCGGGATGATCCGGGCGCGCACCGCCTCGACACGCATGAGCGCGTCAGCGGTGAAACGTCCGTCGCCGACGACAAAGCGCACGACTTCGCCGAGGTGTCCCTCGCCCTTTTCCGGATTGTCGAGCCACCCTTCCCACACCTCGCGCGGGACCTTTTTCGCCTTCGTGCGGCTGAGCCGCATGTAGAGCGACATAGCTTGGAAGTAGATGGCCAGGGCGAGCATGAAAAGCGGAATCATAAGCCATCCGCCGTCCCGCCACGTCTGCCACGTGAAGGCCGGAAAATCGTCCCACGAGAGATCGGTGTAGAGTTCCTGCGCGGCTTCCGCCGCATCGGGAACCTGGGCAATTATGGAGAGGAACGCGTCCATTAGGTCAGCTCCGTGAAACGGGCTCTCAGGCAACGTCCTTCTTGCTCAGGCGGATTTCCTCGATGCCGTTGATGAAGCCGACAGCGGTCTGCTCCATGCTCGCGACCACGCCCTTGGCCTTGCGGTTGAGGAGGGCGTGGACGATGAGCGTCGGGATGGCAATCATGAGGCCCCACTTGGTTGTGATGAGCGCCTCAGATATACCGGCGGCGAAATTGCGCGCGTCACCGGTGCCGACAATCGTGATGAGCTTGAAGGTGCGGATCATGCCCGTGACGGTCCCGAGGAGACCAAGGAGCGGCGCCGTCGCCGCCGTCACCGCGATGATGGCGAGGAAACGCTCCAGCTTCGGCTGGGTGTTGATGATCTTTTCGTAGAGGATTTCTTCGACGACCTCCTTGTTCTCGTCGGCGTTTTCGACCGCCGCGGTGAGCATGTCGCCGACTGGTCCGCTGACCGACTTAGCGTGCGCCAGGGCCTTATCTTTTTCGCCTTCGCGGATGTGGCCGAGAATCGTCCGCAGGTCGCGCTCCTTGGCCGACTTCACGGAGAAGAGTTCGAAGGTCTTGAAGATCGCGATAATCGTCGCGACGAAAAGCAGCGTGAGGATCGGCACCATGACAGGGCCGCCGGTGCGGATCTCCTCGGCAAGGGTCAAGGTGTGCTCCTCTGCTTCCCATGCCTCGCCGTCGGTCGTGTCAATCGGCAGGTCGCCCTCGCCCGTGTCGATCACGCGGGAGATGCCGGCGCGGTACTGCGGCAGCAGGTAGATGTCGGCACGGTTATTGTGTGTGCCGCGTGAGATCCCGACGAACTCACCGTCGTCGGACTGAAAGTATGAGTTGGGGCCGACGACAACGAAGGAACCCTCGCGAATGGCACCGCGGGCGATGGACGCCTCGCCGTCGAAACGCTTGCCGCCGATGGAATCCGCGAGGCGCCGGACGGCGACATTGAGAAGCTCCAACTGCCGCTCGAAAATCTCCGAATCATCCATCGGATCATCCGTGTCGAGCAGTTCCAGCGTACGGCGGATCTTCTCGCGGTAAACCGGGATCTCCGACTCGTCGATGTTGTTCTCGAAACGGCGGAAGTAATCGTTGAGGAGCGTCGACTTGATATAGTTGTTGTTTTCCTGGATGTCGCGCAGGCGCTGCTGCAGCTGGCTGACTTCGAGGTCCACGCTCTGCCGGATGCGGGCCGCGTCGGAGACTTCGGCACGCAGGCGCACGACCTCGTCTTCCAACACGTCGAGTTCCGCCGCAAGAGACGGGCGGTTGTCCTTGATCTCCTCGTTGAGCGCTTCCAGTTGCTGCTGGGCGCGTTCGAGGCGCTCCTGTGCCTGCCGCACAGCGGCATCGAAATCCTGGGCCGCGAGAACGCCCGCGCCGAGGACAAAAGTAAGGGTAAGAAAAAGTTTCTTCATTGTCGTGGAAAAGCTGAAAGTTTGCAGCGGTCAGTCGCCGATGGTGACGTCGGTAATACGGACGGGGAGCCTCACGGCCTGCGCCGGCTTGACGCGGCCCGCGTAAAATTCCACCGCACGGCGCACGGGCCCGACGAGTTCAGTCTGCTCCGTCCACTCCCACCCGCCGTCGGCGGGCACGCCGTAGCCGGCGACATTGCCCTCGCGGTCGACATAATACGCGAAGGCGAGACCGATGTAGATCACGTCGACACTCACGATCTCACCGTCGTCGAGGCGGCGCTCGTCCACATCGACAGTGAAAAGCGAGTTGAAGCGGTCCGCTTCGTTCAAAAGGCCCACTACGACCGCCATACGGTCGGAAGCCTGCTGCGAACGCCCGAGCTGCCCGATGAGCCGCTCGGTGCGGTTGCGCAGCGGACGCGGAAAATACTGGGCGATCTCACGCAAACGCGCTTCGAGGCCCGGCAACGCCTCCTGGATGGAGCGGTTGGCCGCGCGCACCGCGTCGATATCCTCGCGGATCGCAGCGATGCGGCGCTCCGCCTCAGTCGTGCGCGCCTCCGTCTCCTCCAGGCGCAGGCGCAGGTCGTCGCGCTCCGAGCGAAAGAGGTCGATGCGTCGCTGCGCCGTCTCTTGGTAGATTTCCCAGTCGCGCCGCGTCTCCGAAAGCGTCGTGCGCACGCGGACCATCTGCTCAATCGTCGTGCGCGTGCCTTCGATGCGTTCCCGGACCTGCTCCGGATTCTGGGCAGAGGCCATGCCAGGCGCCGCGAAGGCGACCGCGAGGCCGAGGAGTAATCGTTTTTTCATGTGAATCGTTGTAATGGATTTACGAAGTAAACTGAGGTGTCTTGAAATACTGCTTCGCGGGTTATCCAAGGAAGCATCATGGTTGTTGCGGGGCGATGCACGGAGGCGGCAATCGTTGTCTCTAAACCGTAACATCTGTGACATACACTCCCGGGCAAGTCAATGACTCAAGCGTCGCTCAAACATTTCCACTGTCTCAACGAGCGGCGGGGAGATATGTCAACCAAAGATTCCCACATTGCGCCATGACCGCGCGATTTCGCGACCCGCCGGGCCGACCGCGCCTGAACTTACTGCCGAGCGGGAGCGGATGTTCAAACATCTCGCGCCGGGGGCAATGCAACGGGGTATGGGATGATTCCATTGCTCCATCCGATCACAAGAAACCGGGATTCGTTCAAATAATCATCTTTGCCGGAGCGCGACGCCGCCCGCCTGCACCGGCACCAAAAAATTTCCGGAATGAGCGCTTGACGGTGAACGCGCGAGCACCTAAACATTTGCTTAGCATGAAAGATCTAACCGTCCGCCAACAGGAAGTCCTCGGGTATCTGCAGCTGCACATGCGCGAGCACGGCACATGGCCCAGTTTTCGCGAAATCGAGCAGCACTTCGGTTTCCGCAGCACCAACGCCGTCATGGGCCATATCCGAGCCCTCGAGCGCAAGGGCTACATCAGCCGTATCCCCGGCCAGGCGCGCACCTACCGCATCAACCTCGACCTGAACGACGACAGCCCGCCCCGCGAAGCGCTCGACGTGCTCGAAATCCCAATCTACGGGCACATCGCGGCAGGTTACCCCGACGGCGTGGAAACCTCCGGCGAAATCGGCCGCCTGCAGATCGATGTCGAGTCAGCCGGCATCCGCCGCACCCGCCGCAGCTTCGGTCTCAAGGTGCGCGGCGAGAGCATGGTCGACGCCGGTATCTTCGACGGCGACACCGTCATCGTCGAGCAGAGCCCGCCGCGCGACGGCGATATCGTAGCCGCCCTCATCGACGGAGAGACAACGCTCAAACGTTTCGTCAACAAACCGGGCGAGCCGCCCTACCTCAAAGCCGAAAACCGCCGCTACCCCACCCTCCACCCCGTCGCCGAACTTGTCGTGCAAGGCGTTGCCAAAGCCGTCGTCCGCCACCTGTAAGCCGCGCTTGAAGACATGCGCGACGATGTCCGGAGACGGCCTGCCGACACCTTCGCCGCACGCGAGCCCCGCACGCCGGAGGAGTGGGACGCCTACTACACCGCCCGGTGGCAGTGGTTGCGCGCTCCGCTCGGGCAACCACGGGGCAGCGAACGCGACAAACACGAAGGCTCCGCCGTTCACCGCGCCGTCTTCGATGCACACGGCGCCGTTCTCGCCGTCGGGCGGCTCCACCTCATCGATGCCGCCAACGCCCGCGTCCGCTACGTCGCCTCTGCCCCCGCCTGCCGGCGACTCGGCCACGGGCGGACCGTCATGAACGTGCTTGAAGCCGCCGCCCGCCGTCTCGGCGTGCGGCGGGTCTACCTCCACGCGCGCCGCGATGTCGTCTCCTTCTATCTCCGCCTCGGTTACCGTGCCACCGGTGCCGCCCCCGCGCTTTACGGCACCCTCGCCCAGACAATGATGGAAAAGCAAATCACGCCGCGCAGGTAGCGCCGGACTCGCCGCCTTTCCCGTTGCAAAGGCAGGGCATGCGCATACGTTGCGAAAATATGTCTGGCAACCTAGGCACAGAGACCCTGCACATTGCCGGTCGCGAATTTCCGTCGCGGCTGCTCGTCGGCACCGGGAAGTTCGCCTCCAACGAGGTGATGCGCGACGCTTGTGCGGCGAGCGGCACCGGCTTGGTGACTGTCGCGCTCAAACGCGCCAGCCTGCGCGGTTCTGATCCGTTCGCAGACATTCTCGATTATCTGGATGCGGAGCGCTACCTCGTTCTCGCCAACACGGCCGGCGCGATGGACGCCGCCGAAGCCGTGCGCATCGCGCGCCTCGCCGCCGCCGCCGGCCTGCCCAAGTGGATCAAACTCGAGATCCACCCCGACCCGAACTACCTCCTTCCCGATCCCATCGAGACCCTCAAGGCGGCCGAAATACTCGTCGGCGAGGGCTTCACCGTTCTCCCCTACATCAACGCCGACCCCGTCCTCGCCGCCCGCCTCCAGGACGTGGGCTGCGCGACGGTCATGCCCCTCGGGTCTCCCATCGGCTCCAACCGCGGACTCGAAACTGAGGCGCAGATCCGCATCATCATTGAGCAGGCGCGCGTTCCCGTTGTCGTCGACGCCGGCATCGGCGCTCCCAGTCATGCCGCCGCCGCCATGGAACTCGGGGCCGACGCCGTCCTCGTCAACACCGCCATCGCCGTCGCGTCCGATCCCGTGCGTATGGCGCGCGCCTTCGCCCTCGCCGTCGAGAGCGGGCGGGCGGCCTACGAGACAGGCCTCGCCGACACCGCCGCGCAAGCCGTCGCCACCTCGCCCCTCACATCGTTTCTCGGCTAAAGCCGCACCCGCGGACTCCTACCTATGGGATTTTCTGAGATTTATTCACAACTACCCGTCGAGGCACTCGTCCGGCAGTCCGAAGACACCTCGGCGGCCACCGTCGACAGCGTCCTCGCGCGGGGGTCGGCACGCAACCTGCGTGAATTCGCCGCCCTCATCTCACCCGCCGCGCAGGAGCGGCTGGAGGCGCTCGCAGCGCGGTCGCAGGCCGTCACACGACGGCACTTCGGCAAAGTCATCCGCCTCTTCGCGCCCATCTATCTTTCCAACGAGTGCGTCAACATCTGCACCTACTGCGGCTTCTCCCGCAACAACCCGATCCCGCGCATCACCCTGCCCGTCGAGCAGGTCGTCGACGAAGTCGGCAAACTCGCGCACCAGGGCTTCCGCTCCATCCTCATCGTCGCGGGCGAACACCCGAAGTATGTGTCCAATGGATATGTCGAGGAAGTCGTGCGCCGCTGCCTCGACATCGTCCCCGGCATCGCCCTCGAACTCGGGCCGCTCGAGACCGCGCCCTACCGCCCCATGGTCGCGGCCGGCTGCGAATCACTCGTGGTGTACCAGGAAACATACCACAAGCCGACCTACACCGAACTCCACACCGCCGGACCGAAGAGAAAATACGAATGGCGCATGGACACTCCCGAGCGCGCCTACGCGGCGGGCTTCCGCCGCCTCGGCATCGGCGCGCTCTTTGGCCTGCATGACTGGCGCTACGAGGCCCTCTCCGTTGCCGCCCACGCGCGCCATCTCCTGCAGCACTGCTGGAAAGCGCAGATCTCTATCAGCATCCCGCGCATGCGCCCCGCCGCGGGCGGCTTCCAGCCCGACCCGCGGTACTTCATGGACGACCGCGCCCTCGTGCAGCTCATCGCCGCCTTCCGGTTGCTCCTCCCGCACGCGGGCATCGTCCTCTCCACGCGCGAACACCCCACCCTGCGCAACGGCCTCGTTCGCCTCGGCGTCACGCACATGAGCGCGGGTGCCTCCACCGAACCCGGCGGCTACAGCTCCTTCGACGAAACATCGTGGACGCAGACTAAAGACGAGCAACCCGGCGAGCAGTTCCATATCGCCGACGAGCGCAGCCCCGCCACCATCGCCGCCATGATCCGCACCCAAGGCTATGAACCGGTGTGGAAAGACTTCGATCAATCACTCGTCTCCGGCAATGCCTGAGACTGCGGGGCCTGTTCCTACCTTCCATGAACCGAACAACCGTCACCGTCCAAGCCAACGGCGAACCGTTTGCGATAAGCGAGGGGACCCCGCTCGACCGCTTCGTCGAAAGCCAGGGGCTCTCGCCCGCGCACGTCGTCGTCGAACACAACGGCCGCGCCCTACCGCGCGATGCCATTGCCGAAACCGTCCTCAACGAAGGCGACCGCCTTGAAATCCTGCGCATCGTCGCCGGCGGCTGAACCCCCGCCGCCATCGCCGCCATCATCCCCGTGCCGCCCGTCCATTGAACCTCACCGACCTCAACCGCCACGGTGGTATCGACGCCAACTGCCTGCTCCTTGAACTCGGGCCCTTCCGCATCGCCGTCGACGCCGGCCTCAGTCCCCGCGTGAGCGGCAACCGCGCCCTTCCCGCTTTTGACCACGCGCGCGACCTGCCCGTCGACCTCATTCTCCTCACGCACTGCCACCTCGATCACCTCGGGGCCATGCCCGTGCTCATGCGCCAACACCCGGAAAGCACCCTCGTCATGAGCGCACCCTCCAAGCTGCTCGCACGCCGCATGCTGCAAAACTCCTACAACGTCATGATCCGCCAGCGGGAGGACGAGGGCATTTCCGAATACCCGCTCTTCACCCGCTCGGAGATCGAGCGCATGGGCGCGCGCGTCTTTCCGCTCGGCTTCAACCAGCCCCGCATCTTTTCCAGTGCTTCGGGCGAGACCCTCGTCCTCACCTTTCACCCCGCCGGACACATCCCCGGTGCGGCCTCCGTCACCCTCGAATACAAACACCGCCGCATCTTCATCACCGGCGATGTCCTCTTCGCCGACCAAGCTATCCTCAAAGGCGCCCGCCTCCCGCGCCAGCGCGTCGACACCCTCGTCCTCGAAACCACCCGCGGGCGCACGGAACGCCCCGCCGGAACCTCGCGCGACACCGAGGTCGAGAGATTCCTTCAACATATCCGCACCGTTCACGCCCGCGGCGGCTCGCTCCTCGTCCCCGCCTTCGCCCTCGGGCGCATGCAGGAAATCCTCACCCTCCTCCATCGTGCCAAGCTCCGCGGCGCGCTGCCGCCCGTCCCCGTCTACGCCAGCGGCCTCGGCCTCGACCTCGTCAACCACTTCGACGAAATCTCGCGCAAAACCGGCGGTTGCGATTTCCGCCGCCAAGTCGTGAAAGATCTCGGCGTGCTCCCGCTGCCGGACAACGGCAACGGCACAAAACTCCCGCGCCACCAGGCAATCTACATCCTCAGCAGCGGAATGATGGTCGCCAAGACACCTTCCTACAACGCCTGCGCCTCGCTCCTCGGCAATGAAAGCAACGCCGTCGCCTTCGTCGGTTACTGCGACCCGGAAACCCCGGGCGGCAAACTCCTCGCCTCCCCCGCCGGAGCCCCCTTTCCCTTCGACTCCATCGACAAGCGCGCCAACCGCCTCGCCTCCGTCGAACGCTTCGACCTCAGCTCCCACGCCGAACGCGGCGAACTCCTCGACTACGCCGTCAGCCTCGATCCCCGCGCGATCGTCCTCACGCACGGAGATCCCGACGCCCGCCAATGGTTTGCCGCCGCCCTCGCCGAAGCCCTCCCTAAAGCCGCCATCCTCGACCCCGAACCACTCCGCGTCTACGAAGTATGAGTCCACGGGCTCCTCACTGAGTCCGGCACCCATGGGAATGAGAACCCAGCAGACGCCAGTCAGGCAAAACCTTCTCCCGGGCACGTCGGCCAAAGGCCGCCCACGCTCCGCCGGCTCGGCCACACCGCCTACCGCGCGTTCTCTTTCAACCAGCGCAGGACTTCGGCGGCGTGGCTCTCGCTACCCGCCGCTTTGGGCCAGTGGGCGGCGATTTCGCCGTCTGGGCCGATGACAAAGGTTTCGCGGGCGATGCCCATGTATTTGCGTCCGTACATGGATTTCTCCTTCCACACGCCGAAGGCCTCCGCGGCGGCGTGATCCTCGTCGGCGAGGAGTGGAAACCCGAGATTGTGCTTCGCCGCGAACTTGGCCTTGGAGGCGCTGTCGAGGACGGACGCGCCCAGCACAACCGCGCCCGCCTCCGCAAAATCCTCTGCGCTGTCGCGGAAGCCGCAGGCCTCCTTTGTGCAGCCAGGCGTAGCGTCTTTCGGGTACCAGAAAAGGACGACATACCGTCCTTTGTAATCGGCGGTCTTGTGCCGCTTGCCGTTTTGGTCCGGCAGGTCAAAGGCGGGCGCGGGCGCGCCGACCATGGGGGATTCGTCGTCCATCGGTTTCTTGGCCATGCCCGGTGAAGGTTGCCGCAAAGGCCGCCGGGTCAAGCCGGCAGACCCGACCTTCGCGGATGACTTGGAACGTGCGAACAGCCGGGAACTACCCGAACTAAACCCATGGGATTGATTCTCGACACCTCCGCACTGATCGAGTGGGAGCGCGCCCGCGAGTCCGTGCACCATTGCAGTCACGCCCGCCAGAGGGCACAGGAGAGGGGCGGCAGGTGGATGCGCCCGTCGGGGTCGACGGGGATCCGCGCGGTCCGCAGGCCGCCGGGATCAAAGCGCTCGGCATCGGCGATCTGCTCGCGCGGCGTCACCCCCGGCTCAGGAAGGGGCAGGGAAACCGAATGAAAGGCCGGGTTGACGGCGAAGAGCAGGCGGTCGCCGCCCTTTGAACCGTCGGCATTGATGAGGAAGGCGAGCGCGTTTTCCTTTCGGGACGAGGCGAAGTACTCCGGATTCGGCGTGTCGTGCAGGCACAGTAGTCTGCGCCCCTCGCCAAGGCGGAAGGCGATCCACGCACGAAGGTAATCGTGGGTGGACGGAAACTCGCGCATCCGCCCGTAATGGAGTGCGTTGGTTACGCCATCCTGATACGTATTGCGTTTTCCTCCCTTGGACTTGAGCATGTCGATCCCCTGGTGGATCATAGGAATGCCGGCGGATAGAAAGAGGATCGAGACCATCAGGTGTGTACGCCTGCGGTCGTTGGCGGTGGGGTGGTCGCCGCTCCCGCTTTCATGCTCTGTGATCTCGTCGATCCAGCAGCGGTCGTCGTGCGACTCCACGTAATTCACCGTCTGCGCGGGAAAGCGGAAGTTGTCGCGAGAACCCGTCATAAAGTAGAACAGGCCCTCCGCCCCGCCCTCGCCGCGCACGTATTCCTTGAGGAACTCGCGGTACCCGTCGTTCCACGATGCGATGCCGGTCTCCCTGAGTTGGTCGACAATGTGCCCGCGGAAGCTCCACGGCTCCGCGACGAGTATAGTGGACGGCTTCACCGCTTTGACGGCTTCCTCGATTTCCACAAGCGTGTCGCGCCCGAGGAGTTCGCCGAGGTCGAAGCGGAATCCGTCGACATCGAAGCGCTCGATGAAGAAAAGCAGGCTGTCAATGATCAGCCGCCGCACCATCGGCGTCGTGCAGTCAAAGGTGTTTCCGCATCCGCTGTAGTTGAGGTAGTGGCCGTGCTGGTCGAGGAGGAAGTAATAATTGCGGTCGATGTATTGAAAATGGTTGGGCTCGCCCGTGTGGTTGTAGACAACATCGATGATTACGGCGATACCTGCTTCGTGAAAAGCCGCGACGAGGTCAGCAAACTCCTCGAAAACCCCTGTCCCCGCTCCCGTGGAGCAATACTGGGGCGCGGGCGAGAAATAGTTGATCGGCATGTAGCCCCATGCGTATTCAGCGAATTCGGCGGAGTCGTAGGCCTGCACGGGCTGCAGCTCCACGGCGTTGATGCCGAGGCCGCGCAGGTAGCTTCCGCTATCCCGCACCCAGCGGGCAAGGCCCCGGAACCCCGACCGTTCCGCATCCTCCATATCGACGGGCGCGTGGGCGGCAAGGTCGCGCACATGCGCCTCCATAACGACAAGCTCGTGCCACGGCGGCGGCTTGAAAGACTTCTTCACGCGCGGAAGCGTCGCCTCGTCGACGACGATTCCCGGACCCGACGGGCCGACGATGGATTTCGCGTATGGATCGAGCACGCGGAAGCCCGGATCAAAATACGTAAAGGCTTCGACGGCGTGGCCGTGCACCTTGTAGTGATAAAACCACCCGTGCCGGTTGCCGGGGACGGTAGTCTCCCACACCACGCTGTCGCGCAGGTGCATGGCCAACGGCTTTCCCGGACCGTCCACGGCGTCTTTGTACAAGTAGAGGCTCACACCGTGCGCGAGCGGGGCGAAGAGGCGGAAGACGGTTTCACTCTCGGAACAGACCGCGCCGAGCGGGAGGTCGGTGCTCAGCTCCTTAAGGAACGGACCCGGCCGCATCTGCACGGTCTCTTCATCACGGCCGATGACGACGACAAGGAACTTGTCGCTGGCGATGTTGAAGGGCAGCGGTGTCTCGAAGTAGAACTCGTGGTGCCCGGTTCTTTTCGGGTAATAGGCGTAGTTGCGGTTGCCTTGGTCGTCGGCGACTTCATTGGGTGCGTCGTGGGGCACGTCGATCCAGCGCTCCTTGCCCGTGACAAACTTGAACTGCCGGTCCTTCCATGCTTTTGCCGTCTTGCGCGGCACGGTGAGCGTGAGGTAGGGGCCGTTGACCCCGTTGCCGTCGTCCCCGGCGCGCTTCTCGTGCGGCGGTGCTCCGCCGTCGCGCAATTCCTCCGCGAGCGTTTGATCCGCTTCGCGGAGCCTCCACTCCTCCTTTCCAACCGCCTTCTGCCAGCCGTTGAAGTCGCCGGCGAGGTAGACGCCGCCCTCCTCGTCTACATCGATATCTTCCAGTTCGGAGAGCGGCAGAACAAAATGCACATCGCCGCCCTCGGAATAATAGCCGCTGATGCGTGCGTAGTGTATGGGGGGCGCCGGGCGGACATGCCGGACGGGGAGGCGGTCGCCGCCCCAGAAGATTCCGGGCGGTTTCGCCGCCTTCCAATCCTTCCGCAGACTCAGCACACCGAACTTCGGTGAGACCCAGACCGCGCCGTATACTCGACTTTTCTCTTCCGCCATACGATTGTTCAGCTTGTCGCGCGCCACCACTGCAGTGGCTTGCAGCTTGATTTTCCCGCGCGACGTCCAAAGCGTGAGCGAAACTCTGACTTCCGGACCCTTGGACGCAACACCCGAAAAAATCCTCGTCGCCCTCTCCGGGGGAGTCGACAGCGCCGTCGCCGCCCTTGAACTCGTGGAGCAGGGGCACGACGTCGCCGCCGCGTACATGAAGAACTGGATGCACGAGGAGGACCCCTTCGGCGAGTGCCCGTGGCAGGAGGACATCCGCGACGCCGAAGCCGTGGCCGCCCATCTCGGCATCCCCTTCCGCGTGCTCAATTTCATGGCGGACTACCGCGAGCGGGTCGTCAACTACCTTGTCGACGGCTACGCCCGCGGCCTTACGCCCAATCCCGACGTCATGTGCAACCGCGAGATGAAGTTCGGCGTCCTCCTCGACTGGGCGCTCGAGAACGGCTTCGGGGCGGTCGCCACGGGGCACTACTGCCGCCGCGCGGAGGCACCGGCGGGAGCGCGCTTCGGCGGGGGGACCGCCCTGCTCGCGGGCGTGGATGACAACAAAGACCAGAGCTACTTTCTCGCCATGATCACCCGCGGGCAGTTGGAGCGTGCGCACTTCCCGGTCGGCCATCTGCGCAAACCGGCGGTACGCGGGCGCGCGCGGGCGGCGGGGTTGCCCAACGCAGGCAAGAAGGACAGCCAGGGCATCTGCTTTATCGGCAAGGTGCGCATGAACGAATTTCTGCGCCAATACATCCCGGACCGACCCGGCGAAATCGTCAACGCGGCGGGCGAAGTCCTCGGCACCCACCGCGGCCTGCACCGCTACACCATCGGACAGCGGCGCGGCATCGGTCTGCCCTCAAACAGCGATTTCAATCACTACGTCGTCATCGCCAAGAATGTCGCGGCCAACCGCCTCGTCGTCGCCTTCGAGCAGGACCGGCCCGCCGCCCTCTGGCACGCGGAGGTCGGCCTGCACCGCATCAACTGGATCGCCGGGGCGCCACCCGCCGCACCCGTCGATCTGCACTGCAAAGTGCGCTACCGCGACCCGAGCGTCGAGGCCCGCTTTGAGCCCGACGGTCCCGACAGCGGTCGCCTGCGCTTCAAGGAGGAGCAGCGGGGCCTCGCCGGCGGCCAAGTGTGCGCGCTCTACGATGGCGAGCGCCTGCTCGGAGGTGGCATCTACCCGTGAGGGCTCGGAAAGCCCGGCGGGCAACCGGCAAGATCCGTCTTCCAGTGGTTCCGGCGCGCGGGCGGCTTCAGCGGAAAACGGGACCGCCTGAAGCCGGAACTCTAACAGACCCCGTAATGCCAAATCACATCCGAAAAGCCGCGCCGCCCCATTTAAGGGTGGCCCGCGCGCGGCGCACACGTATTTTACTGTGCTTTTCTTTACCCGCCGCCCCGCGATGAGCCTCATCGACCAACTACTGGACAAACTCCAACGCCACCCGAAGCGGGTGGTCTTTCCCGAGGGATCGGACCCGCGCATCATCCAGACCGCGCGTCAGTTCGCCACCCGCCGCTGCGGCGTGCCCATACTCCTCGGCGACCGCGGCGAGATCAAAGACCGCGCCCAACGCCTCGACATCCGGCTCGACGGCATCCGCATCATGGAACCGGAGCGCAGCGACGATTTCGAGCTGTTCCGGCCCATGGTCGACAGCCACCCTCGCTACGGGAGCCTCTCCGACGCGGAAAAGCGCGATCTGCTCCTCGACCGGCACAATTTCGGCGCCTTCATGCTCGCCTCGGGGCGCGTCGACGCATTCGTGGGCGGCGCCACGGCGAGTTCATCGAGCGGCCTGCGATCACTCTTCCGCATCATCCCGCGCGAAGAGGGCTTCCGCACAGCCTCGTCGATGCTCATCCTCGACCAAGAAAAGCGCGAGTTCGGCTTCGGCGGACTGCTTTTTCTCGCCGATTGCGGCGTCATCCCGAACCCCGATGCCGACCAGCTTGCCGACATTGCGGTGACCACCGCCGACCTCGCCGCGCACCTGACCAACGAACCGCCGCGCGTGGCCATGCTCTCCTTTGCCACGCATTCAAGCCGCCTCGGGCTGCCCATGCTGGAAAAAATCCGCGAGGCCCGCGATATCGCCCGCGAGCGCGCCGCCGCCCGCGGCATCGAGATCGAAGTCGACGGCGAACTTCAGCTCGACGCCGCCCTCGACCCGGCTGTGGCCGAGCAGAAGGGCGTGGGCGGTTCGCCCGTCGCCGGCCGCGCCAACGTCCTCATCTTTCCCGACCTGAATTCAGGCAACATCGCCTCGAAGATGATTCAGGTCGTCGCCGGCGCGCGCACCTACGGCCAGATCATCACCGGACTGAGCCGCCCCTGCGCGGAGATCAGCCGCGGGGCGCACGCCTACGACATCTTCGGCACAGCCGTCATCACCGCATGCCAGGCCATTGAACGATCCTTCCTCTTCGGCACAGGGAAACAAGCGACGCCATGAGTGAATCGGCCAAAGAAAAAGGTGCCCGCGCGCGAACAGCCGCAGGGAAAGGACGGGCGCAATTGCAGTCCCAGCCCCTCAACCGCGACATCCCCCGGCTTTTCGTCGCCGCCACACGGCAGAACGACGGCAAGACCACCACATGCCTCGGCCTCTTCGCCGCTCTGCGCAAAATCTACGGTAAGGTGGGCTACATCAAACCCATCGGTCAGCGCTTTATCGAAATCGACGGCGTCATGATCGACGAGGACTCTTTCCTCCTCAACAGCATCTACGATGTCGAAGTCCCCATCGAGGCCATGAGCCCGGTGGCCATCGACGGCACCTTCACGCGGCGCTATATTGACGATCCCGACAACACCCGTCCCGTCCTCGTCGACAAGATCGTCCGCGCCTTCGACCGCACCTCCTTCCAGAAAAAGGCCGTCATTATCGAGGGCTCGGGCCACGCCGGTGTCGGTGCGGTCTGCGACCTCTCCAACGCAAAGGTGGCGCGTCTCCTCGGGGCAAAGGCCGTCATCGTGGCGGGCGGCGGCATCGGCAAGCCCGTCGACGAAATCGCCCTCAACCTATCGCTTTTCGAAAAAGAAGGCGTCGACGTGGTCGGTGCCATCATCAACAAGGTCCACCCCGACAAAGTCGGCATCGTCCGCCACTACACCGGCAACGCCCTCGCGCGGATGGGGCTGCCCCTTCTCGGCACCATCCCCGAGCAGCGCCAACTCCTCGCCCCCAACCTCTCGCAGGTTGTCGAAGAGGTCAACGGGCGCTGGCTCAACGGACGCTCGACGGGCGCGCACGGGCGCATTACGCAAGTCGTCGTCGGTGCAATGGCCGCGCGCGGTATCATCGACCTCTTCCGCCCCGGCGTGCTCATCATCACCCCCGGCGACCGCGACGACATCCTCCTCGCCGCCGCCGCCGCCGCCGGCGTCTCAAGCGCGCCGCTGGTCTCCGGCATCGTCCTCACCCGCAACGTCCTCCCCCACCCCAAACTCATGGAAATGCTCGCGCGCACGAGCATCCCCATCGTCATCACCGCCGACGAGAGCTACGCCGTCGCCTCCAAAATCCACTCCATGACGGTCAAGACACAGCCCGACGACGCCGACAAGATCCCCATCATCCAACGGCTCTTCGCCGACAACATCGACATGGACATGCTCATCCCCCGCCTCGAATCGAGCCGGTTTGACTGAGTTCGAAGCAACCTTCCAACAGGACGCGCCCTTATATCTTTTTTCTCGAAGAAAATAAGCTCGACGAAAATTCCGACAATGTCACGGTCCCTCATCATGGGAGAGATTCGAATCAAGAGAGAGGACGGTCCGGCGGTGTATCATGTGACCTCGCGGA
>JAFIGH010000098.1 GCA_020831525.1 Opitutales bacterium
AGTTTTTTCACCCGCACGGTGAACCTTTTCCTGCGTCGCTAATGATTAGGGCTAATTTATACAAGCGATTAATTTGTTGCGCCGTTTCTATTCCGTAATTGTATACTTTGACAGCGCAAAGTTCGGTTCCCGGGCGAGGGGCGCCGTCCGCCTCCGGGTTTGCCTCGCGCCGGAAACGGAGCGAGTGTGCGCGCCCTATGCCGAACCGACTCGCCGACGCATCTTCGCTCTACCTGCGGCAGCACGCCGACAACCCCGTGGACTGGTATCCGTGGGGTGACGAGGCCTTCGCCCGCGCCCGCGCGGAGGACAAACCCCTCCTCATCTCCATCGGCTACAGCAGCTGCCACTGGTGCCACGTCATGGCGCACGAATCGTTTGAGGACGACTACATCGCCTCGCTCATGAACAAGCACTTTGTCTGCGTGAAAGTGGACCGCGAAGAGCATCCCGATGTCGACGCGATATACATGGAGAGCGTGCAGATGATGCACGGACACGGCGGCTGGCCCCTCAACGTCTTCTGCCTTCCCGACGGGCGCCCCTTCGCGGGCGGCACCTACTTTCCGCCCGACGACCGCCGCGGCGGCATGATCCCCTGGCCCCAGCTCCTCGTACGCGTCGCCGATTTCTACAAGCGCCAGCGCAACGATCTCGAGGAGAACGCCAAGGCCATCCTCGGCAACCTCGAAGCCGGCAACCACCCCTTCCAGGCCAGCGGCGACCCCCTGCCGAACGAGGCCCTGCCCGCCGCCGCCGAGCAGATCACCGGTGCGCACGACGACGAATACGGCGGCTTCGGCGACGCTCCGAAGTTTCCGCCCGCCTCCACCCTCGACTTTCTCATGGCCGTGCGCGGCACCGCTGCCGTCGACCTCCGGCAGCCTGCGCTTCGCGACCGCATCGACGGCGTCGTCAACACCACCCTCACGGCCATGGCCCACGGCGGCCTCTTCGACCAAGTCGGCGGCGGCTTCGCCCGCTACTGTGTCGACCGTCACTGGATCATCCCCCACTTCGAGAAAATGCTCTACGATAACGGGCTCCTTCTCTCCACCTACGCCCGCGCCTTCACCCGCTACCCCAAGCCCCTCTACAAGGCCATCGTCGAAGAATCGGTGGTATGGCTCGAACGCGAGATGCGCACCCCGCAGGGTACCTTTATGGCCGCCGTCGACGCCGACAGCGAGGACGGCGAAGGCTTCTTCTACACATGGACGCCCGCCGATATCGACGCCGTCCTTGGCCCCGATGAAGGCGCGGTCTTCCGCGCGGCCTACGCCGTCACGGAAGAGGGTAACTTCGAGCACGGGCGCAGCCAGCCGGTCCTCATCGAACCCGACTTCGACAAACGGCAGGCCCTCGCCGCCGCCCGCGCCCGCCTTCTCGAAGCCCGCGCGCAGCGCACCCGTCCCGCCACCGACACCAAGGTCATCACCGGCTGGAACGCCCTCGTCATCCGCGGCCTCGCCCACGCCGCCGCTGTTTTCCACGAGCCCGCATGGTTTGCCGCCGCGGCCCGCGCCGCCCACTGGATTCTTGACAACATGCTCCGTTCCGACGGTTCCCTCGCCCGCGTCGCCTACGGAGACACCGCTAACGGCCATGCCTGTCTCGAGGACTACGCGGCCCTCGCCGAAGCTGCCCTCGCCCTTGCCGCCGTCGCCGAAGCCTTCGAACCGGGCACATCCGCCGAATGGCAGGCGCACGCCGCCCGCCTTGCCGAGGCCGCCGTGGAACGTTTCCGCGACCCCACCGCGATGGGCTTCTTCAGCTCCGAAGCCGGCCGCGCCGACCTCGTCCACCGCAAGAAGGACTGGCTCGACAACGCCACCCCGTCCGGAAACAGCGCCCTCGTTCACGTTTTCTCCTCCCTCCACGCCCTCACCGGCGAGGCCAAATACGCCGCCGAGCGCGACCGCCTCCGCCCCGCCTACACCGGCCTCGCCGAACGCGCTCCCTCCGCCGTGGGCCACGCCCTCGCCGCCTTCACCCTCGACGCCACCGGCCTCGCCGTGCTCAAAGGCGGCCCCGGCGCCGACTGGCCTTCCGCCCTCGATGCCCTCCGTGCAAAACCATGGCGCCCCGCCTACCTCCAACCGGCCGGGGACCTCCCCGAAGGCACCTACCAGCTCTGCGTCGGCACCCAATGCCTCGCCCCGGCAAAAAATGCCATGGAGGCCATGGAGCGCTTGTGAAGGCTCTCCCCGCCTGACCGCGCGAAGGGTCGGCGCAGAGATGACTCCGGCCCCGCTGCCGCGACACTGCTTTTCTCCAGTGGCACTTTGTTGCTCGGACGAAAAAGATCGCACCTGATAATTTTAATGTCCGCAGAGTCGTCCTCAAGCGATGTCTACCGTGGCTACGGGAAAGGCGCAGCGGTGCCGCACAGAGCAGTTGCATCGACTGCGGTGCAAGGGAAAATGGCGCGAACATGAACTGGGTTTTTCTACTTTCGCTGCCTATTGTCTGCGCCGTCATCGGCTGGGCGACCAACCGGTTGGCCATCCAGATGCTCTTCCGCCCGCGCAAGCCGGTGAACACCCTCGGCATCCGCTGGCACGGTCTCATTCCCAGCCGCCATGAGGAGATCGCCCGCAGCGTGGGGGAGATCGTGGAAACGCAGTTGCTCAACCAGCACGTCCTTCAGGCCGAAGTCGAGCGCATCGATCTGCAGCCCTACATCGACGAGTATGTGGCGCGGCTTGTCTACGCGCGTATCGGACCCAAGCTGCGGGCGATACCGGTCTTGGGCAGCGTCGCCTCGGGCAAGCTCCTACCGCAGATCGAGCAGCTCGCCCGTGAGGAGATGCGGCGCGAGGCGGAGGCCCTTCTGCGCCGCTTTGCCAGTGACGCGGAGAGCCACCTGCCCGTACGCCGGATTGTCGAAGACCGCATCCGCGCCTTCAACCTCGAGCGCCTTGAGGCCATCATCCACCGCCTCGCGGGACGGGAGTTCCGCCAGATTGAGATCCTCGGGGGGGTGCTCGGGTTTGTCATCGGCCTTGTCCAGGTGACCATTTTTTTCTTGCTCGGCGGCGCGTAGCCGACGGCGCGGGCGGCCATCACGACCGCAGGCGCAAGCAGGCGCACCGGTTTTGCCGTTGCGCCGAGCCCGACGCGCGCAATTCTTGTCCGTCGATGCCTCAAAGCGTTTCTTTTTACCGTCGCTGGACTGGATACGGGCTTATCGCCGCAACCGTTCTCATCGGCCTCGGCCTCTGGATCGGTTCGCTGTGGGCGGCCGACGCATGGTACGAGAGTGCATGGAAGTACCCGGCCAAGGTGGGCAGCCACACGACGCTCATGCTCATGTGCTGGGCCTTCATTCTCGCAACCCGCTTCCGCCCGGTGGAGTGGCTCTTCGGCGGGCTCGACAAGGTCTATAAAGCACACCGCTACATCGGCGAGGCGGCGTTTTTCCTCATCTGGCTGCACCCGGTGTTTCTTGCCGTGGCGTTTTCCGAAGACATCGGCGGGTTCTTCCGCTACCTTTGGTTTTCCGGCGACTGGGTCCGCAACACGGGCATAATCGCCCTCGCGGCATTCACCCTGCTTGTCGTGCTGTCCATCTACGTTAAAATCGCCTACCACCGCTGGAAGCGCACGCATGACCTTTTCGGCCTTCTTCTCGTGCTCATCGTCATTCACGCGGCAATATCCGGAGGCGAAATCATGGCGTTCCCGGTCCTCACCGCGTGGCACGGAGCATGGGTCGCCGTCGGCCTCGCTGCGTATGTCTACATCCGCCTGCTATACCGATTTGCCGGGCCGCAATACGATATCGTCACAGCAGAGGTCACGAACATCGGCGACAACATCACGGAAGTGTACCTCGATCCGGTCGGGCGCCCGATGTATTTCCACCCCGGGCAGTTCCTCTACATCTCGTTCGACTCCGACGCCGTGACCGAGGAACCCCACCCGTTCAGCATATCGAGCCCGCCCGAGTCCCGCCGCCTACGCCTCTCCGTCAAGCGACTGGGCGACTGGACGAGCGACGTCGACACTATTAAGCGCGGTGAGCCCGCGCGCGCTTGGGGCCCCTACGGACACTTTGGCGAGACGCTTTTCAAACGCACAAAGGCTCCCGCCGTCCTCATAGGCGGCGGGATCGGCATCACTCCGTTCCTGAGTATCCTCCGCGCACAGGCGTTTGCCAGCCGAACCGGAGACGCCACGCTTATCTACTCCGCACCCACGAAGGAGGCTCTCGTCTACGCCAAGGAAATTGAAGAGACGGCGGAAAACCTGCCGCACCTCCGCTTTGTCCGCCATGTGTCCGACGACGAAGGGTTTATCGACGGCGACTATCTCGAAAACCTCCTCGAACGCCCACTTTCGGAGCACGCGTTTTTCGTATGCGGTCCCGCCCCCATGATGGATGCATTCCGCACTTTCCTCACCGAGGCGGGAGTGCCGCGGTCCCAGATCATAATGGAAGATTTCGATATCCGGTAAGCCCATGTCCGCCCTCGAACTGGTCCAGCTAAACCTCCTCTCGCCCGCCATCCTATGCTTCGCCCTCGGCATCGCGGCGACTCTTGTGCGCAGCGACCTGCGTTTTCCCGAGCCTCTTTACCAAGCGCTTTCCATCTACCTGCTTCTTGCCATCGGGATCAAAGGCGGCGTGGCCCTTGCCTCCGGCACCGGCGAAGGCATGTGGCTTGCACTCGGAGCCGCCGTCCTCCTGAGCGCGGCAACGCCCCTGTGGTGCTTCCCCTTGCTGCGCCTCGCGCTGCGTCTTTCGCCTGCCGACGCCGGGGCGGTCGCGGCACACTACGGGTCCGTTTCGGTCGTCACCTTCCTCGCCGCCACCGCCTTCTTGCACGCCCTTGGCGAACCGTTCGAGGGTTTTCTTCCCGCCATGGTGGCGCTCATGGAGGTGCCCGGGATTATCGTCGCACTGCTGCTCGTGCAGCGCCTTACCGGCGGAACCACCCACTGGGCGGAGTCCATCCGCACTGTCGTCGTCGGCAAGAGCGTGTTCCTCCTCCTCGGCGGACTCGCCGTAGGCGCACTCAGCGGAGAGGCGGGACTCGCCAAAGTCGACGCCTTTTTCGTGACACCGTTTCAAGGGGTCCTCTGTCTCTTCCTTCTTGAAATGGGGATGGTCGCGGCCCGCCGCTTCGGTGACTTCGGCAAGGTCGGCGCCGCCTTGCTCGTTTTCAGCCTCCTCATGCCCATCGCACACGCCGCCCTCGGCATCTACACGGGTTACCTCTGCGGGCTCTCGCGCGGTGGTGCTTTCGTCCTCGGCACACTCGCCGCCAGCGCATCCTACATCGCCGCTCCGGCGACCATTCGTCTCGCCCTTCCCCAAGCCAATCCCGCCCTCTACCTCACGTCCGCCCTCGCCATCACCTTTCCTTTCAATCTCACCGTCGGCATTCCCCTTTACTACGCCCTTTCCGGCTGGCTCTACTGAAACCCTTCGACCTACGACACGCCATGAATATCGAAACCATGAAACGGGTCACCATTGTCGCCGAAGCCGTCATCGCCGAGCGGATACAGGATGACATCCTCCGTCTAGGAGCAACCGGGTATACAACGACCAAGGCGGAGGGCCGCGGTTCGCGCGGCGTGCGCGCCAGCGAGTGGGAAGGCCGCAACGAGAAAATCGAGACCATCGTCACACCCGCCGTAGCGGATGAGCTTTTACAACACCTTTCCGACCACTACTTCGAACACTACGCCGTCATCGCCTACGCGCATACTGTCGATGTCGTACGCGGTGCGAAATACCGCTGAGGCAAAGGTTGCGACCAACCGTCACGGCAGCATCCTTAACGTCATGAAACGCAAAATACGTACGGTCCTCGTCGGCTGCGGCCGCATGAGCCAAGCATGGCTCGAAGCCGCTGCCCGCATCGAAGACATTGAAATCGCCGGCCTCGTCGACCTGCGGCGGAAGTCCGCCGAAACCCGTGCCGCGGAATCCGGCCTGGCCGGGGTGCATATAGACACTTCCTTCGACTCCGCTCTTGAGGAGACACGGCCCGACGCCGTCTTCGACGTCACAGCGCCTCCCGCACACAAGACCGTCACACTCGCCGCACTGCGGCACGGTTGCCATGTCCTCGGCGAGAAGCCGATGGCGGAATCGATGGAGGACGCCCGGGAAATGTGCGCGGCGGCACGGAAAGCAGGGAAAATCTATGCCGTCATCCAGAACCGGCGCTACGACCGCAATATCCGAACTGTACGCACCGCCCTCGCGAGCGGCGTCATCGGACAACTCCACACCGTCAACGCGGACTTCTATCTCGGACCGCACTTCGGCGGCTTCCGCGAGGAAATGAAGCACGTGCTTCTCGTCGACATGGCCATCCACAGCTTCGACCAGGCCCGCTTTCTCTCCGGAGCGGACGCCGTCAGCGTATTTTGCCATGAATACAATCCACCGGCTTCATGGTATCGTCACGGTGCCGCCGCAATGGCGTTGTTCCAGATGTCTGACGGTATAGTTTTCAACTACCGAGGGGCGTGGTGCGCGGAGGGCCACCCCACATCGTGGCAATGCCAGTGGCGCTTCGTCGGCTCACGGGGCACTCTGCTCTGGGACGGCGACGGTTCAATCACGGCGGAGACCGTCGACGGCAAGGAAGGATTTTTCCGTCCGACAAAGCCTGCCGCCGTGACACCCGTGGATTGGAGCGCCGAGCGCGTAGGACACGAGGGCCTTATACGCGACTTCGTCTCCGCCGTGCGGACCGGAAAGCCACCGCCCACGCACTGCGGGGATAATATCAAAAGCCTTGCCATGGTTTTCGGGGCGGTGGAAAGCGCCGTACGCAACAGCCCCGTCGACATCACAGACTAAAAAAAGCCCCTTCTCCGCGATGAAGAAGGGGCTGCAAATCAAGCCTCTCGAAGAAAGGGAAGAAGCCCTACTCTTCTTCGACGGCGAGTCGGTAGAAGACACCGCTGCCCGCCGCGGGCAATCCGCCGGGATGCGCGAGCGAGTAGGTATTGCCGTCACCAGAGACCGTAGCGCCGGGAACCGGATTCCACTCTTCGAGGTCTGTCGAGTATTCAAGTGTGTAGGAGTACCCTGACTGTGTCGCAAAGGACACCGCCGCGTCCGGCCCGTCGAAGAACGGCCCGTGCACCACAGGAACCGGACTCACGGGAACCGGAGGGGCTTCTTCCAGTGCAGCGACCGCGCTCACACCCGTGGAATCGTCGTCGTTTGAGTTGATGGCCACGACACGGTATTCGATGGTTTGCGCTTCTCCGACAGGGGCAAGGTAGTCGACCCATGCCTGCGGGTTGAGCTGCGAGATCATCGTCGGCTCGGCCACGAGAGAGCTTCCGTCCTTGCGTTCGAGCGGATCCTGCACGTCGGTAACGGTCTTCAGGAGGTTGGACATCGGGCGGTAGGCGATGGTCCGCCAGTCGCCCCCGTCAACACTGCGCTCGACGCGGAAGCCGAGTTCATTGTCCGCCGTATCCACCCAGTCGATGCGCACGCCGCCGTCCGTTTGGAGAACTGCGGTCACATCCGTCGGCGCGCTCACCGAATCGAAGTGATCTGTGGTGCTGTAATCCACGGGCTCGTTCGGTCCGGGACCGTCACCGAACGTTGAGATAATTCCGCCCGGTCCAGGATTCCCGCCGACAATCGAGACATCGAGTACCCAGTTCAGCCCGGTTTGGGGACTGGACTCCCGGGCAGCGCCGAATACGCCGACGCTGCCATGCGACCAGTTCCGAAGAAGAAGGAGGCCGAACTGCTGCATGTTCCATGTACCGTGCCAGCCCTGTTCACCGAAGGTGCCGGGGCCCTTGTCCGCACGCCCGTGCATGCTGTCGGTGAAGGCCCAGGAATACGCCCCCACTCGGTTGTGCTCCTGCGACATGACACCTTCACCATCGTTTCCGATGGAGCCGGAATTGACGAGGGTATTCAGGCCGGCCCAGAGATTCCGTCCGCCAAGGTCGTAACCCCGGTTCATGTAGTCCGAAGCCGAGGTGGTGTGCTGGTAGTCCCAACCGTCGAACGACACACCTTCCATCGTCACGCCCGACGCAGGCGACGATCCCGCCACCGCATCCGGATTCGTCACGTAGTCATAGGGGAAGGTCCGCCCGATCTGGAACTTCTCCGCGTGGTTGTTCGTGATCGTCACCCACTGGCCGGAGATCTCGAAGTTCTTGTTGCCGCGGTTGAAGACCCAGTTGTCGCGCACCACGATGTTGTCGAAGTAATACCCCGAGCCCGGTGTGATGACGGTGGGGTTCTCCTCCTTGCCCCCGTAGTTGCTCTTGTTGATGTCCACACCGATGTGATTGGCGTAGTCGAAGAGCACAAGACGCTCCGCGTTGCCGTCTATCGCCCGCGGGTTCTGCAACATGCGGTGGATGAAGTTCTTTGTCGGTTTGGCGATGACGTTGTTCGCCACGAAGACGTCCGAACCGTGGATACTGATACGGCCGGTGAAACGGTAGTGGGAGAACGAGTCCGCCTCAAGGAAGGTCTGATCCGGGTTGCGGCGGTCCGGGTAGAACATGTCGTTCCATGTCGCGCCGTTGTTGATCTTCACGCCCATGACAAGGCGGCCCGAGCCCGCATAGACCGGATCGTGCCAGTTCTCCGCGCCGTGGATAGAATGCATGTAGTGTGTACCGTCCGGAGTGTGCCCGGCCCATGTTTCCTCTTCGGGAGCGAAAGCCGGCCAGTTGTTCTTCCACACGTTGCTGAACCAGCGGCCCTCTTGCATTGTCGCCGCGCGGTTCGTGTGGTAGCCCCAATAGATCGTGCCGCCTTCAAGGGTGACGTTTACAACCCCGACATTGTGCACGTCCGCGAGGGTCTCTTCGTTTTCGCCCACCGTGATGCCAATAAAGCTCCAGTGCGACGGCAGCTCACCGGCGCTGTTGGGCTCGTCCGTCACCGGGTCGGTCCCGCGCATGTGCGTCGGGAAGACGAAGACCGTGCCGGGATCGAGATTGTGCGATACGTCATTGGCGAAGTCAGGGTGCGTCGTGTCCTCCGTCGGACGAACAACCGCCTGATTCGCCGTGGGCGTTTCGCCGCGGATGACCACGCCGCTCTTGAGCATGAGACCGCGGCTCGTCGGGCCCATACCCGGACCGTAGCCCATGTCCGGAAGGTCGAAGAAGTATTCGCCCGCCGGGTAGTAGAGCACGCCACCGCCCTCGGCATACAGTTCGTCGCGCGCGTTTTCAAAGCGCTCGAAATGGTTGTCGCCGTTGCTGTAGTTGGACATGTCGATGACGTTGTCCCACTGGACATCGCCCGTCCACGCGGGGAACCCTTCATCCAGCGAGTAGACGGAATGAACGGGATTTTCCGCAGGGAGCGTGGGCGACGGGGCCTCGCCGATGGCCACGGTATCGCTCACGCCTGTGGAGTCGTCGTCGTTGTAGTTGATTGCGACGACACGGTATTCAATCAGATCGGCGGAGCCGAGAGGCGCGGTGTAGTCCACCCAACGCTCGGGATTCACGTGCGGGTAGGAAGCGTCCACGTAGGGCGAGCCGAGATTGACACCCGAATCCTTGCCGAGCCCTTGGCGGGGCCGGTAAGCGACGGCGTTCCATGCGCCGCCGTCGACACGGCGGTCGATGCGGAAGCCCATTTCGTTATCCGCCGTATCTTCCCATGTGACGTCGATTCCGTAGCCGTTCGGCAGGACACTGGCATGAACGTTCGCCGGCGCACTCACCGGATCGGTGTGGTCGCCGAGGAGGTAGTCGGAGCCAGCGGCGTGGCCCGTCGAAGGCGCACTCACGCCCTCCCCGGGCCCACGAAGGAGATTCGGGGTGATTGTCACATCGAGAATCCAGTTGTTTTCCGGCTTGAGGATACCCATAGTACCGTTGCCCTGCGTGCGAACACCTGTTTTGAATGCAAGGAAGCCGGAGGCGTGCATATCATAGATACCACTCCACTTTGAGCTTTCCGCCCGTGTCACAACGGGACCGCCGGGAAAAGCACCCAAGGCTTCATCCAATGAGTTGTCGGTATCGTGGGTGCTGTAGGTGTAGGCCCACGAGAAGGTTTCGACATTGTTGTGGCGCTGGGCCATGATGCCCTCGCCGTCGTTGCCAAGCGAACCGGTGTTCACCACTGTGCACTCATGCACCCAGACATTGCGTCCACCAATGTCGTAACCGCGGTTCATGTAGTCCGAGGCGGTTACGGCGACCTGCCAGCGGTGTCCGTCGAAGATACGTCCGCCGGCACTGATAAATCCGTCCGGATCGGACCCCGGATAAGCCTCCGGATTGGCGATGTGCGAGGTCGGGAAGTAATTGCCCCAGTACCATTTATCCGCGTGGTTGTTGATGAGCGACACCCACTTGCCGGAGACCTCGAAGTTCTTGTTCCCGCGGTTGAAGATGTAGTTGTCGCGCACAACAATGTTCCGGAAGTAATATCCCGATCCCGGTGTCTGCACGGTCTCGGCCTCCTGCTTTCCACCGTAGTTGCTCTTATTGATGTCGACCCCGATATGGGCCGAGTAGTCGAAGAGGACCACTTGCTCGCCCTCGTTGCTCGTCATCGCGCGGTGCACGAAGTTTTTCGTCGGGCGGGGAAGGGAATTGTTCGCAACAAAAATGTCGCTGCCATGAACGGAAATGCGGCCCGCGAAACGATAATCGCCAAAGTGGTCATCCGGGAGGACTGTGCTCGACGGACTATTGCGGTCTGCGTGGTACATGTCGTTCCACGGCGCACCGTTTTCGATCCGCACGCCCATGACGAGGCGGCCGCTCCCGGCCCAGACCGGCTGGTGCCAGCCGTCGGCCCCGTGAATGCCGTGCATGTAGTGCGTGCCGTCCGGCTCGTGACTTGCCCATGTTTCCCCCTCCGGGGCGAAAACCGGCGTGTTTTTCCACGGATCACGGAACCAGTTGCCCTGGTCCATCCGCTCCGGGCGGTTCGTGTGGTAGCCCCAGTAAATCGTGCCGCCGTCAAGGCGCACGTTCACCACGCCGATGTTGTTGACGTCCGCAAGCGTGTCCTCGCCGTCGCCAACGGTCATACCGATAAAGCTCCAGTGCGACGGCACCTCGCCCGCGGTGTTGGGTTCGCCCGTCACGGGATCGGTCCCGCGCATGTGAGTGGGGAAAACAAAAACAGTTTCCGGCTCAAGGTTGGTCTCCACGCCCCGCGCAAAGTCAGGGAAGGCCTGTGTCCGCACAACCGCCTGATTGGCCGTCGGCGTCTCGCCCCGGATAACCACACCGCTCTTGAGCATGAGGCCACGGCTCATCGGGCCGATGCCCGGACCGTAACCCATGTCCGGAAGGTCGAACTCGTAGACCCCGGCAGGATAATAGAGAACTCCGCCCCCTTGGGCGTGGAGTTCATCACGTGCGTTCTCAAAACGCTCGAAATGGTTGTCGCCGTTGGTGTAGGCCGACATATCAATGACGTTGCCCCACTGGACTGTGCTGGTCCACGCGGGAAACCCTTCGTCCAAACCGTAGTGGGCTTCGACAGGGTTGTAGGTAGGCTGGGCGGCAAGCGGCGCGGCAACAAGGGCGCAGACCGCGCCAAAAGTACCAAGCAATCGCTTGAGCCCGTGATTTCGGGGGGTTGGGATGGGTATGTTCATAGTTGAGATGTATTTACGGGATATAACAGTGAGTCCAGCCGTATGTGGAAAAGGCCTTGGGACACCACCCGAAGGGCTGACGGGTTACGGGGCAGGGGCACCACTCGTTTCGCTTTCGGGGGGGATCTCTGAAAACGGCCGAATCTACACAGGGAAACTTGGAAAGACGAATAGTAACCTGCGCTGACAGATTTGGAAATACGAAAAAACGCCAAAACCACGGCCATTTGCGACAGTCGCCCGCACCGCGCCGGTCGCCTCCCCGACCGTTTCAATCTGCCGGATGACCGGCGACATCCGTGCCGATCCAGCCGCACAAGCGCTCCGCGAACGCGTCCGGGGCGTCGAAATGTACGTTGTGCCCCGCGTCTTCCACGGTTTCGAGCCGCGCGCGGGGAAAGTGCCGCCGGATCACGCCGAAATCGCCGGGTTCCACAAAACGGGATCGCCCGCCGCGCACAAAAAGCGCCGGCCCACCGTAGCGTTCGTCGTCGCCGAGACCCTTCTCGAAGAGCCGAGGCAGCGCCGCATGGAGGCCATCGAGGTTCACCGCCCAGCGGAAGGCCTTTGTCTCCGCGTCCCGGACAAGGTTGGTTGTGAGAAACTTGCGGAAAGCCCAGTCCGGAATCGCCGGTTCCAGACGCGCTTCCGCCTCGCTCCGCGAACGAAGCGTCCCGAGATCGAGCGCGCGAAGCGCGGCAAACTCCTTCTCCCAGCGGGGAGCATAGGGTTTGGGCGCGATGTCGACCACGACCAGCCCCCGAACCCGCTCCGGCGCACCGACGGCAAACCGCATGGCCGTCTTGCCCCCCATGCTGTGTCCGATAAGGACGGGGTCGCAGAGATCGTTCCGGTCGAGAAAGGCCGCGAGATCCGCCGCCATCGCAGGATAACCCATTTCCGCCGCATGCGGGCTCGCGCCATGGTTTCGCAGGTCGACGGCCCATACGGCGAAACGGTCGCCGAGCCGCTTCGCCATGGACGCCCAGTTGCGGCCCGATCCGAGCATGCCGTGCAGGACAACCAACGGTGCCAGCGCCGGGTCGCCGTAACATTCCGCGTGGAGCTTTACCGCCTTTGTGGTCATCGTGCCCATTGCGGCAGAGACATGGGGCGGAGTCGACACGGAAGACGGTCCCGCATTGCCTTGTCATTTGGAAACGGAAGCGGTTCGATGTAAGAAGAATCCGCTTTCCACCCCGCCCCGCGGCACCATTCGGTCTCCCGCGCACAAGCAGACTACCCAACAACAAACACATGCCCGATTGGCTCCAATGGATCTACGACCCGGCCCTCGTCCTCCTCGGGGTTGTCCTCTTTGCCCTGCAGATCGGCGGATTCGTCGCGGCGGGCCACGCCGTGATGACCAACCGCACCTCGCAGGGCACGATCGCATGGGTCCTCTTTCTGCTCACCTTCCCCACCCTCGCCGTGCCCATGTATCTGGTCTTTGGCGGGCACCGCTTCCGCGGCTACATCCGCGCCCGCCGCGCGGACGACCAGGCGGTGCGCGAAGCCGCCGACAACTACGCCAAAAAGATCGAGGTCTTCCGCGTGCCCCTCGCTGAGAACACGCAGGGCATACGTGTCATCGAACGCCTCGCCCACCTCCCGCTCACCCGTGGCAACTCCACAGAACTCCTTGTCGACGGCGAAGCGACATTCCGCTCGATCTTTGAAGGCATCGCCTCCGCCAGCGAATACATTATCGTCCAGTTTTTCATTATCAAGGCCGACGGGCTCGGCTACGAACTACGCGACCGCCTCCTCGAAAAACTTCGCGAGGGCGTCCGCGTCTACTTTCTCTACGACGAAATCGGCAGCCGCAAACTGCCCCGCGCCTACCTTCAGTCGCTGCGCCGGGCCGGGGCGGAGATCCATCCCTTCAATGCCTCCGTCGGCTGGCGGCACTCGCTGCGTCTAAACTTCCGCAACCACCGCAAGATCGTCATCGCCGACGGCAAAGCCGCGTGGGTCGGCGGGCACAACGTAGGTGACGAGTACCTCGGCCGCAGCAAACGCTTCGGGCACTGGCGCGACACCCACGTAAAGGTCACCGGGCCGTCGGTGCAGTGCATCCAGTTCACCTTCCTTGACGATTGGTACTGGGCAACAAATTCGATCCCTGAGTTCCGCTGGACGCCGACAGCCGTCACCAACGAGGAAACAGCCCGCGAAGTGGTGGTTCTGCCCGGCGGTCCCGCCGACGATGTCGAGACGATCACGCTGGCCTTTCTACACGCCATCAACAGCGCCCAGCACCGGGTCTGGATACAAAGTCCCTACTTCGTTCCGGACGATCAAATCGTCTCCGCCCTCCAGCTCGCCGCGCTGCGCGGGGTCGACGTCCGCATCCTCCTGCCGGAGAAACCGGACCACCTCCTCGTCTGGCTCAGCTCATTCTACTTCACCGGCCAGGAAAAGCTGCGCCACGTGCGCATCTACCGCTACCTGCCCGGATTTCTCCACAGCAAGATCCTCCTCGTCGACAACAGCATTGCCACCATCGGCACAGCCAACCTCGACAACCGCTCCTTCCGCATCAACTTCGAACTGATGGTCGGCGTGGTCGATCCCGGCTTCGCCGCCGAAGTCGAGTCCGTCATGAAACGCGACTTCGAAAACGCGCGCGAAGTCGGCCCGGAAGACTACAACAACCGTCCCCTCTGGTTCCGCATCGCCGCCCGCACAGCCCGCCTGCTTGCCCCGGTCCAGTAGGAGAAGGCGGCGGAGAAGGGACGTCCGGCGCGGCGCGCGCCCGCTCAGCGCAGCCCGACCACGTCGGTCAGACCAGCCTGATAGATCCCGATGACCACCGTCACGACGGCCAGGAGCACCATGACAAACTTTGCCACCGGGGTGACAACCGGCTGCGGGCGCCAGCGGCCGTCGTCCGGATCGTCTTCCAGCGGTTCGCGCAGCACCGCCGCTCGCATCCACCCGAAGTAGTAATAGATGGATACCACAACACCCAACAGCGCGATTACCAGCAGCGCGTAGAGACCGGCCTGGAATGCGGCCACAAAGATCAATGCCTTCGCGATAAACCCGGCAAGCGGCGGAATCCCGGCAAGCGATCCCACGCCGACCAAGAAAACCCCGCCGAGGAGCGGGTGCCGCCGCATCAGCCCGGAGTAATGAGTCAGGTCCTGGTCGCTGTCTTCCTCGGGCGCGAGGTGCGCCATCACTTCGAAGACGGCAAAGGATGCGACGGCGTAAACACAGAGGTAAAACAGCACCGCCGCAAAGGCCCAGTCGACTGTATGCGAAGCGAGCAGGCCGAGAAGCATCACGCCGGCGTGCGCCACTCCGGAAAGGCCCATGAGCCGCTTCACATTGTACTGACCGAGCGGAGCGATGTTGCCGAAAAGGAGTGTCAGCCCCGTGATGACTGCAAGCGCGGGAAAAAGAGTGTCCCACATCGGCGCAAGCGGCCCGGCGAGGAGGATGTAAAGAACAAAGAAGCCGCCCGCCTTGGAGGCCACGGCAAGCAGCGCCGTGACCGGAGTCGGCGCACCTTGGTAGACATCGGGAATCCAGATTTGGAAAGGCACCGCACCGATCTTGAAGCCCACCCCGACGAGGATCAGCACCGCGCCCATCACCGCGAGCGGCTGCCCGGCGTTGGCCTCGCCCGCCGGTCCAGTCGCACCGAGGAAAGCCCCGATCTGGGCGAAATTCAGCGGGTCCGTCGCCGTCCCGGGCAGGAGCGGATTTCCCGCAAGCCCGTAGAGCAAGACGATGCCGAAGAGCAGGATGCCCGAGGAAAATGCGCCCGTAATGAGCATCTTCAATCCTGCCTCCAGCGAAAAGCGGCTGGAGCGGCAAAACGCCACCAAAATGAACAAGCCGATGGTCAGTGTCTCCAGAGCAACGAAAAAGAGCACGAAATTGCCCGCCTGCACCAACAGCATCAGGCTCGCCGTCACGACGAGGACAATGTGGAAGAACTCGGTGCGCGGCAGCGAACGCTTTTGCAGGTAGACCCAGCCGAGATGGCTCACGAGAAGCGAGCAGACGAGAAAGAAGACGCGCATCAGCTCGGTCGCCTGCGTCTGCACGAGCGAACCTGCGAAGTACACATGCACCGTCCCCGGATCAGCGCGGAGAAACAGACCAACCGCGTAGGCGAGAATCCCGCCTTGGGCCGCCGTCGTGGCGCGGAGGATCATTTGCCGGTGGCGCGGATAGAATGCATCCGCCGCGAGCAATGCGAGCGCCAGCACGCCGAGGAGCAACTCCGGCAGCACCGCCGTCCAGTTATTGGCGCTCACAATCGTCTGTAGTTCTTCCGTTGTCGGCATGACTGAAATTCAGATAAGGTGGGATGCGGCGGCCCGGAGAGGGATCGCCGGCGCGGCATGCACCGCACGGCGCAACGCGCGGAAATATCGGAAAAAAGAAATCATTCTTCCGCAAGAAAGTGCTCCGCGACCGGAGGTTCGACGGGATAAAGGCTGCCCACCGCGGCATTGACATCATCGGAAAAAAGCCGGGGCCAGAACCCGAGTACCAACAGTGCGCCGAGAAGCAGGAGCGCCCCCGCTTTCTCAAGACCACGCAGGTCGCCGCCACGGTAATTCACCCGCGCCTCACCAAAGAAGACACAGGATACCGCGCGCAGACCGTAGATCGCCGAGATTACAATGCCGGAGAGCGCCGGGACAAGGACCCACGGCGAGGCGGATTGCCACAGCGCCGCGAAGATCGCCAGTTCGCCCCAGAAATTGGCGAATCCCGGCAGCCCGATGCTCGCCATGACCGCCGCGACAAAGAACGCCATGAGCACCGGCGCGCTCTGACCGAGACCGCCGAGTTCGCGCAGGTCGGCCGTACCGCAGCGGCGCTCGATCGAATCGGCGAGGAGAAAGAGAAGGGCCACGGAAAGCCCGTGCGCGATCATCATAAATACCGCGCCGCCCGCACCGGCCGCCGAGAAGGCGAACACACCGAGAAAGGCATACCCCATGTGCATCACCGAGGCGTTGCCGAGCATGAGCTTGAGGTCGCGCTGCGCGAGTGTGACGAGGCCGATGATGACGATGTTGCCGAGAGCCAGCCACATGAGCAGCGGTGCCCACGCACCCATGCCTTCCGGCAGGAGAGGCACGGCCACTTGGATCAGCCCGTAGAGGCCGAACTTTTTCAGCACGCCCGCGTGCAGCATGGCGGCGGGCGCGGGAGCGGTGGCATACCCGCGCGGTGCCCAGCTGTGGAAGGGAAAGAGGGAGACGAGGATGCCGAATCCGATGAGGAGCAGTCCGAAGATCAGTTTCTGGTGTTCCGCGTCGACCAAGGCCAGTTGCAGCGCGATCAGGTTGAAACCCTCCGCTCCGCTCATCCATGCCAGCGCGACCAGACCGCCGAGCGTGAGCATCGCGCCGAGGGTCAGGTAGATCGTCAGCTCGATAGCCACTGTGCGCCGCGCCGCCCGGCCCCACATTGCGATCATGATAAAGGTCGGGATGAGGGCGAATTCGTGGAAGAAGAAGAAAAACAGCAGGTCGATGGACGCGAACATCCCCATCAGCCCGCCCTGCATCGTCAGCAGCAGGATGAGGTACAGTCGCATCCGTTCGACGTTGGTGTGGATGGCATACAATCCCGCCGCAAGACCGATAACCGCCGACATCACATAAAGGGGCAGCGAGATACCGTTCAGCCCGAGAAAGAGACTCACCCCGATGGCGTCCAGTCCGGTCGGCGTGTTCACAAAGAACGCGTAGCCACCGTTGAGACCCATGCTCGCGTAGGTCGCCCAGAGCCAGAAGGCACTCACCACGGGCAGCAAAAATCCGAGCAGAGCCGCCACGCGCACGGCCCCCGCCTCCAGTTTGCCGGAGATCGCAAGGGCGAAAGCAAAGGCCAGCGGACCGAAGATACCGAAGAGCAGCATCGATGTATGCACCCGCGGGGACTCGGCTTCCAGCCCGCGCAGAAACTCGGCGATGCCGCCGAAAAGTGCCATTGTTGGAAGTATTTCAATCATGCCGGATCAACTCCCGAAAAGTCCGAAGGCGTAGGCCCCGAGAATCAGTATGCCCGCGAAAAACCACCAGACATACGCGTGAATATTGCCCGTGTGCATGAGGCGCGCGAAGATGCCGCACAGGCCGGCGACGCCCGCCGTGCCCCGCACGAGAACCCCCGAAATGAGGAAGGTGTCGAGAAACGACAGGATTTCCGCCACCCGCTGCTGCACCTTGGCGACATACCAGTCATACGCTTCGTCGAAATAGAAACGGCTGGCCGACAGCATCCAGAGTGGCACCGCACGCGCGCGAAGCGGGTCTGTGTCTCCGGCACGGCGGTAGATAAAGAACGCGCCGATAAGCCCGATGCCCGCCGCCGCCGCGGAGATCGCGACAAGCAGCGTGTGGGTATCGCCTGTTGGATGCGGCACCGCACTGTCGAGCATGGGCAGAAGCGTCGCTGGAATGACTGGCAGCGTCACATAGCCCGCAAGCACGCTGTAGACCGCGAGAACCACGAGCGGCAGCCACATGACCCACGGCGTCTCGCGGGCATTCTCCGCCGCCTCGCTCCGTGGTAAGCCGAGAAACGCCACGACAAACAAGCGGCCCATGTAGGTAGCCGTGAGCAGCGCCGTGAAAGCGAGAATACCGAAGGCCACCGGATGCGTCAGGTGCGCAATGTAGAGGATGGCGTCTTTGCTGAAGAAACCCGATGCAGCATAAGGCACGCCCGCGATAGCCACCACGCCGATAAGGAAGGTCACACCCGTCACCGGCATGCGCTTGAGCAGTCCGCCCATGCGGTAGATGTCCTGCTCGTGGTGGCAGGCGTGGATGACGCTCCCGGAGCCGAGAAAGAGCAGCGCCTTGAAAAACGCATGCGTTGTGAGGTGGAAGAGCGCCGCACCCGCGCCAAGGAAAGCCGCGTACGTTCCGTATTGCCCCACAGCTGACTCCGTCTGTCCATAGAGGCTGCCGAATCCGAAAGCCGCCACCATGAACCCGAGCTGCGAAAGCGTCGAATAGGCGAGCACCTTTTTGATGTCGTTCTGTGCAAAAGCCCAGACCGCGGCGCTCAGCGCCGTCGCCACGCCAATCCAAGCGATAAACTCAAGAGCCTCCGGCGTGAAGAGAAACGGCACACGCGCGAGCAGGAAAACACCCGCCGCCACCATCGTCGCGGCGTGGATGAGTGCCGAAATCGGTGTCGGCCCGGCCATCGCGTCGGGCAGCCATACGTGCAGCGGCATCTGCGCCGACTTTCCGAGCACACCGCAGAAGAGAAGCAGGCCCACCCCGGTGGAGAGAAGTTCGGGACTCACCCTCGCCGCCCCTGCTAGCTCGGCGATCTGCGTCGTCCCGAAGGTCCAGTAAATTAGGATTATCCCGAGAAGTAGGCCGAAGTCACCCACGCGGTTGACGATGAATGCCTTTTTGCAGGCCTCCGCCGCCTCGCCTTTCTTCAGGTAGTGGCCAATCAGCATATAACTGCTGAAGCCGACCAGTTCCCAGAAGATAAAGATCATCAGCAGGTTGTCCGCCAGCACGATGCCCAGCATTGAAAACATGAACACCGACATTCCGCCGAAGAACCGCCCCTTCGAAGCGTCGTCCGCCATGTAGCCGAGACTGAACACGTGGATCCAGAAGCCCACGAAACCGACGACAAAAAGCATGACCGCCGAAACCGCGTTGAGCGAAAACCCGAGCGAAAGCGAGAACCCCCCGAGCGTGAGCCATCGGAACGACATTGCCTCCGCCGCCGCGCCGTCCCAGAACGCATACAACAGGTAGAGGGTGAGGCCCGCGACCACCGCCGCCGCCGCCACGGAGAGCGCCGCCGCGAGACCGCCGCGCCGACGTCCGAAGAGCCAGATCAGGCCCGCTGCCGCGAGCGGCGCGAGCAGAATCACGAGCAGGATGTGCGACAAGTCCATCAGTGCTTCAGGGAAGTGAGTTCAGTGACATCAAGCGTCTGGTTGCGCCGCCACAAGGTCACGATAATAGCCAGACCCACCGCAACCTCCGCCGCCGCGATGGCAATGATGAAGAGCACAAAAACGTTGCCCGCCATCATCGGAGCCTCCGGCGTCGCATTGAAGCGCGAGAACGCCGCCAGAGCAACAATCGCCGCCGCGAGAATCAGCTCGAGGCACATCATGAGGATCAGCGTGTTGCGGCGCAACAACACCCCGAAGACGCCGATGGCAAACAACAGCAGGGCGACAAGCAGGTAGTGCTCCATGGCGGGTTCGGGCATGACGCTCATTGTGCGCTCCCCCCTTCCGCCGACGCGTCCTTCATTTTCCGGCTGATAACGATCACCCCGATCATGGCGATGAGAAGAAGAAAACCCGTCACTTGGAAAGCGAGAATGTGGCGTGTGAAAAGTTCTACCCCGAACGCGTAGGCCGCCGCCGCGGGTGCCTCCCCGCCACGCTCCGCAAAGGGCACCGCCCACTCACCGAAAGTCAATGTCAACGATGTGAAGACCATCAGGAAGAAAGCAAGCGCGCTCGCCAGCCACGTCACAACACCGGATGAGGGCGCGGTGTCCGCGTCGATAAGCATAATAATAAAAAGAAACAAAACCACGATCGCTCCGGCGTAGACAAGGATGAGCAGCACCGCCAAAAAGAAGGCTTCCAGCAGCACGAGCAGTGCCGCCATGCCAATGAGCGACAAAATCATATTCATCGCCGCATTCACCGGCTTGCGGCTCACCGCCACGAAAAGCGCGGGCACCACCGCCAGCGCGGCAAAAAAATAAAACAGCCAGTCCGTCATGCGTCGTCTTCAGTGAAAACCGAGGCAGTGTAGGTCGGAGCTTCACGAAGGGAAGGATTTTCTCAGGACAATTCTGTCCCGCGGATAGCGATCCTCCTCCATACCACATCCGCAGCGGGTTCCGGGAGCCCGCCGGTTCACGCCCGATCACGTTTCCTTCGAACTCCCACGCGCGGTCGCTGCGCCGCGCACAATACCTCGCCGCCGCCCGCTCCGCAAGGCCCGCGCGCACCGGATTCAGCTCGATATAAGCCCCCACCACACGCAGCACCGCCGCGCTGTTCTGCACCACGCAGCTCTTGTAGCGCTCCGCCCACAAGGTTCCCACGCGCCCGCGCTCACCATTGTACCACACGCTGTAACGCTGCTTGAGCGTCTTCATGAACCCCGCCAGATCGCCCATGCGCCCGCGCAGGTGCGCGCGCAACTCCTCCGCGTCATCCAGCTTCGAGTCCAGCACCCACGCCACCCGCCGCGCGTCC
>JAFIGH010000099.1 GCA_020831525.1 Opitutales bacterium
CCCTCCTCCCGACCACATCAAAGAACCTTGCGGTAATCTTGCATAGGCAATGCGTAGCCCCCGGAAAATCCATTTTTCACTCGCGTCGGTGTCCGCCCGGCTTTGGGGTAAGAGACTATGGATATCAAAGCCGACCGCGTGGTCCGCATGGATTACGAATTGAAAGACGACGAAGGCACGCTCCTCGACAAAAGTCCGGAGGATGTGCCTCTGGCCTACCTTCACGGGCACAAAAACATCATTCCCGGCCTCGAAAAGGGGCTCGAAGGAGAGAGCGCCGGCACGGAAAAGGCTGTTATCGTCGCCGCCGCCGATGCCTACGGCGAATACAAACCCGAACTGCGCCAGGAGATCGACCGCTCCATGTTTCCCGAGAGCACGCCCGTCGAGGTAGGCATGCGCTTCCGCGCAGGCACGCCGGACGGCGGTCAGGTCGTTGTCCGCGTCACCGAGGTCGCCAATGACAAGGTGACGGTCGACGCCAACCACGAACTTGCGGGGCGCAACCTGAACTTCAAAGTAAAGGTGCGCGACGTGCGCGAGGCCACGAAGGACGAACTGGAGCACGGCCACGCCCACGGCGACGGCGGCGTCCAGCACTGATCCCCGCGTGCCTGGCGCGAAGGAGGCCTATGCCCGACCTGTATTCGTGCGAAGAGGGATGGTACTGCTTCTGCACGCTCCCGAAAAAGGAGCGGATCGCTGCCGCGCACATTGAAGGCGAAGCCGCGCTGCCCGCCTTCGCTCCTGTCGTGCGCTACCTCAAGAATACGCGCCGGGGCAAAGTCACCTTCCAAGAAGCCATGTTTCCCGGATACATCTTCGTCCAGTGCGACCTGAAGAGCGTCTACCGGCGCATCATGGCGACGAACGGTATCCGCTCCCTCGTCACCTACGGCGAGCGCGTGCCCCAAGTGCCCGGAGATTTCATCGAAGCCGTCCGCGAGCAAATCGCCCGCGCGCAGCAACGCGCCGATGAGCCCGAACTCGCTCCCGGCACGACGGTCGTCATCGCCGAAGGTGCCTTCAAAGGCATCGAAGCCGTGGTCTCCGGCGCTGTCCCCGGCAAAGAGCGCGTCCGCCTCCTTCTTGAGTTCCTCGGACAGCAAATCGAAGTCAAAGTGCCCCGCAAAGCCGTCCTTCGCGTAAAATCACCATTGCAGGAATAGGCGCACGGCGCTTGAGTGCTCCAAATTCTGATCCTGTATGCTCCGCATATCCAACAGTGTGTCGATCCCGCCGGAGGAGATCACCGTCCGCGGCGTGCGTGCGGGCGGCCCGGGCGGGCAGCATGTGAACAAGGCTTCGACGGCGGTTCATCTTTTTTTCGATGTCCGCAATTCGTCTCTGCCTGACGCTTACAAGTCGCGGCTCCTCGCGCGCGGCGACCGTCGGATCACCGGCGACGGCGTTGTTGTGATCAAGGCGCAGGAGCACCGCAGTCTCGAAAAGAACCGTGCGGACGCTATGGAGCGTCTGCGTGAACTCGTCCGCTCGGCGGGCGTGGTCCGTAAGCGCCGCCGACCAACCAAGCCTTCTCGCAATGCGCGTGCGAAGCGGATGGACGCCAAAACCAAGGCGTCCCGGACAAAGGCGCTGCGCAGTCGGGTGAAACCGGAGTAGGGCAGGGCACGGCTTTTCCGACCGACCGGTCGCCGCGGAGATCTCCGGCGCGGCAATCGGCGGAGGCCGGTTCGGAAGACGCCCGCACCGCCGATTTCGGGAATTTTTAACAATGAGGGCTATTCCTCACGTCAAAGAACCGTAAAACAATAGATTTTGGGGTTTCGACCTACGATTCCGGTTGCAGAATTAGGGCATTGTATCCATCGATCCGTGGAAACATGAACTCAATGCGCTCCACATCCGGTCTCACACTCGTCGAGGTCATGGTCGGCCTGGTGCTGGCTTCCCTTCTTGCGGCCGGTGCCTTCGCTTCCATGCGCGTCGGGTATGGCGTGATCGACAGCGCGCGGGACACGACGCGGGTCTCGCAGATCATGCAGGCGGAGATCGAGCGCTTGCGGGTCATGCCGTGGTCGCGGCTGAACGAACTGCCGGAGCAGTCCGACTTTATGAAGGACAGCGAGTACGACGGTGTCTTCGAGAAGGCGTTTCCGGGGCGTTACAGGGGAGAGCGTATCGTGCGCAAGAGGATGGGCCGGGACGACCAGCTCGAGGTCCGGGTGGCCGTTATGTGGGAAGCCAACGGACGGTCCCACCGGCAGGCCTACCGCACCTTCTTTACCCGCGAAGGTCTCAACGACTACTACCAACGGCGGATCAACGACTAAGAAAAAGCTTTCCACAATGCGCACTGGCGAAACTACAGAAAAAGGCAGGATGTCGCGGCGGAGCGGCTTCACGATAGCGGAGCTGATGGTCGCCACGACACTTTTTCTCGTCGTCGGGGGCATTGCCATGAGTTCCATCCTCGCCCTCACAGGCGGCAGCACGCGGTTGGCCGAGTATGTTCTCATGAACAACACGTCGCACCGCGTCCTCGAGACTTTCGCGCGCGACATCCGCATGGCCAATGATGTCCTTGAGCACCCGACGAATCATACTTTGCTCTTTACCCGCCCCAACTGGGACGACGGCAGTATCAATGACACCATCCGCTACCGTTTTGTGCCGGAAGAACGCACACTCTTCCGGCGCGAGAACGACGGTCACGACCGCGCCATCCTGACGAATCTCGAGGAGTTCGATCTGCGGTGTTATAATATTCTCCGCAATCCCACCAACCACCGTCTTGAGGTGAAGGAGGTGCAGATCGACGCCGTCATGGCGCGCCGCATCGTCTCCACCCGCGTTTCCAACCACATCATCTCCGCGCGTTTTATGATGCGCAACAAACGAGTCGCCGAATAATGAAAACAAAACTCACGCAAAAATCCGGGTCGGTCGTTATCGCCGTCGTCATCGTCGTTCTGATCATCGCCGGTCTTGTCGGCAGCTACCTCCAGCTCACCGTATCGGAAAGCCGGGCGGCCGTGCGCAACCTTATGTTTCAAGGCGCAATGAACATAGCCGAAGCCGCCGCCGAGGAAGCCTTCCGCGCCATCAACCATAACGACTTCAGCGGCCCGGGTTGGGTGCAGACCGCACAGGGCCCTGCTTTCCGGCTCGTCGAGAAGTTTGAGAACGGCGAAACGCACACGATGCACGCCATCGTCCTCGACGATGGTGACCGCCCGAACATTGTGGCCGAAGGTCGCATCCACCGCAACCCCGAGGTCTCGCGGCAGGTGCGCGTGGTTTTCGACCGCATCCCTTCCCAAGGCCTTTTTATCGAAGGGCTCATCTCCAAATACGACATCACTTTCGCGGGCAACGCCAGCGGCGGGGCGGACAGCTACAATTCCCGGCTTGGTCCATACAACGAGTATGTCGACGACGGAAACGGGAACATTGTGCGCAACCGCTTTCCGAACGGATCGGTGGGCAGCATTTCGCAGGTGAACGAATCGGTCGAGATCAACCACTGGGAGATCTTCGGATATGCCATGACAAACAACACGGATTTGAAGTTGGGTAACCACGGGCGGGTTTACGGTCCGGAAACGCCCCTCGGAGTAAAGGTAGATCCCGAACGTGTCGTTCGGGACTTCTACGCGGAATTCGAGAATGTCGAGCACCCCAGTCCCGCAGGTACCCGCAGCTCGGCTGACGGCAGTGGCGACAATTTACGTTTTGGTGACCCGGGCGATCCGGAGGGCACCGAGGTTGTATACAAATTGAGTTCGTTCAGTATATCCGGACAAAGCAATGTCATGGTTCATAACGACGTAACACTCATAGTCGATGAGGACTTCAGCATGACCGGTCAATCGCGTCTTACCCTTGCCGAAGGTGCGCGGCTGCGAATCTACGTGCAGGGCGACATGCGTGTCGGCGGCGGCGGCATCATCAACACGGGGCGTCCGGGGCAGCATCCGGTTCCGGCGGACCTCATTATCTACGGAACCGCGCAAAACGAAGGCGACCAAGAAATCCGCCTGCACGGCAACGCCGAAATGCACGGTGCCGTCTACGCGCCCAATGCCGATCTCAGCCTCCAAGGCGGCGGTGATTCCGGAGCCTTTTACGGCGCGGCCGTGGCCAATACGATATCCGTAAACGGCACCTACACCTATCACTTCGACGAAGCATTGCGCGATCCCGAAGACGGCGACGCGAACCGCCGTCCGGTCATGCTGGAATGGCGCGAGGTGATCGAAACCACTGACACCTTCGATTTCAGCTCCGTCTTCAAGACGGATAGCTGACTCCACGTTGGCGCTTTTACGAAGAAGCCCGCCGGACCCGGCGGGCTTTTTTATTGTCGAAGGGGCGCCGGGGATCTGCGGGATTGCGTTGAGAGGCCCTTGGCTGCGAAGCTCGCGGGTTTTCGACGGCCCGCATGTCATCTGATACGGACAGTTCCTCCGCTCCGCCCGCCGCGCACGACCTCGTGGTGCGCGACGCGCTGTGGCTGCAATCACTTGGGCGTGCGCCGCGCGGGGGCGGTGAACGGGCGCGCCTGTTCAAGTCGGCGCGGCGGGTGGAAGGGCGTCGTGCGGCAGTGCCGCCGGTGCGCTACCCGGAGGATCTTCCCGTCAGCATGCGCGCGGCGGAAATCCGGGATTTGCTCACCGAGCACCCGGTTGTCATCGTGGCGGGCGAGACGGGCAGCGGCAAGACGACGCAACTGCCCAAGATTTGCCTCGAAGCGGGCTTCGGCGCGCGCGGGATGATCGGCTGCACGCAGCCGCGCCGCGTCGCCGCACTATCCGTCTCCCGCCGCATCGCGGAGGAGCTGGGAGTGCAGTGGGGGCACGAAGTCGGGGCGAAAATCCGTTTCACCGACCGCACGAGCGACGCCACCCTTATCAAGCTAGCAACCGACGGGATGCTGCTCTCCGAGGTCCAAAGCGATCCGCTGCTCTCCGCCTACGAGGTCATCATCGTCGACGAGGCGCACGAACGCTCGCTCAACATCGACTTCCTCCTCGGCTACCTCGCCCGTCTGCGTGCCCGGCGTCCGGACCTCCGCGTCATCATCACCTCCGCGACGATCGACACGGCGGCCTTTGCCGCGGCTTTCCGTGGCGCTCCTGTTGTGGAGGTGACGGGCCGCACCTATCCCGTGGATGTCATCTACGCACCGGTCGACGAAATCCTTGAAGAATCCGGCGAGGTCACCTACATCGACGCCGCCGCCCGCGCCGTTGAGGACGTGGTCCTCAGCCGCGAACCGGGCGATGTTCTCGTCTTTTTTCCGGGCGAGCGCGACATCCGCGAAACACGCGATCTCCTTGAGGGGAGGATCGGCAATGCCGCTGAAATCATCATGCTCTTCGGGCGGCTTTCCAGCGGCGAGCAGGACCGGATCTTCAAAGCCTCAAACCGCCGCAAGGTCATCCTTGCCACCAATATCGCGGAGACCTCCCTCACCATTCCGGGAATCCGCACGGTCATCGACACCGGGCTCGCGCGCATCAGCCGCTACAGTTCGGGCGCGAATACACGCCGCCTGCCCATTGAAAAAATCGCGCAAAGCTCCGCCGAGCAGCGGCGGGGCCGCGCCGGCCGGGTGGGGCCGGGCACCTGCGTGCGCCTCTACGAAGAGCGCGATTTCCTCGCCCGTCCCGAATACACCACACCCGAAATCCAGCGTGCCAACCTCGCCGACGTCATCCTGCGCATGGTCGCGCTGCGGCTTGGCAAGGTGGAGGATTTCCCTTTTCTCGACCCGCCGCAGCCGCGGGCCGTCAAGGCAGGCTACCAACTCCTGCGCGACCTCGGCGCGCTCGACGCGGACGACCGCCTCACGGCTGTGGGCAAGCGTCTCGCCCGACTGCCCTGCGACCCGACAATCGGGCGGATGCTCCTCGAGGCGCAGAAGGAAGGCTCGCTGCGGGAGGTCATGGTCATCGCCGCCGCGTTGAGCATCCAGGATCCGCGCGAGCGCCCTGCCGACAAAGCCGCCGAGGCCGACCGGATGCACCGCCGTTTCGTGCACGAAGAGTCCGACTTCCTCACACTCCTCAACATCTGGAACGCATGCAACGACGAAACCGAGCGGATGAGCCAGCGGCAAATGCGCCGCTTTTGCAAAGACCACTTTCTCAACTACCTGCGCATGCGCGAGTGGCGCGATGTGCACCAGCAGCTTCTGCGTGTGCTTGAGGACGACAAAGACTTCCGCCTCAACGCCGAGCCCGCCGAGTACCCGCAAATCCACCGCGCCCTCCTGAGCGGTCTGCTCATGAACGTCGCCTGCCGCGAGGAAAACAACCACTACCGCGGCACACGCAACCGCCGCGCCATTGTGTTTCCCGGCTCCGGACTCTTCGACAAGCGCGCCCGCAAGCTCGAACGCCGCAAGGGTGCCCCCAAGCCGAAGCCCTCCGGCGACGCACCGGTGCGCAAGAGCCCGGCGTGGATCCTCTGCGGCGAGTGGATGGAGACCGGCCGCCTCTACGCCCGCACTGTCGCCCGCATCGAGCCGCGCTGGATTCTCGAACTCGGCGCGCACCTCCTCAAGTCGTCGTATTCGGAACCTTGGTACGACGAAAAGGGCGAGCGGGTGCTCGTGAAAGAGCGCCGCCAGCTTTACGGGCTCGAAATCGATGTGCGCGCCGTCGGCTTCGGGCGCGTCGATCCGCGCGCCGCCACGGAGATCTTTGTGCGCGAAGCCCTCGTCGAGGGCAGCCTGCAGACCCGCTTCCCCTTCCACGAAGCCAACGAGGCGGTGCGCAAGCGGGTGGGCGACATGCAGACGCGCCTGCGCCATGCCGGTGCCTTCGCCCTCGACCAGCGGGTCTACGAATTCTACGTGGAAAAGTTCGCAGATGTCTCGGGGGCGGCCGATCTCCATGCCTACATCCGTGCGCACGGCGACAAAACCCTGCGCATGGAAGAAAAGGATTTGCTCCCCGGCGGCGGGGACGAGGGCGTCAGTGAATTGTATCCCGACGCCGTCGAACTGGCGGGCAGCCCGGTGTCCTTGGAATACCGCTACGAACCGGGCGCGGAGGAGGACGGTGCTACCCTTCGCGTGCCGGTGGGGCAGTTCGACGCCGTCGACGCCGCCGCGCTCGACTGGGTTGTGCCCGGCTACGTGCGCCAGCGGGTGGACGCGCTCCTGCGCTCCCTGCCGAAGGAACACCGCCGCGGGCTCTTCCCGCTCGCCGACCGCGTGGAGGAACTCACCCGGCTCGTCCGGCCCGGCCCGGAGCCGCTCCACCGCACGCTCGCCGCGCTCATCCGCGCGCGCCACGGCATGGACATCCCCGAAGGTGCGTGGGACCTCTCCGGCGTGCCCGCACACCTGCGACCGCGGGTCGAAGTGCTCGACGCCAAGGGCCGTCTTCTCGCCGCCGGACGTGACTGGGAGGCGGTACGCGTGCAATACGCCGCCACCGTGCGCGACCACGCCGCGCGCGGCGAAGGCAACACCGAACTCACTTTGTGGAAGGCCGCGCGGGAGCGCCATGAGCGGGCGTCCGTCGACGAGAAGTCCTTTCCCGATTTACCCGAGCGTCTCCCCATCGGCGACATTGCCGACGTGCCCGTCCACGCATGGCCGGGATTGCGGGTCGAGGGGAGCGGCGTCGCGCTGCGCCTCTTCCCCAACCCGGCGGAGGCGGAAACGGCGACGGCCCCGGCCCTGCGCCAACTCCTGGCCCGTGCCTTCGGGCGGGATCTTGCATGGCTGGAGCGCGACCTCGCCAAGACGCTCAAACGTGTCGAGCTACTGGCTGTCGGCACCGCCTCGAAGCACGGTCTTTCGGCCGACGCCGCGCGCCACATGGAAAACCACTTTTTCGAGGGCGTTCCCGTTCTGCCGCTGTCGCGCAAGGCATTCGCCGCCGCCCTTACCGAGGCCAAGGCGCGCTCGAAGGCCTGGGTACCGCGCTTTGTCGACCTCCTCGAAGCCATCCTCCAACGCCGCCTCGCCCTTGCCAACAGCAAGGACCCCCTCGCCCGCGAAACGGCCGCGCGCCTCTTCCCGCAGGGTTTTCTTCGTGGCGTGCCGCACCGCTGGCTCGTTCACTACCCGCGCTACCTCGACGCGCACGACCGGCGCGTCCAACGCGCCCGTCTCGACCCCCGCAGAGACGCCCAGCGCGCCGCTGCTGTCGACGCTTTCGTCCGCCGCCTCGCCGCCCTGCCGCGGGCTGCCGTCCGCGAACTCTTCTGGCTCGTGGAAGAGTTCCGTGTCTCCGTCTTCGCCCAAGATCTCGGAACCTCCCTGAAAGTTTCCCCCGCCCGCCTCGACAATGCCTTCGCCGAAGCGGAAAAGCCGGTTACGCCCCGAAGGGGCGCCGTGTGACAGGCCCATGGTGACAACCATGGGCTGTCCTTCCCCGTTGACAGGAGGGGCGCGGGCAAGACGGAATACAGGGGCAATGATTCCTTGGAAAAATCCCGACCTTCCCCTTGATGAGCGCGTGAACGATCTCGTTTCGCGCCTGACGGTTTCTGAAAAGTGCGCGCAGCTCCGCTGGGACGCCCCCGCCGTGGAGCGGTTGGGGATTCCGGAGTACAACTGGTGGAACGAGGCGCTGCACGGAGTGGGGCGCAACGGTCGGGCGACGGTCTTTCCGCAGGCTATCGGGCTAGCGGCCATGTGGGATGCGGATACCACGGAGCGGATCGCCTCGGCCATCGCCGACGAGGCGCGCGCGAAGCACCACGAGGCAGCCCGGCGCGGGAGCCGCCAGCAATACCAGGGCCTGACGTTCTGGACGCCCAATATCAATATCTTCCGCGATCCGCGCTGGGGCCGCGGACAGGAGACCTGGGGCGAGGATCCGGTCCTCACGGCGGAGCTGGGGGCGGCCTTTGTACGGGGACTCCAGGGCGACGACCCGAAATACCTGAAGACGGCGGCCTGCGCGAAACATTACGCCGTGCACAGCGGGCCGGAGGCGGAGCGCCATTCGTTTGACGCCTGCCCCTCGGCGAAAGACTTCCGCGAGACCTATCTGCCCGCCTTCAAGCGCCTCGTTGACGAAGGGGTGGAGTCGGTCATGGGTGCCTACAACCGTGTCTACGGCGAGCCGTGTTGCGGGAGCAAGCGGTTGCTGGAGGACATTCTGCGCGGCGAGTGGGGTTTTGCGGGGCATGTGGTCTCCGATTGCTGGGCGATCCGCGATTTCCACACGACGCACGGTGTGACGAAAACCATTGAGGAATCCGCCGCGATGGCGCTGAAGAACGGCTGCGACCTCAACTGCGGTTCGGTTTACTGCGATGCCTTGGAAGACGCGCTGAAACTCGGCCTTGTGACGGAAGAAGATGTCGACCGGAGCCTGCGGCGGTTGCTGCGCGCCCGCTTCAAGCTGGGCATGTTCGATCCGCTGGAGCGCGTGCCCTATGCGTCGATTTCCATGGAGGTCGTGCAATGCGAGGAGCACCGGTGCCTCGCCTTCGATGCCTCCGTGGATTCGTTTGTCCTCCTCAAGAACAAGGACGGAGTGCTCCCGCTCGGTGACGAGGTGACGAACCTTCTTCTCACCGGTCCGCTCGCCACAAGCGTCGATCCCATGCTGGGCAACTATTTCGGCATGAGCCCGTCGATCAGCACGGTTTTGGAAGGCCTCGCGCGCCACGCGCCGGAGGGGCTGCGGATGGACTTGCGGCAGGGCTGCCTGCTCGATCAGCCGCGCCCGAACAAAGCCGATTGGGCGGGCTTTGAGGCGGTGAAGAGCGATGTTGTGATCTGTTGTGTAGGCCTTTCACCGACGCTCGAGGGTGAAGAGGGCGACGCCCTGCAATCGCCGCACCAAGGCGACCGTGTGCGCGTCGAACTGCTGGAAAACCAGCTCGCCTACCTCAAAAACATCGCCTCGGCCATCCGTGAGCGGAAGGCCGCGACCAAGGTGGTTGTCCTTCTCTTTGGCGGTTCGGCCATCGCCGTGCCCGAAATTCACGAGTTCGCCGATGCCGTGTTGCAGGTGTGGTATCCCGGCGAGGCCGGGGGCGAGGCCATCGCATCCGTGCTCTTCGGCAAGCGGGCACCGGGCGGGCGCATGCCCGTGACTGTGCCGCGCTCCACGGCGGACCTGCCTCCGTTTGAGGACTACAGCATGGAGGGGCGGACCTACCGCTACATGGACGACGCGAAGATCCTTTATCCCTTCGGCTTCGGGCTCGGCTATACAACGTTCCGCTACAGCGACCTCGAGGTCGTGGCCGCGGGCGCCGAAGTCCGTGTGCGGGCGACGGTGTCCAACACAGGCAGCCACGCCGGAGACGAAGTCGTGCAACTCTACCTTTCTAGTCCCGACGGTGCGACCGGACAGCCCCGGTGCCGCCTTGTCCGCTTTCGGCGGGTACACGTGCCGGAGGGTGGCGCGGTGCAGGTGGAGTGGACGCTCGGGACCGATGATTTTGCCATCGTCGACGATTCGGGCGACCGCGTGCAACCCGGTGGAGAGTTCATTCTCACCGTGGGCGGAGCCGCGCCGCTGCCTTCCGCCGTCGCTCTCGGCGCGGCGGAGCCGGTGTCCGCACGCGTGCGGCGCGTGCCGGGGGGGGAGCGCTTAGAGCGCTGAGTCAATGCGGTAGACACGCCGAACGCGCTTGCTGATAGAGCAGAACGTCTCCCACGGAATCTGGTCGGCGGCGGCGGCGAAGTCTTCAACGCGGAGGCTGGCGCCGCCCTGGGTCCCAATGAAAGTGGCCGTGTCACCGGGAGCGGCGGGCTGGGGAAGGTCGGTGATGTCGACGAGAGTCTGGTCCATCGTGACGCGCCCGACGACGGGACATTCGTATCCATGAATGAGGACACGCCCGCGGTTGCTCATGCGCGTGGGGATGCCGTCGGCATAGCCCGCCGCGAGGATGGCTAGGCGGGAAGGGCGCCGCAGTGTATGCGTGTGCCCGTAGCTGACGGATGTGCCGGCGGGAAGAGACTTGACGAGGGCAATGCGCGTGTGGAAGGAAAAGACCGGTTCGACGGCGACATTGGCGAGAAGACTCCCGGCGTAAGGGCGGACACCGAACTGAAGGAGACCGACCCGCGCGCCATTGAAAAGGCCGCTGCGGGGAAAGGTGTCGATGCCGGCGCTGTTGTCGGCATGGATGATGAGCCCGGATTTCCGCGCGAGGTCGGCTTCGTCGAGGCAGCGGAGAAAGCGGTCGCGCTGTTCCGCCGTGACCGCGGCGTCGGAATCGGCACAGGCGAAGTGCGTGTAGACGCCTTCAAGACGGAGCGATTTGCGCGAGAGGATGTCGGAGGCGAGCGCGGCGGCTTCCCCGTGCCAGACGCCGAGCCGCCCCATGCCGGTGTCGATCTTGAGGTGGACGCCGAGGACGCGGCCGCGCGCGTGCGCTTCTTCGGCGAAGGCGCGGACCTCTTCCGCCGAGGATACGGTGGGGGTGAGATTGTGGGCGAAAACTTCGGTGCGCTCGGAGGGTAGGACGGCGCTGAGGATGAGGATCGGCCAGCCGGAACCGATCTCCCGCAGAGCGGCGGCTTCGTCGATATTGGCGACAGCAAAGAGGTCGGCCCGGGCCCGCATGAGGCGCGTGGCAACGGAGGTGGAGCCGTGTCCGTAGGCGTCGGCCTTGATGACCGCGACATAGCGCAAGTGGGGCGGCAGGGCAGCGCGGATGTTGGCGAGGTTGCGTTCGAGCTGTCCGAGGTCGACCTCGGCCCATGCGCGCAGTGTGTCCGGGGCGAGGGGCATGTCAGCCGCGGTGGCGTCCGCCCGTCCACTCAGCGTAGACGGCGGGGCTGGGATTGTAGGGCGCGGGGTGATCGACGGCCGTGACCTCAGGTCCGCTGAACCAGCCTTCCGGCAGGGCGCGGAGGTCGAAGCGGAAGGGCTGCGCGCGCGGGGGCGGGGGGAGGCGCCGGTTGGGCACGGGGAGGTGGTAGCGGGGCACTGCGGGTGCCTCCGGCGCGTCGGCGGCTTGTTCCAGCTCAGGCGGGCCGATGCGGCTGTCTAGGACGGAGACGCGGGCAAAGAGCCCCCGCCGCACCGGCACGAGCATATCGAAGGCGGTCGGGCCGCCGGTGTTGGCGCGCGCCGCGGCGGCGGCAGAGAGCGTGATGTATTGGCGCACGGGTACCCTTTCGGTTCGCATCGACCGCCAGCCTTCGATGGCCATGGCGGCGAGACGAAGACCGAGTAGCGTTCCCGGCCCCGCACCGAAGATGTAGCCGTCTAGCCCGTTGTGGTCGAGACCCTTCGCCCGCAGGAGCGCCGCCGAGGCTTCGAAAATCGCTTCGAGTGCCTCGCCCCCGGCCTGTGTCGCGGCGGCGACGCGCCCGTCGATGAGAAGCCCGACCTGGAGGGGGGCGAGGGCGGCGTCGAGGATGAGGTAGCGTGGCTTGTTCACAGGACCGGCCCTTCACGCATCGTCGCGTTGTTTTGGTGGGACTGCAGCGTTGGAAGGAAGCGCGAAGCGCCATGGAGTGCGGCAGGAACCGCCGCCTTGACCGCGGTGTTCGCCGCTCGCTGAAGGGTCACGCTACGTTGTTGGCGGCGGTCCCCGTAGGCTGAAGCTACCGCGGGGCATTGCGGATGCATGGTGCTGCGGGCGGCCCCCCCGCACGCTCGCTGAAGCTTCACGCTACGCTGGCGGCGGCGGTGCCCGTAGGCTGAAGCTTCAGCGGGGCATTGCGGCGGCAGGGCTGTATCCATCAATCGTAGCGGCGTCGGAGGTTGGTGGGGAGGATGCCGAGTTCCTCGCGGTATTTGGCGACGGTGCGGCGGGCGATTTTGATGCCGTCTTCGTCGAGCATTTTGACGATGGCGGCGTCGCTGTAGGGTTTTTGCGGGGGCTCGGCGTCTATTATACGCGAAATGCGTTCCTTGACGGTTGTGTTGGAGACGGACTGCCCGTCCGATCCGGCATATCCGGGTGTGAAGAAGTATTTAAAATCGAATACGCCGTGGGGCGTGCGGATGTATTTGTTGGCGATGGCGCGGCTGACAGTGGTTTCGTGTACGCCGACGGCTTCGGCTACCTGGCTCATGGTCAGGGGACGGAGTTGCGAACGGCCGTGCTCGAAGAAGTCGTGTTGTTTACGGAGGATCTCTCGCGTGATTCTTTCTATGGTCTGCTGGCGCTGCTCGATGGAGCTGATGAGAAAACGTCCGCTGCGGAATTTCTCCTGCACGTATTCGCGGTCCTTGCCCTTGAGGACGCCCTTTGCGAGCATCTCTTTGTATGCCGGGCTGAGGCGCAGGCGCGGGATGTAGTCGCTCTCGAGGATGATGTTCCACTCGCCGTTGTCGTCGCGTTCGACGGTGACGTCGGGCTCGATGACGCGGTTGGCGTCGTCGCTGAAGTTGCGCCCGGGCGCGGGGTCGAGTTTGCGGATTTCGTCGACGGCCGCGCGCACTTCGTCCGCGGAGGTTTCCGTTTTGCGGGCGATATCGGGCAGGCGGCGGCGTAGGAGGAGGTCCCAGTGGTCGCGGATGATCGTCGATTCGAGACGGTTGCCGCGGCCCGCGTGGCGCAACTGGATGAGGAGGCACTCGCGGATGTCTGCAGCGCCGATGCCGGCGGGCTCGAGTGTCTTGATCAGGGCAGCGGCGTTTTGCGTCTTTTTGAGCGAAACGCCGGCCATGAGAGCTATGTCGCTTACCGTGGCGGTGAGAAACCCGCTGTCGTTGAGACTGCCGATGAGAAACTCGAGGGCCTTGAGGATTTCGGGATCGGACTCCGTCATCCGCGCCTGCTCCATGAGACTTTCCTGGAGCGAGGTTTCACCGGTGAGGGAGTCGAAGAAGTGCTGGCGGCGGCGTGCGTCGTCGCTCGAATACTCGATTTCACCCGATTCCTGACGCATGTGCTCGGACCAGTCTTCGCCGAGTTTGCGTAGGACGGAGAAGTCGTCGGAAAACTCGAGGCGGTCGTCGGCACCGGGAGCCTCGTCGTCGCTCGCGCTTTCGCTCTCGCCGTCGCGCGGTTTTGCCGCCTCTTCTTCGATGGAGATGTCGCTGCCGGAGAGTTCCTCAAGGACGGGATTGCCCTGAAGCTCTTCAAGGATGACAGAGCGCAGTTCCAGCGCCGGCACCTGTAGGATTTTGAGGGATTGGCGAAGCTGCGGAGCGAGGACAAGCGACTGCTTGAGTTTCTGGACTTGTTGAAGGCCTTGGGACGGCATGGATCAGGGAACGGTCATTTGGTTGTTTCCCGGTGTCCGGGAACGAGCGAGCGTACGTCGCGAGGGATCTCCCGCGGAAAGGCGGGGCCGTTGGCGAAGAGACGCCGCACGTATTGGGCGAGTTTTTCCGTTGTGGGGCCGTAGTGATCGCTGTAGAGGTAGTATTCAAGCCGCCGCAGCATCTCGCCCGCTGACTGAAAGCGCCGCGAACGGTCGCGGTCGAGAGCGGTGCGGACGATGCGGAAGAGGTCGTGGTCGATGCCCTGACGGTATTCGCGCGGGTCGGGCAGGGGACGCCGCGTGATGTTTTCGCGGGTCTCTTCCGGTGTCGGGGCGGCGAAGGGGTTTTCGCCGCAGAGCAGTTCGGCAAGCATGATACCTGCCGCGAAGAGATCGGAGCGGGCGTCGGTTACTTCCATGCGCGCTTGCTCGGGGGAGAGGTAGTCGTCTTTGCCCGCAATGACCTTGCCTTCTTCATTGTACATGATGTCGCGCGCTTTGGCGATGCCGAAGTCGGTGATCTTCACCTCGCCTTCGAAGCCGAGGAGGGTATTGCGCGGGTTGATGTCGCGGTGGACGATGTTGAGCGGGCCTCCGTCGGGTCCGCTCTTATGGTGGGCATAGCTCAGTCCCCGGCAGACACGCGACACGAGGAAGACCGCGAGGTCCACGGGTACCTGCAGGCGGAGCGCCTCGTGTTGGCGGAGGAATTCGCCGAGGGTGTAGCCCTCAACCAGTTCCATGGACATGAAGTAGCGTCCATCGTGTTCGCCGAAGTGGTATATCTGGACAATGTTGTTGTGGATGAGGTCGGCGACGAGGCGGGCTTCGCCGAGAAAGTTGGCGCGGAACGCCTTCAGGCGGGCGTATTCGTCGCGGATAATTTTCAGAGCGACGCGTTTGCGGAAGTCCTGTGCGCCGATTTGCTCCGCCGCGTAGACGATACCCATTCCGCCTTCCGCAAGGAATCCGGTCAGTCGGTATGTCAGTCTGCTGTGGAGTTCCGCTTTTTCAAACACAGTCCCTTTTAGATACGCGGGACGGGGGTTCACGCAAGCGGTATCTCTGAAATGTGCACGAAAAATGCTGTGTAAAGGAACCGCAGTGGCTACGGGGCGTTGACAGGGCGTGTGCGGCGGGCGATATTCCGCGCATGATAACACTGACAGAACGGGCTGCGGCGGCAGTGTGCCGACTTGGCGAAGAGCACGGAGCGGGCGAACGGAGTTTACGCGTATTCATCGAGTCGGGGGGCTGCTCCGGCCTCGAATACGGGATGTCCTTTGATGAACCGCGCGAGGGCGACGAGGTGTGCGAGAGCCACGGGGTGCGCTTTTTCGTCGATGCGAAAAGCCTCGAACGCCTCAACGGATCCGAGATCGATTTCGACGACGGGCTGAGCGGGAAAGGATTTGAAATCCGCAATCCGAACGCGAAGACGACCTGCGGCTGCGGGCGTTCCTTTAACTGATCAACGGACCGCCCTCGGCGAATGAACCTGATCCAGAGGCACATTTTCGCGTCGTTATCGGTCGCGTGCCTCGGCGGCGTGCTCTTGTTTGTCTTCGTCCTCCTGACCGGCAACGCCATGCGGGACATCGCGGGCATGCTGGCGGACGGCCGGATTTCCTTTGCGTTCTTTTTTCAGCTCTTGGTGCTTCTTGTGCCTTACGCTGTGTCTTTCGCCATGCCGCTGGGCGTGCTCATCGGCATCCTCATCCTCGTTGGCCGGCTCTCCGCCAACCGCGAACTCACCGCCCTCAAAGCGAGCGGTGTCTCGCTTTGGTCGGTGGCCGCGCCCATCCTGCTTTTCTCCCTCATGGCGACGATGCTGGCGGTATGGATCAACGCATGGTACGCGCCCTCGGCGCGCGCCTCCTACCGCGATTCACTCAGTGACCTCGTCCGCACGGACCCGCTGCGGTTTATCATCCCGCGCGCATTCATTCATGATTTCCCGGGCTATGTCCTCTATGTGGGCGAAAAAGACGGTGACCTCATGCGCGAGTTCTGGCTATGGGAGCTCGATGCGGAGCGGCGCGCGGTGAAGTTGGTGCGGGCGGAGAGCGGTGCCTTCCGCTATGAGATTGAGCGCGACGCTCTCATCCTTACCCTGCGCAATGGCTTCACCGAGTTGCGCGACGAACGCGATCCGGACAATCTCACGGGGGTTCCGCCCACGGTCATGTTCCAAAGCACGAGCGTGCTATTGCCGCTCGACCGCTTGCTCGGCCGCGCGCACCAACCGCTCAAGACTTCGTGGATGTCGCTTGATCGCCTGCGGGAGCAGCGCGAACGGTTGCGCTTGGAGATCGAGCATGAAACGGACGCTGCCGCCGGACGAGTGATCGCCGAAGAACTTGCGGAGACCCAGTTCTACATCAGCCGGAACATTGCCATGGCCTTCAGCATCTTTTCGCTCGCGCTTGTCGGCGTTCCTCTCGGCATCAAGGCGAGCCGGTCGGAGACCTATGTGAACGTCAGTTTGGCGCTGGCTTTGGCGCTCGGTTACTATTTGGCGATCGTCCTCATCGGGTGGCTCGACCGCAGTCCCTCCGCTCGGGCTGACATCCTCGTGTGGATCCCGAATTTCGTCTGCCAGGCGCTCGGCATCGTCCTTCTCCTGCGCGCCGCCCGGCATTGACCGGGTGCGGGTGGACGCTGCGGGTGTAACCGGATTCTTGAGCCCTGTCAGTCCATGCCTTCTGCGCGCAAGAGATAGCTTCGCAATCGGTCGAAGTCTTCGAAGACCACCCGTTTGTCTTCATGGAAAAGGTATCCGCCTTTCGAGACATTCTGCAGGTGACACCCTTCGACGAGGCGTTCCAGAGGCTCGCCGGCGATACCGGCGAACATCGGTGTCTTCCGCAGGGTGTGGGTGAGCATGATCCGATGTGCCGGACTTTGGGTGCTGGTCGGTTCGCGGGGCATTGGAGACCGCAGTTGGAACGGATTTCCCCGGCGGCGGCAAGCTATAGAAAAGGTGCGCCCCGCACACTTGCGAAGTTGCCGGAGTTTACGGTGGCGCGGCCGACTTCCACGGACGCCGGAGAAAAGTCCGATTTCTGTGTCCGGCAGGCTTCTGATTCTTAAGAACACGGACTATCGACACCGTTGTATTAAAGATTCTCCTGTGCTGATTCCGACATGGCGGGAAGCATGACATTTACCACAACCCGAAGACGGGTGCGACTCAGCCAGTCCCCCGTATCCTCCATTTGAAGGGCCGCGCGCCTTGAGAATGGGGAAAACACCGTGGCAACGCAACTCGGAGAGAATTGAGTCGAGCGCATGTTCTGTCGATTTGAACGGGATGTGCGTAAGGTGAAAGTCGCTCTCGTATTGGCGTTGGGCAGCGACCCATTGCTGTTCGAAGGTTTATGGACCCGCGCATTCCACAAGGCGGGTTTGTTCGAGTGTTGTTCTTCGAAACGAATAATTTCCTCATGCAGAGGCAGTTTCGCTGTCCGTTTCTCCCTCGTCCGCGTCCTGCGCGCGGATCACTTCAGGTACATCCGGAAGGTGAAGAAGGCGGGGAGGTCGCCGCCGGTGTCGATGGAGAGGCCGAACTGGCCGTCGCCGAGGTGTACGGCGTCGAGACCGGTGTCGGTGAAGGATTCGAGGTCGTCGCCGGCGTGGAGGCGGAAGCCGATGTAGGGGGCGGCTTGTGCGGGATATTGGAAGCCCACGTCGAAAATGACGGTGGGATTGGCGGGAACGATGCCGACGACGGGCGGGCCGAGGTCGAGGGGATCGCCCGCCGGAAAGTCGTCCGGGTCGAAGGGGTTGGTGCCTTCGATGAGTTCCTGGAGGAGGGAGAAGCCGTCGCCGTCGAGATCGGCGAAGGGATCGAGGACGACACCGGGGAAGAGTTCCTCGAGGGAGTCGGGGATAAGGTTGTCGTTGCTGTCGACGGGTTCGGGGAGTTCGAGGTGAACGACTATGACGGGCGGAATGACCTCGAGAGTGAAGGCCGCGCCGGGCGTGCCGGAGAGGAGGAGGCCGTTGGCTTCGATGATGGAGCCGGGGGGCAGGTTGAAGGCGCGGGGGAGGTGGAGGGGGTTGTGGCTGGAGTCGACGAGGGTGGCGAGACCGGTGCCTGGGAAGGCGTCGTTGGGGTCGAAGGTGGGTGCGAAGCCGAGCAGTTCGGGCAGGGGTGCGAGAGGATCGCCGATGGCGTCGGGTGTGACGAGGAGATAGACACCGACAAACTCGCGCGCGGCGGGCAGGTCGAGGAGGCCCTCGACACCGGCGGCGGCGTTGTTGACGAGGGCGGGTGGCAGTGTGGGATCGTCGGCGTAGCCGGTCGTGTCGAGGTCGCCGTGGCGGATGAGGCGGCGCAGGGCAGTGACGGGCGAGCGTCGGGAACCGTCGGGCGCGTGGGCGGCGGAGAGGCGATAAATCTCCTCGGCGAGTTCGAGGAGGGCGTCGGCGGCGGCGTCGGGCGGGTTGAGAACGGTGTTGTGGAGGGTTTCGAAGACAGCGGGCAGGTCGTAGGCGGGGAGGTGCGGAACAACTTGGCGGCGGAGGGCGCGGATGTGGGCGCGGGTCGGGATGACCGTCTGTGCGGGGTCGCCGGAGGCCTCGGCAACGGCCACAGCGGTCTCGATGCCGCGGAATGGCGTGAGGGAGATGAAGGGACTGGGGAAACCGTCGGTGACGGGGTCGAGGGTGGCGTCGGGATCGGTGCCGCGCCGGTAGAGTTCGCGCCCGATGAAAGCTTCGAGGAGGAGGGCGGCGAGGGTTTCGCGGTAGTTGAAATCCTCGACGGCGAGGACGGGGCGCTGGAGGTTGAAATAGTAGGCCTGTGCGGCGGCGACCCATGCGTCGGCTTCGGCGGTGAGGTTGGCGAGACCGCCGAGGTTGCCGAAGTCGGTGTAGACGAAAGGAGGCACGGGATCGAGGGGCATGGGGCGCACGGCGATGAGTTCGCGGCCCTGGGACTGGTCGCCGATGCCGGATTGCACGGGAAAATTTGCCTCGGTGGCGAAGACGAGGAAGAGCGCGGTCTCGTCGAGGCGGAGGCCCTCCATGCGCGCGGCGGGCACGGCGAGGGTGGCACCGGGGGCGGGCGCCGTTGTCGGGGCGGAGCCGAGAAGCGAACCGTAGAGGTCGTAGGCGGCGACGAGGGTGGGGTCGGGATCGGTTTCGCCTGCCTTCGGGAAGCTGCGGAACCATGCCGGGGCGGCGGCGGGCGAGCGGGTGAGCGGTGCGGTCTCGAGGTCGAGCGCGTTCGTGCCGAACCACGTGGCGGCAAGGCGGTCGGTGTTGCCGTCGATGTCGACGGGAAAGTCGTCGGGATCGAGCGGATCGGTGCCGGCGAGGAGTTCCTGCAGGTCGCTGAAACCGTCGGCGTCGGTGTCGTCGGGACCGCCGGGATCGAGCCCGAAGGCGGAGCGGACGAAGTCGGGAATGCCGTCTTCGTTCAGGTCCTGTTCGGCGGGCGGTTTGGCGATGGTGTAGATGGCGCGCCGCACCGGTCCGAAGCGGTTGCCGGCGGGATCCCACACCACATACAGAAGCGCGGTGTCGGCGAAGAGGTGCGGCCCGTTGTCGAGAGTGAGTTGCCATGAGTTCCCACTGTCCTCCGCGCGGTAAAAGACGGCGTGCATGTCCGGTACCTCGAAAGTGACGACGACCCCGTCTTCGTAGGCACCGGGCGGCGGATCGATAACCGCCTCGGGGATGAAAAGCCCTTGCGCGGCGCTCGCCGCGAAGAAGGAGGTCGACTCTGAGATCTGGTTGACGAGGGCGCCTCCGATACCGGGCAACTGCGCACCGAGGTTGACGGTCTGAGAGTCGCCCAGGCCGACGGAGGGGCTGAGGAAGCGTTCGCCGTCGGCGAACATTTCGCCGCCCGAGAGGTTGAAGGCGTTGGTCCAAACACCGCCGTCGAGACGGGCGACCACGCGTGCGCCAGGATCGATAAACGGTGTGCCGTCGTAGAGGAGAACGGATGTTCCCCGACCGAGGCGGGGCAGGGCCGGAAGGCCGCGGTCGTCGAGGAGGTTGAGGCCGCTGGAGCTGTCGTAGGTGCGCACGCCTTCGGTGCGGCCGTCGGCGTCGCCGTAAAGGATATGGGCGCGGTTTTTCCCGCGCCCCCCCGCGCCGG
>JAFIGH010000100.1 GCA_020831525.1 Opitutales bacterium
CCAAGCCCGCCCGAACAGGGTTCAAATCAATATACGCCCCCACCACCGACAGCGCGCGGCGCGTCGGCTCCACCAGCACGCTGCGGAACGGGCCCTCCCACAAGGTCCCCAGCCGACCGTGCTCCCGGTTGTAGCGCAGCGAGAAGCGCTGCTTCAGAATCTTCACGAACATCGGCAGCGACCCCATCCGCCCCAGCAGCAGCGCGCGCATCGCCTCTCGCTCCTCCGCCGTGCCCCGCTCCAAGGCGCCCCGGATCCCCGCCAGCGTCAGCGGCTGACGCCTCCGCGACGCCGGCGCGCCGTACAGCAGCCCCGCCCGCCGCAGCAACTCCGCGTCGTCGATCTCCCCAATCTCCCCCGGCACACGCACCAGCAAATGAAAGTGGTTCTCCATGAAGCAGTACGTCAGCACCTCCACCCCGCAGAACCCCGCCACGCGCCCCAGCAGCTCACGGAACGCCTCCCGCCGCGTGTCTGTCAGCAAACGCGCCCGACCGTTGATCCGGCTGACCACATGGTAATACCCGTCGCACCCCGCCGACGCGCACGCCCGCGGCAGCCGACGCACCTTCCCCGGCACACGACGCGAAACCACCGGATTCGGCGCTTCCGCAACGCCGTCCGTCCCGGCCTCCGGCTCTCTCTTCTCCTTCCTCATAGCCCTACTTTGACCAGATTTCCGGATCCGTCAACGTTTATTTACCTTGTTTGTAGTCTTCCGCCCGGGCACCACGCGCGCAAGACCGCCTTCTGGAAGCCGCTCGGGTGACGACGCCGGGGCATCCTTCCTCAACCTTCCTCAATATGTGTTGGTTTCTCAGCGAACCGTTTGTAGTCGAAACCGATCAAGCCAAAACTGAGGGTTTCGCCGAATTGCCTCCAGGTTTCTTCCAGTGCCCCTTCCACCAGCATTACAGGAAGGGAAAGCGCTACTACCGTCCACAGCACCTTCCATTCACCCTTTTTATCCATATGCCTCCAGATGTTAAAGACGATAAGGATAATTGAAGCGAGCATGACGACCCCGGCAACATCCATGGTCCAGTCCCATCGTTCTCCCGGAGGCGGAAAAAAGAAGAACACTGCTCCAGCGAAGAAAAACATCGCAACGGACCAACAAGCCACAAAGTAAATGACATTTCTCATCAAACGAATGGTGCGAAAGCAGGAACGGAGGAGTCAAGATTCGGCGGGCAAAAGCCGTCAATCCGCGTATCCTTGATTTTCCGCGATCGATGAGAGTGTTGATCGCACCCGGAGGGCAATGGCGCGTGGAATTGACAGGATCGACAGCCCCGGCGACCGATGCATACGAACCGTCCCGCATCGCGCGGGACCGAACTCCATCGGAACCGCAGCTCTATCACTGTATCTCTCGTCGGGTTCCCGTTTGAAGCTTTCCTCTTAGCCGATCAACAGTCTTGGCTGGCCGTCGCCGCAGGGGCCGGACGGCGTTGGCGCTTGGATTCGCCGCTGATGCCAAGGAGCTTCCGCGCAGAAAACAGGCGGGACGCCTGCTCCACTTTCGCGAGCCACCGGCTCTTATGAGCGCCATTCGGGCCCGACGGCAACCCGACGGTCCTGGTTCGGATTTCAGGTCTCTTACCAAGGCACCAAGGCACAAAGGGGCGATTGCAGGTGGGCAGCCGTCCGGCAATCATTACCGAACCTGCGAATGTTCCCATCCCCCAAATCCAATCGTCCATATCCCCCAACCCCGCCCTACCCTTCGTCCTCCGTGGCCTCCAGCGACCTGTCCACACCATAGCTCGGAGAGCGACGGTGGAAGCGGGAACCGGCGAGTCGCGCCAACCCGTCCAAATTCTGACGAATTCGGCTACGGCTAGGTGGCCGGGGGTTTGAAAGTTGCGCCGGGTGATTGTTACCACTCCGCGAAGGAGCCGTCGGCGAGGCGGAAGGCGGGGGTGCCCCAGTGGCCGTCGAAGGCGCGCGCGGCCACGCCGTCTTCGTCGACTTCGATGCCGAGGCCGGGTCCGTCGGGCGGTGTAATGTAGCCGTCGTTTACGACGAAGGGTTCGCGGAGGAGACCTTCGCCGAGGGTCATGTGCTCCTGGCAGAAAAAGTTGGGTGTGCAGGCGGCGAGCTGGAGGCAGGCGGCGAGGGCGACGGGGCCGAGCGGACAGTGCGGGGCGAGGCAGATCTCCTCGGTCTCGGCCATGGCGGCGAGCTTGCGCGCCTCGAAGATCCCGCCCACGTGGGAGAGGTCGGGCTGGATGATGTCGACGAGGTGCTCGCGGATGAGGTCGCGGAAGGCCCAGCGGGTGAAAAGGCGCTCTCCCGCGGCGAGGGGGATGTCGGTGGCGTCGCGCAGCCGCCGCAGGGCGGCGAGGCTCTCGGGCAGGACCGGCTCCTCGATAAAGAGCGGCTTGAGGGGTGCCAGTTCGCGCACGAGGGTGCGGGCCACGGCGAGGCGCGCCCGCCCGTGGAAATCGAGGGCGAGGTCCACGTCCCATCCGAGCGATTCGCGCACCGCGGCCACATCCCTGACGACGCGGTCGATGAGTTTGGGCGATTCGATGGCCTGCACGGCCGGCAACGGGACGAGTTTGAAGGCGGTGAACCCCGACCCGGCGCGCGCCTTCACGGCGTTTTCCACGTAGTCGCCCACCTCGGCGCCGGGCATCCATGCATACATGCGCACACGGTCGCGCACGGCGCCGCCAAGCAGTTCGTAGACGGGCGCGCCGAGCAGCTTTCCCTTAATGTCCCAGAGCGCCTGCTCGATGCCCGACAAGGCGGATGTCAGGACCGGGCCGCCGCGGTAGAAGGTGCCGCGGTGCATTTCCTGCCACAGGGCCTCGATGGCGCAGGGGTTGCGTCCGATGAGCATGCGACCGTATTCGCGCACCGCGGTCTCCACCGTGAGGGCGCGCCCTTCGAGGACGGGCTCTCCCCATCCGCATACGCCCGCATTGGTCGAGATTTTCAGCAAAAGCCAGCGCGGGCGCACGTGAAAGGTCTCCAGCGCGGTGATCCGCACATCCTTGAGGCGGGAATCGTATGCTTCCATAGGCGCAGCATCGTTTCTCCGCCGCAGGCGGCAAGCGGCGAACACGCGCGGCGTCAAAAACTTCCATAGAATGTCCGGAATCCTCAACGCTATGCGGTCGTCACCGGCATCCCGCGCCGAGACCGTATGGAAATGCCCAAACCGGATAACACTCCCCGGGATTTCCGCCAACGATTCGCCGACGGCGAATGCGTCTTCGGCACGTTCCTCAAGACGACGGACCCCGCTTTCGCCGAGACTGCCGCCCTCGCGGGGCTCGACTTTGTCATTATCGACACCGAGCACGGACTCGCCTCCCCCGCCGACCTCCACAATCTCGTGCGGGCCGCGCAAGCGGGCGGCGCCCTGCCCGTCGTGCGTGTCGCCGCCAACCGCCCCGAACTCATCCAGACGGCCCTTGACGCCGCCGCGGGCGGCGTGCAGGTGCCGGGCGTGTCTTCCGTTGCCGACGCGCGGGCCGTCGCGCGCGCCGCCTACTTCTCGCCCAAGGGACAGCGCGGCGTGTGCCGCTACGTGCGCGCCGCACGCTACAGCGCCACCCCGGCCCAAGACTACTTCGCGGCGGCGCAGGACGTCCTGACCATCGTCCACATCGAAGGCAAAGAAGCCCTTGAAGCCGCCGACGAAATCGCCGCTGTGGAGGGCATCGACATCTGCTTCATCGGTCCGTGGGATCTCTCCCAGTCGCTCGGCATCCCCGGCGAAGTCGGCCACCCGAAAATGCTCGAAGCCATCAGCGGACTCGCCCGTCGCCTGCGTCCCAAAGGCAAAATCCTCGGCACCTTTCTCGACGACACCGGCAACCTCGCCGCCTTTGCCGAAGCAGGCATACAGTATTTTGGATACGGGACCGACGTCGGCCTTTTCCACGACGCCTGCGCCAATCTCGCCGCCGACCTGCGCAAGACCGCCGCACCCAACCGATGAAACCCAAAGTTCTCATTACCAACCGCGTTCCCGAAGACCACCTCGCGCCCCTCCTCGGCTGGACGGAGATCATTCAGGGACCCGGCGGCGGCGCGCTCATGCCGCGGGGAGAGGTCCTCCGGCTCGCTCCGGACCTCGATGCTATCATCAACCAAGCCGAGTTGAAGGTCGACCGCGAACTCCTCGAAAAGGCTTCCCGGCTCAAGATCGTCGCCAATGTTTCCATCGGTATCGATCACTTGGATACGGAGGCGCTCGGCGCGGCGGGCGTCGAGGCGACCAACGTGCCCGACGCTTTTGTCGAATCCGCCGCCGACTGTGCCCTCGCGCTCCTGCTCTGCGTCGCCCGCCGCATCCTCGAGGCCGACGCCTACGTGCGCTCCGGCGCCTGGCCGAGAGACGGCTTCCAGCCGGGCCGCTGGGACGGCGCCCTTCTCGCCGGCAAGACAATCGGCATTGTCGGCTTCGGCAAAATCGGCCGCGGCGTGGCCCGCCGCGCGGGGGCCTTCGGCATGCAGGTGCGCGTCCATGATCCGGCCTGCACGGACGATTCACGTCACCTCCCGCTCGACGAGCTGCTCGCCACCGCCGATGTCCTCTCCCTCCATCTCCCGCTCCTGCCCTCGACGCGCGGGCTCATCGACGGCACCAAACTCGCCCTCCTTCCCAAGGGTGCCGTCGTTCTCAACCTCGCCCGCGGCGGCGTCCTCCGCGAAGACGCCCTCGTCGCGGCGCTCAAGAGCGCTCACCTCGGCGGGGCCGGACTGGACGTTTTCGAAAATGAGCCCCGCCCCCACCCTGCGCTTGTCGACATGCCCAATGTCGTCCTCACCCCGCACATCGGCGGCGGCACGCGTGAGAGCCGCCGGCAGGCCCGCCTCCTCTGTGCCGAGAACGTCGCCCGCGTCCTCAAAGGCCAGCGCCCTCTCACGCCGGTGAAGGAGGTGTAGAAATGTTGAACACGAAATGGCGGAATGGTTGGCTGGACCGCCTCCGCCGCGCACGGGGTCTCGCTCTCTTCGCTTCACTATTCGCAGGCGCGCTTGCCGCCCAGCCCCATCCGGACAGGATGAACGCAAACGACGAGGAACCGCCTCTGCCGGAGAACGGGGAGTTCAATCCATCCGCATCTCTTTACCGACCGTTGCTTGCGCTTCGCTCACTCGTCGTCGAAGATGCCGACTTTCTGAGTGCAGTCGCAGACAGACGTTGGCTGCGGACCCGCTTCAGCCCCGATGTGTACACCCGCGAATTTCATCGCGGAAGCACAACACGCGACTTTTTCCGCACCGAGGCTCCTCTCGACAACTACAATGCGGAGCGGGTTGTCTTTCTGGACGGGCCGCAAACCGTCCTGCATCATACGGGAACGCCAATCGGTTTTCCGCACCAACTCAGTCGGCGTGCAATCTCGACGCGCCGCTTCGGAAACGTTTCACTGCGGATGGATCACCTAGGCGCGTTCCGCCTCACAACGGACCTCAATCAACCGATTCCGGGCAACGGCATGGCCCTGCGCGTTCTCAGTCTGCTTCAAGACGGCCCGGGATTCCGCAGACCTTCGGTCAACGAGCGCCAAGGCGTCTCAGCGCATTGGGAATGGGGCCCAAATACGCATAATGCAATACGCCTCGCCGCCGAGTATGGAGCCCTCCACCAGGTGGTTCCAGCCCCTGCAGTCCTCTATGACTGGTACACCCCATGGGTCGAAGCTGGGCGTCCGCTTGCCGATGAACCAGGCCAGGCACTGGGCGATGTTCCCGGAGTCGAGTGGGTCGCGGGGGGCGACTACCTTATCCATATTGAAAACAGCGAGCTACCAGTAATGAACTGGCGGCGGATGGGCCGGGGCAGCCCTCCGCTCGTCAAGGGCGCTCGGGAGACCCGGATGAGTTTCCATCCCTCCGATCTCCCCTTCGACCTCTCGCCGTACGCATCCCTCACCGGTTGGGCGAACACGCTTGACCAGCGCTACGCTGCCCTCTCGGGATTTTGGGAATACGTCTTCGACGGGTGGCTCTCGACCGAACTCGGGGCTCGCTTGGAATCGGGGGAAACGGAACGCATTGAGGGCCTGCGCGGGGGTGACCATGCACTGCAGGTAGATGTAAACCGCTTTCTTCCCGACGGCACGCCCAACCCCTTCGTCGGTCGTCCCTACATTGAGACGACGGCCTTGTCCTTAAAGCACGATCACCGTTGGACAAGCCTCCAGGCGCGCAACAGTGGAACTCTGCAATTGCAGCCCGAGTTCCGCGATGCGACCCTTGGAACGCTTGAAGTGGGATGGCTCTTTGCGCTGTGGCATATGCGCTCGCTATCCCAATGGAAAAACGAGGTCAATCTCACACCCCTCGGAACGTCTCAAAATCTGAACCATCCGGCCCAGCGCATCCGGCGGCGGCACTACATCGGATTTGAAGACGACGCCTACCCGGTCTTCTCCTCCGCCTTCGCTCCGATCAGGCAGGATGGCATAGAGTCCGCCTTCATGTCGGTAGGCAATGCTCCCCAGCGCAATGACGAATCGATCCTCACATGGATGGTTTCGCTCCGCAGTCGTCTCTTCAACGATCAGCTTGGGCTCACCTACGGGATTGGGCGCGACCGTGCGCGCGTCAACGAAGGGCTCTTCGAACGGGACGAACGGGGGATATGGCCCAATCCACGGGAAAGCGAAGCCGAGGACACCCACACCTTTGAGAAAATGCGCCGTACCTTCGGCGTTTCCTACGCGCCCACGGAGTCCTCAATGCTTCACTACAACCGGGCCAAGAGCTTTCTTCCGCCGAGAAGCTCCCAACGCGACATCTTCGGTGAACGGGTGCGCCCGCAGGAAGTGGAGGGCCACGAGGCGGGACTGGCCGTCGCCCTCGCCGACGGGCGCTTGCACGCCAATTTCACCCTCTTTGAACTCACCCGGTTCAACCAGCCCTCAGCCGCATTGCGCGGCCAAAAGGCAAACTGGGTCTACGCCATCTGGGAAGAAATCGAACCACCAAGAGCAGCCGACCGCATCGCGTGGGTGGACCTTCTCGACACGCGCGGACGCGGTTTTGAATTTGACCTTGTCTTTCAGCCCAACCGCTCTTGGCGACTGGCATGGAACCTTGCCCAGGACCGTCGGCGGGTGCACGAGGTGATGCCTCGTTTCGCCAGCTACCTCAAGGAGCATCTTCCTCTCTGGGAGGCACACGCAGATGTCCCTGTAAACAGCCCGCGCGGGGAGAACGTAGGCGAACTCACCGAAGCCATAGTTACGGATTTCGAACTGGAACGCGCCCAAATCGGATCGCGTCTCCTCCGGAACCGTGAATGGCAGAGCCAGCTCTCCATGTCCTACCGGTTTGCCCGGGAAAGCCCGCTCAATGGTTGGAGCCTCGGCCATGATCTCCGCTGGCTCGGCTCCGCCATCATTGGTTTTGCCGACAGGACCGCCGATCAACCGGATTTAGCCCGGCCCTTCTACAGTCGGTCCCAATGGAACTCCAACGCATGGATTTCCCACTCCCGGCGTATCGGCAAGTCGCTCAACTGGACGCTGCGCGTGCAGGTGAACAACCTTTTTGGCGAGCGTGCTCCCGCTGAACTCGGGGCGGTCGACGACGGGACTGGAACCCCCGTTTTTGCCCGTCTCTCGACGCGCCCTCCGCGCTATCTCTTTCTCACGAACACCCTGCGGTTCTGAGTTCCTTCGGCTACCGGCAAACTTCCCAATTGGAGGGCAATTTGTCCGCTGAGGTCACTCACGAATCATTGATCCACTTTCAGCCAGTGCGGAAATTGATCCCATGAAACCTACCCTAGGTCACTTCGCGGCGGCTTCCGTATCGCTACTCCTGCTTGCAGCCGCTTGCCGGGGAGACGTTGACCTTGCTGCCACCCCGCTCATTCCGGCGGGCACGACTCCGCCCGCCGAGGCTCAGTCCGTCGACGACCTGATGCCCCACCGCAATTCGGTGACCATCCGCACCCTGCGCTTCCGGGGCGTTCCGCCGGGTTCCGAGGTGACGGCGTTCGAGGCCATCAACGCCTTTCATGCCACCCGGCTTGAATGGGTCTACGTCCGCCCGCAGGACGTACCGATGATCGACGCCGTGCGCGCCTCCGGTCGCGTCATGGGCGGTGCCGCCAGCAACGGCCTGCGCGGCGACGAACGCCAACCCGATATCGCCCTGGTCGACCTCGACGGCAATCCCGTCATCCAGCCGCACATGCGCGCATGGAACAATCCCCACTGGGTGGGCGACACCAGCAACCCGGGTTACTATGCTTTGCAACTGGCCGAGTACAAGGCCGCCGTCGACCTCGGCGTGGACACGATCCAGCGCGACGAATCCTCCGGACCGGTGCTCCTCGCGCAACGCAACGGCGCGGGCTTCACGGAGACGGGGCTGGCGGGTTTCCGCCGCTGGCTCTATGAAAACGTGCCTCTGGCTCGGCTCCATGCACTCGGTATCGCCGAACCGCTCGCCTTTGACTACCGCACACACTTGCGAAAGCTCGGCGCACCCGCCGGCGACGCCTTCGAAGACTATGACTGTCCAATCAAGCCTTACTGGTTCCAATATTGGGAAGACATAACGGCCGACTACCACCGTCGGCTCATGCGCGAGGTGCGCGATTACGCCGACAGACCCCTCACCTTTTCCTGCAACAACACGTCCATCCAGCTATGGAGTACCATCCAGCAGGCGTTTGACTTCGCGATCTCGGAACTTCTTCTCGAAACGGCCAATCCCGTGCACATTTGGGACCGCGCGCGGCGCGCCCGCGAGGTCGGCCGCATGCAGATCATCGGCAGCCCCAAGACCCGCGGCGTGGAAGTCGACGACGATGCCAAAATCACCCTCACCCGGCGCGTCATCGCCACCGCCTACAGCGTCGGCATGGCCAGCCGCGTGCCGTGGGATATCTTCCAGCAGACCGACGACGGCGCCGGACGTTACTTCGGGCATCCGCGGGATTACGCCGATCTCTACGGCTTTGTCCGCGCCCACGATTGGAATGGATACGGGGAGGTCGCCGTCGCCGGCGAGGGCGTGGACAACCCGCACTCCCTGCCCGCCCCGTCCACCCGCGGCGGCACCGGACACGTCTACCGCTTTGTGCAGGAACACGCGGACGATCCGGACGCCCCGCTCCTTGTCTTCATGGTCGACTGGGGCCAACCGCTCGCCGAACCCTCCGGCGAATACGAACTCTTATCGCTGCCGGGCGACTCGGCCAAATTCCCCACCGACGGCGAAGCCCACATCAAACGCTCCGCCCCCGAACCCTTCACGCTGCGCCTGCCCCGCCGCGGCTTCCGGGGCGTTACCGCCGTCACCCTCCGCACCCCCGCGCCGTGGGACGCCGCCAAACACGAGGCGGCGGCCCGCTCGGGTGCCTTCGGTGAACTCGTCGAAAGCCGCGAGATCCCCGTGCGCTGGACGGAGGACGGTTACGGCGAAGCGGCCGTTCCCGCGCTTGAACCATGGGGCGTCCTCTCTGTGGAACGGACGCTGTAGTCGGATGGCTTGCCGTCCGACCGCCGGGCTTCGCAGCACAGCGGCGGGTGCGGACCAAAGGTCACGCACCTACTTTGGGACAGCTTTCGCGTCTGGCTTGACGATAGCTTTAAAACACGTGGTTGTGCGCACGGTAGGAACGACCCGCTTGCAAAAGCCGTTCCAGCAGAATCTCTCTATGTTCCGCCAAAACCGCCTCTTCGCCGGGCGCATGATTTTTCACTTCGGCGGGGTCGTCATCCCGGCGAAAGAGAACCTCACCCCGGTTTCCCGACCAACGGATGTATTTCCAATCACGGGTGACAATCATGGCCGACTCATTGTCCCGGCCTTCCGCCGCATAGGTCAAAGTGGACTCACGCCCACGAACGGGAGTCGCGGAAAGCAGATCCTCCGCGCAGGAAACACCGGGCAGCATCTCGGGCACATTGATTCCGCACAAATCCGCCATGGTGGGGAGGATATCGATCATTTCGACCATGCCTTCCTCCTTCCGGCCTTTCGTGCCAAAGCCGTTGGGCCAGTGCATGACCAGCGGCACACGGGCCGTTTCGTCGTAGTAAAAGGAATACCCTTTTTCCAACATACCGTGGTCTCCGCACATGTCGCCATGATCCGAGGTCAGAACAATCAAGGTGTCGTCATACAGGTTGGATCGTTTCAGTTGCCCGACAATTTGCTCCAGGGCAAAGTCAACACCGGTAACCATTCCGTAAAAATGTTTCCGGTAATCGCGGTAATGCTTCCGTTCCCAATCCGAATACGTGCGCATCTGTCCTTGAAGCGGGAAAGGTTTGTCCTCCGCCTCACCGGGCTCAATGCGCGGGTCGGGAAGATCCCGCCCTTTATAAGGGGCCATCATCTCCCGTGTCGGATTCATCGGGTGATGCGGTGCGTAGAATCCTAAATGAATGAACTGATGCGCATTGCGCCGGAAGCCGTTTGACAAATAGTTCGAGGCAATGCTGCCCAGCCACCCGCTGTAGCTGGCCTGCCATGGAGCATCCAAAACCTTGTTGACAAATTCATCCGGAGGCAAGGAACCGCGCCCCCGGCGGGGCGAAGAGCTTCGTTCGATGCGGAAGAGCTGCTGTAATCCGGGGAATTCCAACTGCAGCCACTTCATATAGGCGTCGTTATAGCAACCGGGTTCTTCTGAACCCCAAAATATATCGAAGCCGTAATCGTTGCGGGGCCGGCTGTCCAAATCGTTGTCTTCATGCGGTTGCAGATGCAGCTTGCCCATTTGAACGGCGGTATATCCGGCGCCGGAAAAAATCCGGGGTGCGGTGGGATTGAACTCCTGAGGCAAGCAATGCCCGTTGATGAGAACTCCCGTCTGCTGGGGATAGAGTCCGGTCATGAAACTCGACCGGCTCGGCATGCAAACCGGACTCTGGACATAGCAATTTTCAAATGAAATTCCGTTCCGGAAAAACTCATCCATCGCCGGGGTATACATATGGGGCGCCCCATGCGCTCCGATGGAGTCATATCTCATGTGATCGGTTGTGATCCATAAGACGATTTTCGGACGCGGCTTGTTCTTCATGTCTCTTGATTGCCGGTCAAAGCGGCTCAATCACGACCACCGTCCATGGATCCGCCCGCAGATCGGAAATCCGTAACCACCCACCTTCCGCGGTATCCGGATCGACCGGCATGGCATCAATCAAAATGGAGTAGGCCTCCGCTTGTTCCGGCCCCCGCAGTTGCTCCGGCAAGCGCAAGGCTTCAGCCCGGCGGTCGGCGAGGCGGTGGAGTTTTTCATTGTAGCCGACCGGTTTTTTCACAAGCACAACAGAATCGTCGCTATTTTCCCATGCGATCGCATCTTTCCGGATATAGAGATCCCACGATGCATGGTTTTTCAAATCCTCGCTCCAGTTGACACAATGGATAACAACCGGAGATCCCGCGTCCCGCGGGCGGACACGGAGGAAGGCGTAGATATCGTCATTGCCTTCGATGCGGACCGGATGCGTCTGCCATCCATGGACATCTTCTATCCCGGCACCGTAGGCGGCCGCCTCCTCAAAACCCTCCAGATAGGGTGCCATGCCGCGCACAAATCCATACAAATCCGCATAATCACCGGGATCGCCGAAGTAACGTGCTCTCCCGTCGGGCGCCTGAAGATATAAGTCCCACGGTGCCTTGCAGAGCCCGCCCAGACTATAGGCCTGGGCAATCACCTGCCGGTTCAGAATGCGGAAGGCCTCGTGGTCTTCCACGTAACCGACCGGTTTGGGGGTGGAAAGGACCTGCACCTTGCCGTGGCCGAGACCGACGCGGTAGCGGTCGTAAAGGTGTTCCGGGTTTGCGGTGCGGAACATCAGCTCGGACATCGCCCAGTCGAACTGAAGGTGCGCGGGCGTCCATTGCTGCAAAGAGGTGTTGTTGCAGGAGAAGGGCACGGGCCGTCCGGCATGGTCGTTGAGGGCGGCGCGCAAACGTTGGTGGAAATCCACGACGCCGTCGACGATGAATTGATCGTAAATCTCTTTGACAGGGTCATCCGGAATCCAGCCGCGGAACCAGCGGTGACCGGCGTCCACCGGCGGGTCGAGGTTCCGGAAATACTCCGCGATATCGAAGCTGACCGGATCGCCGATGCCCCATTCCGCGCGTTCCGCGGCAGTGGAGTTTTCGGCGAGGTATTCGCGGAAGGCGGCCACGGCTTTCGGGTTGAAGTCGTAGCCTTGGCTGATAGCCATCCACCCTTCGTCGCGCTGCAGGATCGTCGCCCCCATATCCAGTTGTTCGGTGTAGTGCTTCAGGTGGATACGGAAATACTCGTCGCTGAACACGCTTCCCTGTCCGGGCGGCACGGTCCACATCCGTTTGTGGGGAGGCGTGTACAACTCCTTGTCAATCGTCAGCACGCAATAGGCTTCCCGCTCTTGGTCCGTAAACCGTTCCACGTGGTGCGAAGATCCGGACCCCGCCGCCCCGACGGGCATTCCCATGGCACGGGCCTGCTCAATGAACGTCAGCGACGTATCGACGTCCCCGCCGTCAACAACATAGTTCAAATACGTCCACTCGTGGCGTGTCGCATGGAAGTTCCGGCTTGCTTGCAGGGAGGGATTGTCATCCGGGGCGAGCCGCGGCCGGAGACTGCGAATAACCACATCGGACGCGCGTGGGACCGACTCGGACCGCCAGAGCGGATCGGCTTTTTCAAAAACCGTTTCTCCCGCTTGAAGTGATGCGATTCGGATCAGAAATAAACCCGGAAAGAAAAAGAGCGCGGCCACCCTCAATGCTCTTTTAAAGTGGGCTTCGGGCAAACGGCGGGTTGCTAGCGGCATGGCTTGCTCCCGCCGGGAAAAAGGCGGGGAAAGAAATTTCAACAAAAGGAACGTATTCTTTCCAGTTGCCTGCGTACATTCTGTCTTCATAGACGGATACAAATTAGCCTGGCGTGCGAATGGAGCGACTCACCGCTCGTGCGGCACCCCATGACGAGATTACAAATTGGATCGAGCTTCAAACCTACAGCGCCGATGCATCCCGGCCATCCAATTGAAAACGCCCGGACGGACAGGCTTATTGCCAAAGCGGACATTTTCCGCAGCGCAAAAGAAGGCTGGGCCATTCAGGCAAGGGTTTGCGAATCTTGGCGAATCGCGTCGAAACACTGTCGGCTCTCAGCGGAAAGGAGGGCCCGTGAGTAGACACGCACCAACTCCAACCGAATCCGCGGGTGGGACCGGACGAATTTCACACGCGCGGAAGAATTGTCGGCACTTCGAAAATGCTGGTTGAAAAGGCCGTAACCATACTGCCGGAAAGTCCCGCCGTCATCGAACTCACCGTTGACGAGAAAACTGATAATCTTCGGGCCGCCGTCCACTGTGATCACCGCGTGCTGCAACCCCGCGCGCCCCGCCAAACCAGGTTGCGAAGACCAGCGGCTTTCGGAAAGCCCGTCATTGAGGGTTATACTCAGGGATCCGTCCGTGCGAAGGCGCACGCCTATCCCTTTTCCGGCATCGTCCCGGCTATCCATGAGGCATACGGACTTTTCAAGGGCACCGTCCAGACGGTACGCAAACTCGATGGAAAAGCCCCGCCGAAGGTCTCGGGTGAAAATATCTTCCCACCAGCTTGAACGATGGTTTATCGCCGGGACTCCGGGCCATTCGAAGGCTTCCTTCCGCTCGATTCCATTGCCGTCGGCGCGGAAGACAATGTCATTTGCAGCGATCGCTCCGTCGACAGGCTTGTCCGAAAGAACACTCGCGAGAAACGAGGCATCCACCTCGTGCAGCGTGCCAAAGCGCTTGTGGGAGATCGTGAAAAACGTCCTTCCATCGAACTCCAACATGTCCGGATAGCTGAAGCTCTGGTTCAGGCAGTCATCGTAAAAGAGAACTTCAGGCTCCGACCACTGCAAGACCTTGCCGTCCGACCCGTCGGCTTCCCTGCCAACCGAAAGCCATACCATTCTGCGGTCGGTGTACCCGCGCCCGCCGTGATTGTGGAACCAGCAAAGGTATTTTCCGCTTGAATGCCTGAACGCAAAAGTGGCCGCGCGCGGGTGTTTGAAACGCCGGCCGCCCGCATAACACATATACCGGGACGGCGACCACGTCCGGCCCTGGTCACGGCTGTAAGCGCAGGCGCTGTGCCCGTCGGTGGTCCGGAAAACGACAAAGAACGATCCGTCCGAAAGGACGGAAAAGGAATGCTCTTCGGCAATCGGGCCGCCGCCGGGGACGCCGCGGATGCCGATGGTTCCCTCCGGCAGGGTGTTGAACCGCAATTTGGCAGGGTCGCGTTCGGTATGGATGTTAACCGCCGCGATGAGCACGCCCTCGCTGCGCGTGATAAAACCGTCGCCGAAGCCGCCCACCTTGTGCAGCGGAAGATAACCGATACCTTCGTGAGAAAACGCCCTTCCCACCGTCCAGAAGAACCGAATCCTGCCTTTGTAAGGATTCCCGAGGTCGATGTCGAAGGCACGGACCGGCACTTCGTACCGCTCTTCCGACCATGTTCTCCCGTGGTCGTCGGAGAAGCGGAAGACGAAATAGCCCTGTGTATCCACCCTGCGGCACTTCCCGTTTTCGTAGAACTCCGGATCGGCATCCACTTCCCGGATGTTATCCCGATTATAGTTATAAAATGCATACAACCGCCCGAATGCAGTCTTGAGGAGTATGGCGTAGGACGCTTCCGGCCCGTCCACGGGTTCAAGAAAGACCGGATCCGACCATGAGGCACCGGAGTCCCCGCTTCGCGCGACGGCCACACTTTGGCCCGGCGTTCCCTCGGGTCCGCTCCCGCAGGTGGCGACAATCACCCATGCGCCGTCGGCGGCGGTCACCGCGTACGGTTGATCAAGGTAATGCCCGCCGAAGGGAAGCCGCCTGCCGCGCGCTAAATGCCTCCAGTCGGGAATCGCAGGGTCTTCGGTATCATCGGTGCTCATAAACGGTATGCCGGAGTGAATACGTCGGGACAAAAAGGAGGAAATCTTCCACTTCTTCCACTTAAGACTCGCGCGCGCACTCCAATTTTCAAGCAGCCATTTACAGCGGACCCGAATGGCCAAACGAATGTCCGGATTAGGCAATGCAGCCCGTTAAACGCGCGAAGTCCCGATTGCCGCCGTCCGTGTCCCGCTGGGCATATAGGTGAAGGTTGCCTGCTACCGCACGTGCAGCAAAATGGGCACCGCTGAATTGAGGGCGATCTGTTTCCGGATGCGGAAACCTATAAGCGACCTCGGTATTCCAACACTAAACCCACCCAAAACACTAAACCCACCAAAAACAACCGATACATGAATTATAGATACACAAAAACAGCACTGGGCCTCCTCGGAGCGATGACCGTCGGGCTGCTTCCCGCCACCGCTCAAACAACAACCTCATTCAACCAGGAAGGTGGCTTTTTCCACGTAGCGGACAGCTGGACGAACGGTCTTCCCGACGCTTCGACGGCCGGCTTCGTCGAGAACCGCACGGCTGTCATCGGCACAGCGGCCGCGTTGAATACGGGCGCCGTTGTCACCGTAAGCGGCAATTCCTCCCTTGAGCGGAATGGTATCGGCCGGTCCGACTTTTCGGGGACGCTGAACATCAATGATACGGCGAACGTGAAGATCAGCACGTGGCATCCGCAGACGGGCGCCGTTCTGAACTGGAACAGCTCGGGAACGTTCTCGCTCGCCGACGACGGGCCGAATGCATCGCAGGCCCGGCTCCTCGTCAACACCGCAAGGGATGTCACGATCAACGTAAACGCCGGCTTCTGGGACATGCGCGGCAACGGCAATCCCGCCTCCGTGCACTTCAACCACGGGACCTTCAACATGAACGGCGGTCTGCTCATCGCCGACCGCATGTTCCGTATCGGTTCCGGGGAGACCTCCGCCACCCTCAATTACGCGGCGGATGCCGAAATCCGGGCAGCGAGCTTCGGAACCTTCAACGACTCCGTGTTCGACTTCGAACCCGGTGCGACCTTGTATCTGGAGACCGGTCTTCTCGGCAGCTTCGGCACTCAAGGCTTTGAGTGGTTCCGCGATGAAATGCGCAAGGGTGCGGACAGTTCTGTCCATATCGCGGGCGTCCATCAGTCCCTCGGCCCTGAAGAAGGTTTGGACGTGTCGAATTTCCTCACCGACACCGTCGAACTTGACGGCATCTGGTACAACTCCATCACCGCCATTCCCGAGCCGCGAACCTACGCGTTTGTATTCGGGCTACTGGGACTTGCCATCATCGCGCTCCGGCGTCGCAAGCGGTTACGCGCATGAAGGGGGCCGTGTAGCGTAAGCAAGCCACAAATGTTGAGGCGGCGGGCCGCGAAAGGTCCGCCGCCTTTTCTATTTCAGCGGTAGACCGCCCCGCGGGATTAATGCGCGGTCTGCTCCCCGTAGTCCGTCACACCAGAAGCCCCGGCGGCGAAGACGATCACTCCACATGCGTCTCGATCGTCCGGATGTCCGCCGGCATGCCCTGCGCGGCGAGCCGCTCGGAGCGCGCCCGCGGTCCAACACCGGAAAAGTCGATCACCCGGTAGCCGACGTCGTCCGCCGGTGAATCGGCGTGCAAACGGAAGTCCCCGTTTTCCGGATCCGCAAAGAGCGGATCGGCGACAATAGACCAGAGATCGTTGCGGGGGCCGTCACGCCACTCATCGAATGAAAACATAATATCGGGTTGGCGCCTATGCTGCGGAATGCTCACCCGCAGCGGTTGCCCCGTCGCGTCCCAGATCAGATTGGCGTCGCTGACAATGGCCGGGGCGTCGATGACATGCGTTTCGGGACGGGAGCTGAAGACGGGAAGTCCGTCACGGGTGAGAAGGATGTTCTTCATCACCACGGCGGTGTTCATTCGGCCCCTTTCCTGATCCAAACGGCGGATCACGCTCTTGCCGCCGAAGGCGAGAATATTGTTCCGGATGATATGTTCCCTGCCCTTCATGCCTATGACATAGGTGTTGCCACCGTGGAAGAGGTTGTTCTCGACGGTGATGTGCGAGGCGGAATCGTCCAGATACAGAACGCTTCCTCCGTAGACTTTGGCGGTGACATCGTAGGCGACATTGCCGCGGATGACGACGCCGGAGGCCGAGCCGTGCACGTAGATGGCACCCATGTCACTCAGCTCCCCTTGGCCGATATTGTAGACAAGGTTGTTTTCGATGCGCGATTCGACGTTGGCGAACTGGGGCAGCGGTCCCCCGCCGACCACGATTCCGTTGTAGAGGAAATCCGTCACCTTGTTGTGCGCCACGAGCGTGATTCCGGCTTTGTTGGAAATGATGCCCGGCGAGCCGTGGTAGATGCGTCCGCCGCCGATGACCGTGTTGTCGGTGAAGGTGTTCAGCCAGTTGTAGCGCGCCTTGGGGGCATCCGAGCCCAGCCACGCCCCGATCGACTTGATGGCGCCGCAGCCCATCTCGGTGAAGTGGTTGCCGACAATCGTGTTGTTGGAAGACCCCGGCTGTAAATCCACACCGTATTCCCCGATGTTCTCGAAACGGCACTCCTCAACGGTGGAATACCGGACCCCCTCAAACGAAATCACACCCGGTCCGGAGTTCGCCGCGTTGTTGTGCGTGCCGTAGTGGGCGAAAAAATCCACCGCCGTCTTTTTGAAGGTCAGTCCCGAAATCCTCAGGTTCTGGACGAACCGGGTGCGGTCCACATCGCCGCGCACGCGGAGGATCTGCACAAGCCGAGGCGCCTCGATGCGGGTATCGCCAAGCGACTCCCCTTCCCGCGGAAGGTAGCTCAGCATGCCAGAGGAACTGCTCAGGTGCCATTGGCCGGGATGCTTGAGGGCTTCGCGGACATTCTCCAGGCTGTATCGGGCCTTTCCGAATCCGTGCAGAGGATGCGCCTCAAGGAAGGGATAGTCGGCCTTGTTCACGGTCGTCACCTTCCGGGTCTCTGGATCGAAGGATTCAACCGCCAGCCGCGGATTCTGCCAGTAATGCATGACGGATATCTCCACATCCTGAAGATCCTCGAACTCGCGGAAGTCGCCCTCGGCGGCGATGAACTGGTTGGCCGGGCGGTTGGCCAGCCCGCCGAGAGAATCTTCCACCAGATAGTACCCGCTCTCGGGCAAACGGGGACGCGGCGCTCTGCTTCCATTGACGAAGAGTTGGCGGAAGAACCAATCGCCGCTCTCCACTTCAGGAATGTGCAGCCGCCACACGCGGGTGCCGTCCTCCACGGTTTCCTCCCAGCCTTCGAGGACTTCCGAGCCGTTGAAGACCGGTTCCTCCCCGGGGTAGGCGATGATCGTCACCGGATGGGAATCCGCGTAATGCAGATCAATCGTCTGCTCCGGACGGTACTCGCCCCCGCGTACCCAGATTATCACCGGACCGGTTGATTCGACGCCGTAGCTCTCCGGCCCGGTAACGCGGTGCACGGGGCCCGTGCGGCGCGTGGGATTGCCCGGATACGGATTGAACCAGTCGTAGCCTTTGCGCTGCTGGAGCGCGCTGAAGACGCCTTCGAGCGTCGCCTTGGGCGCCTCTTCGCTCAGCCCCGAAGCGGCGTCGTCTCCGTCCGGAGCGATGTAGAACGAGGTCGCGCCGAGCGCGTCGGCAAGGTCCTGCGGCGTCACCGCGCGGGCGCTCTGCCCGCGGAGGAACAGAGCGACCGCAAGAAACAGCACGACACAGACAATACCTCTCTGTGTACAGGCAAGGGAATGCTCTACAACAGGCAGCCTATTTTTCATCAGAGTATCGTTGCAATGAATCGCAACATCTTCGGTTTCACCGCTTTTCATCGAAGATCACTCCACGTGCGTCTCGATCGTCCGGATGTCCGCCGGCATGCCCTGCGCGGCGAGCCGCTCGGAGCGCGCCCGCGGTCCAACACCGGAAAAGTCGATCACCCGGTAGCCGACGTCGTCCGCCGGTGAATCGGCGTGCAAACGGAAGTCCCCGTTTTCCGGATCCGCAAAGAGCGGATCGGCGACAATAGACCAGAGATCGTTGCGGGGGCCGTCACGCCACTCATCGAATGAAAACATAATATCGGGTTGGCGCTTATGCTGCGGAATGCTCACCTGCAGCGGTTGCCCCGTCGCGTCCCAGATCAAATTAGAGTCACTGACAATGGCCGGAGCGTCGATGATATGGGTCTCGGGACGTGAGCTGAAGACCGGAATTCCGTCGCGGGTGAGAAGGATGTTCTTCATCACCACGGCGGTGTTCATCCGGCCTTCCTCCAGATCGCCACGGCGAATGATGGCCTTGCCGCCGAAGGCGAGTATATTGTTCCGGATGATATGCTCCCGGCCCTTCATGCTGATGGCGTAGCTGTTGCCACCGTAGAAGATGTTGTTCTCGACAGTGATGTGCGAGGCGGAATCGTCCAAATACAGAGTGCTGCCGCCGTAGACTTTGGCGGTGACATCATAGGCGACATTGCCGCGGATAACGACACCGGAGGCCGAACCGTGTACGTAGATGGCGCCCATGTCACTCAGCTCCCCCTGGCCGATATTGTAGACAAGGTTGTTTTCGATGCGCGATTCGACGTTGGCGAACTGGGGCAGCGGTCCCCCGCCGACCACGATTCCGTTGTAGAGGAAATCCGTCACCTTGTTGTGCGCCACGAGCGTGATTCCGGCTTTGTTGGAAATGATGCCCGGCGAGCCGTGGTAGATGCGTCCGCCGCCGATGACCGTGTTGTCGGTGAAGGTGTTCAGCCAGTTGTAGCGCGCCTTGGGGGCATCCGAGCCCAGCCACGCCCCGATCGACTTGATGGCGCCGCAGCCCATCTCGGTGAAGTGGTTGCCGACAATCGTGTTGTTGGAAGACCCCGGCTGCAAATCGACACCGTATTCCCCGATGTTCTCGAACCGGCACTCCTCAACCGTGGAATACCGGACCCCCTCAAACGAGATCACACCCGGTCCGGAGTTCGCCGCGTTGTTGTGCGTGCCGTAGTGGGCGAGAAAGTCCACCGCCGTCTTTTTGAACGTCAGCCCCGATATCCTCAGGTTCTGCACGAACCGGGTGCGGTTCACATCGCCGCGCACGCGGAGGATCTGCACAAGCCGCGGCGCCTCGATGCGGGTATCGCCAAGCGACTCCTCTTCCCGCGGAAGGTAGGTCAGCACGCCGGTCGAACTGCTCAGGTGCCATTGGCCGGGGTGCTTGAGGGCTTCGCGGACATTCTCCAGGCTGTAGCGGGCCTTTCCGAATCCGTGCAGAGGATGCGCCTCAAGGAAGGGATAGTCGGCCT
>JAFIGH010000101.1 GCA_020831525.1 Opitutales bacterium
GCGCGCGTGGAGATGGTTTCCGGGCTGCCGCTGGCGGCGGCGAGTGCGCGGGTGGCGGGTCGGGCGGAAGCTTTGGAATGAGTTTGAATCATTGAGCTGTGGAGCCGTTGCCCTTGTATGGCTGGTGTAGCCACTGGCAGACAATGTCCGGCCCATAGATCACGGGGACGAAGCCCACCGTGGACTGAGGTGATGCTTCAACGCCTTTGCCGCGCATCCACACTCCCTTCTACCGCGGCGTCGAATCTAGAAGCGGTCGGATTTCCACGAACAACCGACTCCTTCAAGCGATATACAGCACACTGGGGAGCATCAAAGATTCTCAGTTGCTTTGATGAGTCACGGTGTTTCCTTACGGAGATACCGTGCTTTTTTACTCATGCAGAGCGGACGGTTGGCTGCCCTGCCTCAAAGGTGGTGTAGTTCAATCTACAGGAACGTCTGAGTGAATCCAGTCGCCGATTCATCTGCGGTTTCTACCGCAAGAGCGGAACGCGAGGTTCAAATGATGATATCAGACAGCTTTTTCAAATAAACGCATATCTATTTCATTCACAAATAAAAATCTCAGAGATATTATATTCTTTGCGGTCAGAGAGAGAAGTGGCTGGGAGTAGTCAAATGAAGCGGGGGAACTGACGTGAACAGGAAGTGTTTCCGGGACCGCTCGTTTCCGCGGGTGGAGTTCGTCTACAAGTGCTAATCTTGCCTCAGATGCCGTAAACGCGGGCTTGCCAGCGGACGGACGTCTGTCCAGCGTGCGTCGTCTTATGGCAATGGCTAAAGTCAACACGATTAAGAAGAAGAACGTCATCCGGTACAACAACGACCCGTGTATCGTGCTGGATTGCACGATCCGCACGCCGCCGAACCTGACGTCCTTCTGCCAGATGCAGCTGCGCAACCTCGTCAACGGCAAGGCCGTGCACGTGCGCTGCCCGGTGAGCGAGAGCTTCGACGTGCTGCCCACGGAGCAGCGCAAAGTGGAGTTCAGCTATGAGAACCAGGGCGTCTATGCTTTTATGGACGATGAAACGTTCGAGTTGATTGAGTTGGAGAAGGATTTCATCGGCGAGGCCGTGAGCTACCTCGTGCCCAACCAGCACTACGAGTTGATGTATATCGACGGCAACCCCTTCACCGTGAACCTGCCTTCTGCTATCGAGATGAAAGTGATCGATGCGCCTGACGCGGTACGCGGCGATACCAGCGGCAACGTGCAAAAGCCGGTTACGGTCGAAACAGGACTCACTGTCATGGTGCCGCTCTTCATCAAGGAGGGCGAGACCCTTCGCATCAGCACGGACGACGGCAGCTACCTCGGACGCGCGTAAGGGTGCGGGGGACACTCCGGGGCCGAAAAGTCCGGAATCGCAAGAGGGTGAACGCCGCTTCTTCTTCGGGGTGGCGTGTGTAACTTCGCAAATAGGGTGCAGGCGTGCGGTGGTCGTCCGGGACCCGTCCCGGACGGGCGCTTGCGCAATCGTCGTGCGGCAGGCATTGTGCACTTGGCAATCCGCCGTCGAGCGGGTTGGATGGCGGCCATGGTTCTTTGACCGCCGCGCCCAATGCCGACACTTCCCGACCAGTTCGCGACCCGCAAGAAGCCGATGTATCCGGTGGGCGATGCGTTGCGGGCCTATCTGGCGCGCTACAACCGGATGTTCAAGCTGCCGGTGTCCTACTCGCGGCTGACGGAGTGGGAGGAGGCGATGCCGCTCTACGATGAGAAAGGGGAGGACAGTCTCTGGCGTTCGCTGATCTACCGTCCGGAGCTGATGAAGCGGCTGAACAAGCACCTCACGGGGATTTACGCGATGCTCAAGACGGAGGGTGATTATTCCTTTGTCGACCACCTGTATGTCGACCGCATCGACTATTGCACCTTCGGCAACAGCAACCCGTTCCGCATCCGTATCGTCAACGCCTACAACGACAACCAGGACTACTACTATATCAAGAAGGCCGACGCCTCGCGCATCTACGGCCTTGAGCTGGAGCACCTTCTCTCGCCCAACCGCATGCACTACATGGTGGCGGACGACATTCTTGTGGAGGAGCATATCGTGGGGATTCCAGGCGATGTCTTCGTCGAGCGGTGGATGCACGACCGGCACATCAAAAAAGTCCGCCTCGCGAAAGAATTGGTGAAGTTCAACGAGCGCTGCTTCATCCGCCTCCTCGGGGACATGCGCTCGTATAATTTCGTTGTCGATGTGACCCCTGACTTTGAGGAGACGCAGGTGCGCATCCGCGCAATGGATTTTGACCAGCAGTGCTACAGCGGGCACAAGAATTTCTACCTCCCGCAGTTTTTCCGCGAGAACCGTCCGCTGGCGGAGTTTTGTATGCGCCAACTCAACATCCCGACGGCCAATCAGTACCAAAAGGAGGAGCAAAGCGTTGTCTACCGGCGCGTGCTCATGGCGGCCGAGCGGGTGGAGCGGATCATGCAGTGCATGTGCGGTGACCGGATTTCCACCGACGCGAAGGTGCGGCAGCTGCGCGGAAGCCTCGCCGAGCACTACAAGAACAAAGCGTTTCTCGCCTGCACCCGGATGGGTGAAGTCCTGCGCACGTCGCTTGAGCACCTGAGCGAAAACATGAAGCGCCAGCGTTCGCCGCTTCCCACGCTCTTCGATGATTGAGGGGGAGGCATTCGATGCCGCGGACTGGGAACTGCTCGCGGAATTGCGGAAAAGGTTTCTGGGCGGCACGGCGGGCTCCGCCGACTACTGGAGCGACCGCCGGACACTCGAACTCTACGACGGGTTTTTCGCCGCGCGCATCGGTTGGAAATGGGAAGCGGTCCTCGGTGAGCTGAAACGCCGCGGGTTCCGGCCCGGCGCGGGGCCGCTTCTTGACTGGGGCTGCGGGACAGGCATCGCGGCGCGTTGTTTTCTGCGGGCTTTCCCGGAGGCGGGCGGCCCGGTGGTCCTTCACGACCGATCGGACGCCGCCATGGGCTTCGCGGCGAAACGTCTCGCGGAGGAGGCGGGCGTCGGCGCGGAAGATATACGCCGCGTGCGTGCGGTGACCGTCGGTGATGTGGAGGCGGACACGACTGTTCTGCTGAGCCACGTCCTCAGTGAGCTGGATGACCGCGCGGTGGACGGCGTTGTCGACGGGCTTCTGCGGCGGTCGGGGGCGTTCATCTGGGTCGAGCCGGGCACTTATGCGGAGAGTCGGCGGCTCATCGCCTTGCGTGCCCGGCTGCTGGATGCTTTCCGTATCACGGGGCCGTGCCCGCATGAGGGTTTGTGCGGCCTGACCGCGGAGGGCATGGAGCGGCACTGGTGCCATTCGTTTGCGCGTCCGCCGGTGGAGGCCTTTACGGATCCGGTATGGTCCGCGTTTTCCAAGGCGCTTGGCATCGATCTGCGGTCACTGCCCTATGCCTACCTTGCGATGAGCCGGGACAAGACCGTGTCCGCCTCCGCCTCCGCGAGCGGTGAAACATTCGCACGGTTGCTGGGCCGCGCGCGCGAGGCACCGGCGGGTCTTAGTGTCCTTTCGTGCGAAGCGACGGGCGTCCATGAACGCAGGGTCCGCACACGCGAAGCCAAGGGCCTCGTGAAGGCGCTCAAGAAAGGCCGAAGTGGTCCCTTTTTCCGCTGGAATCTGCGGGAGGGGCGCATTGTCGGGGGCGGGGCCGACTGAATCGCCTCAGCGCGTTTCCGGGGAGTAGGTGAGCGTCTCGGGTGCGAGGCGCCGCACCGGCGTGGAGCGCTGCGGCGTGCCCGTGAGCGAATCTCCGGGGGCGAAATTATCGAGGAGGAAGGAGCGCTGCCCGATGCGCAGAACATCCTTCGATCCGTCGTCCCACTGGATGACGACCCGGTCGCGCATGAAGCGCCACTGGCCGCTGGAGGCCTCGGTGCCGCCGTTTGTGCGGGGCGGACGGGTGGCTCGGCCCCACTGGGCGATCTCGATGAAGCGGTCGGTGTCCGCTTCGGGTTCGATGGGCACCCAGCGCCCGCGAATGTTTTCGAGCGTGAGCATGCGGAATTCGCCTGCGTCAAAGTAACGCATGCCCTCGGCGGCGGAAATTTTGACGGCAGTACGCCGCGATGCGGGCCGGTCGGGAAAGCGCCGTTCGCGGTCAAAGACAAGGAGTTCGTGACTGTCGCGCCGGCTCTGCAGGATGTCGCGGCGCCCGTCCGGCCATTTGACGACGACACGCTCGTCCTCGACCGACCATGTGCCGCTCTGGTCGCTGGAACCGTCCCAATTGCGCAGGGCTACGCGGGCCGTCCCGCCTCGGAGCAGATTGAGGATGAAGTGGGGAGACTGCGCGCCGCCTACGCCGAGGAAGCCGGTGCTTTGCTCAACCTGCCAGTATCCGGTGTAGAAATTGCGCAGCGGCAGTGCGCTCACTTCGCTTTCGGGGAGCCTTGTTTCGCGGGTGCGCGGACGTTCCGTCTCTACGGTCAGGCTGCCGGGAAGGCGCGGGTCGACGCGTTCGCCGCGGGCCTCGGCGGTGGGTGTCCCGTCAACGTCTGTGCCGGGGGCGAAGGTCTGCCGCTGGATGGTGTTGTCCCCGAGCAGCCGGTAGCGTTCGGTCTGGCCGGAGTCCCAGCGCGCGACAAGGTGCGGATCCTCCATTGTCCAGCGGCCCTGGACGATCCCGGAAGCACCCGAACCGGTCCAAAAAGCGGAGATCTCTCCGCCGCGCTTTATGATGACGACGGCGGTGTCGCCGGCCGGCTCGGGAATCTCCCAGAAGCCGAGAAAACCGGATGCGGCGGAGCGGGCCTCGGCAGGCGCGCCAAAAACGGCCAGGCCGAGAAGGGCGATACCGAGGAACGAGTAGGTAGCCCGGGTGGAGCGCTTGAAACTGTCGGGAAAGGGACCCTGCATGATTTGTCGTTGGATAAGTGAAAGCTAGGCGCGGCGAAGGGCTGTGGTCAACGGTCTTCGCGCCCCGCCCGGTTTCGTGGGAATCCGCCGCGCCGTGCGTGCTTCCGCCGGAGAGCGGATCCGCGCGCGGGACGGCTACTGTGCTTTGGACGCTCCGGGGGCGGAGAAGTTCAAGATGCTGAGACTTGTCTTGCCGGCTTCGAGGGCGCGCCGGTCGGTGACTTGTCCGCCCGCGCGCTCCTCCCCGTGGGCAAACCGGAAACGGTAGCCGCTGTTGTCGTCCGGCTCATAGAGCCCGGGGAGGCGGACGCGCGCCGGGACGGTCCGTACCCACGGCGTGTCCGCGCGCAGCGGCATGGGAAAGTTGAGGTTGTGCACGTGCAGATCGGGATTCCCGGTGCCGCACAGCGTGAGGGCGTAGCGGGCGCTCTGCGCGGCGGCTTCGCGCAGGCTCGGCTCGTGCTCCGGCGGCAGCGCCCCGCGACCGGAGGTCACCCGCTCGAAAGCTTCTGCCGCAATCTGCTGCGATACGGCGAGGGCGGGCAAACCCCAGTTGGCCCCCTCGAGCGCCCCGGCGACCGTGCCGGAGCTGTAAAGAAGCGGCAGCGAGGTGTTGTGGCCGATGTTGATGCCGGAGATGACGACGTCGGGCGGCTCGGGGAGGAGGTGCGCAAGGGCGAGGTTCACACAGTCCGTAGGCGTGCCGCCGACGGCCCATGCGGGTCCCGGCAGTCCCCCGACCTCTTGCACGGACACACTGGTGCGGCGGCTCATGGCGCGCCCGATCCAGCTCTGTTCCACCGCGGGCGCGGCAATCCACAGCTCGAAAGCCTCCGCCAGCGCCTCTGCGATGGCACGGAGAAAGAGCGAGTCGACGCCGTCGTCGTTGGTCAGAAGCGCGCGCGGTTTACCCATGGAATTGGAGTGGGACGCCGGGTTGCGCGGGCGTCAAGCCGCCGTGCCTCTACCCGGCGCTCAGCGCACGGGGATGCGCATAAACGCAAGTGTGCGCGGCACCTCGCCGCGGATGTCGCCGGGGATGAAACGCCATGTGCGCATGAGCCGTTCCATGTCCTCCGTGCGGTTGGGCACAGGTGTCTCGGTCACCTCGGCGTAGCGCACGCCGCCGTTGGGCTCGATGATGAAGCGCACAACAATGTCTTCGCCCGCCGCGGTCTCGATTTCCTCGGTTGTGAAGCGCGGCACGCGGAACTCGATCTGCCGGGGCCTCTGGGTGAGCTGCCCCAGAGGCACGACGCCCTCCACCCACGGTTGCCGGAAAGTCGTCTGCGTGGACGCGGCGGGCTGCGCGTGTGGCTCCACGGCGGCGGCGCGCTCCGGGTCCGTCTCGGCGGACCCGCCCGCGGCGGGCGGCGGCGCGGACTGGCAACCGCCCGCGGGAATCAAAAACACCGGGGCAAGCATCAGCACCCGGAAAGACACAAACCGGCACCTTTTCATAATTCAGTGAGCATTATCGGCATCGCCGTCCCCCGCGAGTCCGAATCCTTCCTCTTCGAAAGATTGAAAAGCGTTTTACGGCAGCATTCCGGGCATTCGAATCCACGGTCCCCGCAGACGGGCATTGAGCCGGAGTTTCCCTGTCCATATAAATATCTCTGCTTATTAAAAAGTTCAGAGATAAAGAAAATTATATTCAATATCTTGGAGTATTCATGTATGGACGTTTTTATGCGTTATTTTATTTTGTTCTTATATACCATTCAAGGATTCAGGCACGCATGCATAGTTCGGCTTGTGGCCGCGGCTCCGGAGGGTGTCCGCGATCCGGGGGTCTGCGGGAGCGGAGGGCCGGGGATTCGCAGAGGGCGGGGGGCGGCGAACGAATGTTTTCGCGGGAGGATTCACCGGCCGGGTGTCCGGGGCGCCGGGGTGCTTGCCGGTTCCGCCGGGTCGCCGGTTCCGCCGGGTTATTCCGCCGGGTCGTCTGCGTCGAAGCCGCCGCGGTCCCAGTCGCAAATGCGCTCATTGCGGTGCAGCGCGTCGATGCGCCGCATTTCGTCGTCGCTCAGGCTCCAGTCGAGAACGGCAAAGTTGCTTTGGATGCGCGCGCGTGCGGTGGCCTTGGGAATGGGAGAGATTCCCTTTTGCAAGAGCCAGCGAAGCGCCGTCTGTGCGGCGGTCTTTCCATGTGCTTTGCCGATGGCTTCGAGTTCGGGGTCGTTGACGAGACGGCCGCTTCCGAGCGGGCAATAGGCGACGACCCGAATCCCGTTTTCGCGGCAAAAGCGCAGGAGTTTCTCTTGGTTGAGGTGGACGTGGTATTCCACTTGGTTGACGGCGACGGGCGCGTCCGTTTCGGCGAGGGCCTCGCGAAGACGCCGCACGGTGAAGTTCGAAACCCCGAAGTTCCGGATCCTCCCGTCGCTGATGAGATCGGCCATGGCGCGGAAAGTTTCTTCCATGGGAATTTCCTCGTTCGGCCAATGCACGAGGTAGAGGTCGAGCCACTTGGTTCCGATCTCTTCCAGCGCATTCAGGCAGGTGTCGACAACGCCGTCGTAGTGCAGCTTGTCGTGCCAGACCTTGGAGGTGATGAAGACTTCGTTCCGGGCCACGCCGCTGCGCCGCAGGCCTTCGCCTGCTTCGCGGTGGTTTGCATACATCGCCGCCGTGTCGAGATGCCGGTAGCCGCATTCGAGGGCTGTGCGGATTGCCTCGGTTCCCTCTTCGCCGGTCAGCTTGAACGTGCCGAAGCCGAGCTGCGGCATCACTTGGTTGTGCGGGAGCGGAAGCGTTGGTTGCGACTTCATGGGCAGGGAGGCTGGGTGGCGGGGCTTCCGCGGTCAAAAGAATCCGCAGCGCCGCGGAACGATGCCGGTCCCCGGCGGATAACGTCCACCGGACGCACCGTCGCCGCAAAGGTTCCCCGGCAATTCTTCACTTGCTTCGCGGCGGCGGATGGCCGATTTCCATGGCCGGAATGGATGCCCTTCGCGCGACGGGAAGCCACTTGGCGGAGATGTATGCGCGGGCCGCCGAACTCTACGGCGGCCTGCCCGCCTTTGCTACCCGGCGCGCCCGGGGGCAGTGGACACCGGTCGGCTTCCGCGAACTCTTTGAAAACGGGCGGGCGCTCGCCACCGCGCTCATTGAACTCGGTGTCGGGGCGCGGGAACACGTTGGTCTACTTGGCGACAACCGGCTCGAATGGATTCTCGCGGATTACGGTGTGCAGCTCTGCGGTGCGGCCGACGTTCCGCGCGGACGCGATGTTACCGACGCGGAGATCGAATACATCCTCCGCCACGCGGGCGTGCGTGTCACTTTTGTCGAAACCGCCTGTCTGGCGCAGCGTGTCTCGAAGCTTCGCGGAAAGCTTCCGGACCTGGACGAGATTATTCTGTTGGAGGCGGAGGGCAGCGCGCCGGACGGCACCCGGCGGCTTGGCGATCTTGTGGCGCGCGGACATGAACTGCGTGCGGCGGGCGACCGGCGGGTGGAGGAGCGCATGGCAGGCATCCGCCCGGATGATCTGTTTACGCTCATCTACACATCGGGAACGACAGGTGAGCCGAAGGGCGTCATGCTCACCCACGCCAACATCATGTCGCAGATGGAGAACATCGGCATGGAGATCCGCTGTACAGACCGTGTTCTTTCGATTCTGCCGGTTTGGCACGTCTTCGAGCGCGTCTTTGAGATGATTGCCGTCAGCCGCGGTTGCTGCACCTATTACACGAGCCCCCGGCACCTCGCGGATGATCTGACCGACGTCGAACCGACTTTTATGGGCTCGGCGCCGCGCCTCTGGGAGAATCTGCACCAGCGGATTCTCAAGCGCGTTAGAGAAACCCATCCCGTGCGGCAGGTTCTGTTCCACACGGCGTATTTCCTCGCCCATTACTACAAGGAGTCAGTCTTCTTTCTCACGCACCGACAGCTTTCTCTGCGCCGCCGGGGTGCGCTGTGGCGGGCCGGAGCCGTCGCCTTCCACGTCCTTCGGTGGTTTCTCCTCTTGCCGTGGTACGGTTTCTTCAATGCCGCCGTGCTCGAGAAACTGCGGCTTGTCGTTGGCGGAGCTTTTAAAGGCTCGGTTTCCGGCGGCGGCGCTCTGCCGCGCGAGGTCGATCAGTTTTTCAACTACCTCGGCATTCCTGTTCTGGAGGGTTACGGCCTCACGGAAACCTCGCCCGTTGTTGCTGTGCGCACTCCGGCCAAGCTCGTCATCGGAACGGTCGGCCCGCTCATCCCCCGGACCGAAGTCCGGATCGCCGATCCGGAGACGGGCGAAGTTCTTTGCCCCGATCCCGCCTGCCCGCACGGCGGCCGTGGACGTCGAGGTGAGGTTGAAGTGCGCGGTCCACAGGTAATGAAGGGCTACTACAGGAACCCGGAGGCGACGAAGGCCGCCCTGCGGGACGGTTGGTTCCGCACTGGTGATCTCGGCATGATGACCTTCAACGACTGCCTGCGGATCGTCGGCCGTTTGAAGGATACCATCGTGCTCTCAAGCGGTGAAAATCTGGAGCCCGTTCCAATTGAGGCGCGCCTCAACCAAAGCCCGCTCATTGAGCACGCTATGGTGGTCGGTCAGGACCGGAAGTTTCCGGCTGTGCTCATCGTGCCGGCGGCGGAGGCAGCGGAGTCCGCCGACGGTGAATTGCCGGAGCGGATTGGTGCGGAGATCCGCGCGCGCGTTTCTGTTGCGGGCGGATTCAAGGCGCATGAGTTGGTGCGCGATTTCCGTATTGTAGTGGAGCCGTTTCGGGTCGGCGCTGAGCTGACCAACCTACAGAAGCTCAGGCGCCACGTCGTGACGGAGAAATACAGCGACCTGATTGAGTCGATGTACGCACAGGACACTCAGCGGAAGGAGCGTAAACCATGATGGAGATCGACCGCGAACTGCTCAACGCCGGCGAGCAGGCGCTCCTTGCCGTTATGATTCTTATCATCATGTTCGGTATGGGGGCGAGCCTCACCCCGCGTGACTTCCGTGAGGCGCTGCACCGGCCGAAGGGAATGGCCATCGGCTTCCTTTCGCAGTTTGGGCTGATGCCGGTCATCGCGCTGGGCCTTGCCCTCTTGCTGCGGCTGCCGCCTCCGCAGGCCATTGCCCTTGTCTTGGTGGGCTGCCTTCCGGGCGGAACGACGTCGAATATGTTTGCCTATTTTGCGCGCGGATCGGTCGCGCTCAGTATATCCATGACTGCGGCGTCGACGCTCCTTGCGCTGGTTTTCGTGCCTGCTTTGCTGAATCTGTATGCCTCGGGGTTTGCCGCACGGATTGACGCAGAGATGCTCGCGGAAGGGGCGGAAGGCTTCGTCATTCCGCACGTGAATATCATCGTTTCGCTCCTGCTTGTACTCGTTCCGGTAGCTGCGGGTATGGTCTTGCGCCGGTTCTCGCCGGACTGGGCAAAGACGGCTGAGGACACTGCCGCCTTCATGGGCATTGTCGTCATTCTCTTTCTCATCGCTTCCGTCACCATCCGGCACGGCGGTCTCTTCTTGCAAACGCCGGGCTCGGTCTACATCGCCGCTCTCGGCGTCAGCCTCGCCGGATTCCTCTTCGGCTACGGATTCGCGGCGCTGTGGCGGGTGGAGCCCCGTCAGCAGCGCGCCATCAGCCTCGAAACCGGCATCCAGAACACCCCCATCGCTTTCGCCGTCATCCTTCTCAGTTTCGAGGAGCCGCTGCGCAGCCAGATGCTCTGGCTCCCGATCCTCTATGCGACCTCGGTCGTCATCACATCTTCGGTTGTGACACTCTATTTCCGGCGGACCGGGCGCATTGACGATGAGATCTACCGCAACAGCCGCGTCCACCGCCGGCTCTTCGGCGCGGACTACCGCACACCATACCCTGAGGCGGTCGTGCCCGCCAACCTCAAGCGGCACCTGCCCCGAATCCACGCAGAGGTCGTGGAAAGGAGCAGGTAGGCGGTCGGGGAAATGGGGCAGTGGGACGTTTGCCAGATGGATTTCACTGCCGGTTGACGAATCCGGCAGGTCCTTCCTCCTTCGCCGTCGGTTCGTCCGCCGTCTACACTGTGTGCGCGGACACCGATAGGCCGTCGGCGTGGACCGGCGGTTTGCCGCCGGGGCCGCAGCCGTATTCGTATTCACATTGCGGCTGCCTTCACAAGGCGACGGGTGTCTCGACGCGGGCGAAAAGGGATTCAGCCTCCAGAGCGATGCAGCGCGCTTCCTCTTCGGCAAGGCGGGCGGAGAAGGTGTCGTAGTTGATGAGTTCGAGGCGGCCGTTCTCGTGTTCGACGATGGCCGTGGCGGACTCCACCCAGTCGCCGGAGTTCATGTAGTGGACGGTGCCGATAAATTTGTCGTCGGGAGTGTGGATGTGCCCGCAGATGAAACCGGTGCAGCCTTCGCGCCGAGTGAACTGCTCGACGTTTTGCTCGAATCGGCTGATGTAGTTCACGACCGACTTGGTTTTGGCTTTGATGTGCTTGCTGAGGGAGAAGGGCTCTTTGCCCCGCCAGCGGCGGTAGCGGTTGTAGAGACGGTTGAATTTCAGGAGGGTTTTGTAACCGATGTCGCCGGCCATGGCGACCAGTCGGCTGTTTTGGGTGACGGCGTCGAAGACGTCGCCGTGGACGACGAGGTAACGTCCGCGCGGCGTTTTGTGGATGTATTTGTCGACGATGCGGAGTTTGTCGAAATGAAGAGGGAGGAAGCGGTCAAGGACGTCGTCGTGGTTGCCGCGCAGGTAGATGACTTCTGTGCGCTTTTTTTCGATGCGTTTGAGGACGAGCCGTATGAAACGTGTGTGCTTGCGGGTCCAACCGCCCCGGCGGCCGAGCGCCCATCCGTCGATGATGTCTCCGTTGAGAATTAGCTTATCGCAGTGGATGTGCTTGAGGAGGTCGTTGACCTTGTCTATCTGGCAATCCTCCGTGCCGAGGTGAATGTCGGAGAGGATGAGCGTTTTGTAGTGCAGGACGGCTTTTTTACGTAGTGGTTTCATGACACTTTAGCGGGGCTGAGGATTTCGTTGAGGGAGGATTCGTAGCGGTCGACAATCGAATCCCATGATTGTGGAAGCACGGCCCCGCGGGCAGCGGCGCGGAGCGCGGGCCATGCGGGGCGCGCGAGGGCGGCCCGCCGGACGGCGGCGATGTAAGCGTCGTTGTCATCAAAGGGCGCGAGAAAGCCGTTGATCCCGTCGCGGATAAACTGGGAGGGGGCGGCGTAGTCGAAAGCGACGACGGGCAGGCCGCTTGCCATGGCTTCGGTGACGACGTTGCCGAATGTTTCGGTGGTGCTGGCAAACGGGAAGAAATCAGCACTGGCATAGTGCCGTGCGAGGTCATCACCGCGGCGCATGCCGGCGAAACGGATGTCCGGGCGTGTTCGTTCGAGGCGCTGGCGTTCAGGTCCGTCGCCGACGATAACAAGGGGCATTTCCGGGATTGTTTCGCACATGGCTTCCCATGCGCGGATGGTGAGCGGGATATTCTTTTCGCCGGCGACGCGACCGACGTATAGAGCCACGGGCGTGTCGCCTTCCACGCCCCATTCGCGGCGCAGGGCCGGGTCGCGTTTGTCCGGGGAGAAGCAGGCCGTGTCGACGCCGCGTCCGAGGACGCGCAGGCGGCTGAATCCGCTGCGCTCCAGCTCCGCACGCAGGTCTTCTGAAGGAACAAAGGTGCAGCGGGATCGGCTGTGGATGTGCCGCAGCCAACCGAGGACGTGCTTTTGCAGCGCGCCGTAGCCGTAGTGTGCACCGTAGCGGTGAAAGTTGGTGTGGTAGCTGGTGACGAGCGGTATGCCGAGGGCGTGGGCGGCCCGTGTGGCGCTCCATCCGAGCGGACCTTCAGTGGCGACGTGGATAATGTCCGGGCGGTCCTTCCGCCAGCGGCGCAGGAGGCGGCCCCGTGCGGGGAGTCCGAGCCGCAACTCCGGATAACGCGGGATGCGCATGCCGGGCAGGGTGACGAGTTCGGTGGCCGGGTGTGTTCCGGGTGCGCGGTCCCGCCGCGCGGGCACGGCGACAGAGACTTCGTGGCGGCGGCGCAGGAGACCTTCGACGATCCTGCCGAGGGTCATTGCGACCCCGTTGATTTCAGGAGGGAAGGTTTCCGTGACGAGCGAGATTTTCAACGGGATGCGGAGGGTGCGGTGCCGCGGGCGGAGAACGGCGGTATCAATGGGAATAACTTGTGGATAACTTCATTTTCCGGCACTGTATCGCACGATTACCGCTGTTCTCTTACGATCAGGTTACGGTTTTGTGAAATTGATTATGGATCCAACGAAAACCCTCTATTTTCTTGTAGGACCCACGGCGGTGGGGAAGACCCGCTTTGCTTTGGAGTGGGCGGAAGCACAGGGCGCCGAGATTCTCAGCTGCGACGCGTTTTGCGTCTACAAGGGCATGGATATTGGCACGGCGAAGCCGACGGCGGAGGAGCAGGGGCGTGTGCCTCACCACGGGATCGACCTCGTGGACGTGGACACGCTCTATTCTGTGGCGGATTACACGGCGGAGGCCCGGGCGGTGGTCGCGGATGTTTTGTCACGCGGTCGTGACCTTCTCATCGCGGGCGGGAGCGGATTCTACCTGAAGAGTTTTTTCGCGCCCGTTGTGGATAAGATTCATGTCTCCCCGGAAATCCGGGAGCGGGCGGGATGGATTTTCGAGACGGGCGGCCTCGAAGGGGCGGTCGACGAACTGCGTGCGCTCAACCCCGCGGGCCTCGGCGATCTCGACACAAAGAACCCGCGGCGCGTGGCACGCGCGTTGGAGCGTTGCCTCGCCAGTGGGCGCAGTCTCGCCGAGCAGGCGGAGGCGTTTTCGCGGCAGGGGACGCCGTTCGACGGGTTCCGGCGGCGTGTTTGTCTGCTCGAGCGGGATACGGCGGAGCTGGACCGGCGGGCGGAGGCGCGGGCGCGGGCGATGTTGGCGGAGGGGCTTGTCGAGGAGGTGGCGCGCCTGCGGGGCGAGGGCATTGAGGGCAATCCCTCCGCCTCGAAAGCGATTGGCTACCGGGAGACGCTGCGCTGTCTCAACGGCGAATACGCGGAAGATGAGCTGCTGGCGGCGATCACCCGAAATACGCGGCGGCTTGTGCGCAAGCAGCGCACGTGGTTCCGCACACAGATTCCCGTGGACCGGCGGGTAGACGCCGCAAAGGTGTCAGCGGCGGAGTTGTTTGCGTAGCACGGGGCGGGGTGCACTGTCCTTGGTCAGCCCTCGAGGGGACCGACGGCTTGCAGGCTCTTGTCCGTCAACTCCTGCAGGAGGATCCAGCCGAGGAACTCCTTTGCCTCCGTCCGTTGTTCGCGGAGAAATGCGGTCGTTTCCGCGTCTTCCCAGTCGATCTCGGGGGTCGTCCGCTCCGCCATGTGGACAAGGAATCCGTCTTCTTCCGGAAGGATGACGTCCGAAATCTGGCCGGAATGCAGAAACTGTGCGTTCTCCCAAAGCCGGTTGCGCTGGAGGGAAAACGGAATGTTGCCGCCGTCGAAAGACTCGGGGTCGTTCACGCGGAAACCCTTTTCTTCGGCGACTTTCGCGAAGGATTCGCCCGCCTCGACGCGTTCGACGAGTTCGCGGCGGAGTTGCGAGAGATTTTCGGAGAAGAGGCGGCGGCGCTCCTGGCGGCGGTAGTCTTCAGCAACTCGGTCGCGCACTTCCTCAAAGCCGGGTTGGCGCGCTGGGACGGTTTCGTCAAAGAGGAGAACGGCTGCGCCGTCTCGCGTTTGCGCCGGGTCTGAATAGAAGCGGGTGCCCTCTTGGTAGATCCACATCGAGTTGAAAAGCTGGCGCGGAATACTGCCGTCCTGCGGAGGGCTGTTGCGCGAGTACGGCTCGACGTCGGCGACATCGCCGCCGAATTCGCGGATGAGGCCGTCCACCTTGTCGTCGGAGTCGCGGGTAAGACCGGCGCGGTGGATGGAAGTGACAAAATCCTCCGAGCGCTCCTCTGCGATCCGGCGCGCCTGTTCGCGCTTCCAGTCGCGCTCGACGCGTTCGCGGGCGTCCTCGAACCTCACTTCGCCGGGAGCGTCGCCTTCTTCCTCGGGTTGCGGAGCAAGATCCTGGTAGCGCCATTGGTTGCGCTCAAAGTGGGTGCGGAGGTCGTTGTCCGAAGGCTGTCGGGTGACAGCGTCGATGAAATTGTCGGCATGAAACCGCACGGAACGTACGCGGATACGCTCCGGCAGGGCATAGCGGGCTGGATTATTGTCGTAGAACGCGCGCAGATCATCTTCGTCGGATTCGATCTCGGGCCGAAAGCCGGAAAACGGGTAGCGTGCCGTCTGCGCGGTGAACTCCGACCGTTCGTCAATGAGCGCGCGCTTCCCTTCGTGCGGAACGAGGAAGCCCGGCCCTGCCAGCGCGTCGACGACTTTGCGGATACGGAAGTCCTCGCGCAGGACGCGGTTCAGGTGCGAGGAGCTGATGCCCGCCCGCATGCGGAGGAAATCCGTCGTCTGGGTGTAGGTTTCGGTATCGAACTCGCCTGTCTCCGGGTCCTTGAAGGCGGCGAGGCCGCGCACATATTTTTCCAGTTCGTCGCGGTCGGGCGTAGGGATGCCGAGGTCGTCGGCCAATGCAAGCGCCCTCACGCGGATGAAAGCGTACTGCTGTACCATCTCGCCGCGGAACGGACTTTCCGGATTGAGCTGCGCGCTGATCTCCGCGTTGAGGAACATGCGGCGCTGGTCCTCCTCGGAGTGTAGGTTGTAGCCGTAGAAGTCGCGCTCCTCCACGCGGAAAGTGCGCCCGCCGTCGAAGATCCCCTGCGGGCCGATAGTGAGCACGAACGTGACGATGATCACGATCAGGAGAACGCCGAAAAGCCACTTGTTGTGCTTGAGGAAGAAGGTCTGGAGCCAAGTAATCATGGGCAGTAAAAACGATTCACCCTAGGATGGCCGCCATGCGTGTCAAGGTCCGCGCCACCCCGCGAACGCAGAAAAAGCCAAGTTGAATACCCGAATACCGCATACGTCCGCACGCTTTTGTCAAGTAATATAGATCATGATAAAATAAAGTCTCAGAGATAAATCAAAAAATGAAAATCGCGGTTCCCTTGTCCAAGGGAAAGATTCCGATCAAACCGATTTTTGGAATGCATTGACCACTCCTTGGCCATTGTCGCTACGCACAAGCTGCTGGATGCGCAGGGTCTACCGTTTTCCGGAGTGTGTCGGGAGGCGTGCGGAGCGCCGAGAGTACTTGGAAGCGGGCGCCGAAGTATTGCGGATGGATAAGTTCCATGACTTTTCGCCGGGCCGCGCCGACACCGCCCGTATCGCCGCTGAGAATTGCTTGTACCGCGGCGTGCGCATGGCGCATGAGAAAGGCCTCTTGGCGCTCAAGGCGGAGGTGGTCGAAGCGGTGGGCGCGCAGAGCGTCCTCGAGGTCATCCCAGCAGATGTGGCAGGTGAGGTCTTGCTGTCCGGCACGGGCGAGCAGATCGGATTCTTGCCGGTGCCGGTGGTAGGCGCGGGCGGTGCCTTCGGGATGTTCGGTGAAGAGCGCGCGGCGGGTCTTTCCGTAGTCGATGGCGAGAAAGAGCCCCGACCACGGACGGGCCGCGATGGATTCGGCAAGGGCGACCGCTCCCGTGGGGAGGTCTACGCAGTATCCGGCAGGAGCTTCGTCCGGCAGGCCGTCGGGAGTCGGACCGCCGGGTGTGAGGAGGCATTCGGCGACACCGCCTTCCATGAGGACCACACCGCGCTCACGCCATCCACTGTCGGTCCGAACGAAGCGGCGGAACGGTTGCGCGTCGAAAAGTTCGTTGGAGAAAACCACGGCACGCTTCGGGATCTCAAGCGGGGTGCCGACGGCGACGGTCATCGTGCCGCTAAAGCGATGGTCGACGCCGTCAAGGACATGTCGGCCCGCTTCCGCGCCGATCTCCAGAAAGATGGTTTTTTTCAGTGGCAGGGCAGGGGGGAGGAGTGCTTCCGCGGCTTCTGCGATGAGCCGCCCAAAGACGGGTCCGAGCGACTCCGAGGTGTAGAAATCGGTGTCGGCGCCGCGGCCGACGCGAGGGCTGCGGTGCCGGTAGTAGCCCAGTTCCGGGTGGTAAAGGACGGTTTCGACGAAGGCGTCGAAACGCATGCGGCCCCTCACGTCCACTCGCTCCCGCAGTGCGTCGCGCATCGCGGGGGAGACGGGGCGGGGCGGGGCGGTTGGTTCCATGGGCTCTCATTCCGGTGCAGGTGTGGCCCGGGTGCAATACCGGGACCGGTAAATCTTGCGGTGCATTCACTTTTCCTGCTTCCGGAGCGGGCGTTTTCGCGTATGTTACCGGGTCATGGTGAAAAGGTATCTTCCTCCCGTTGCCGCCTTCGTTGTGTGCGCTCTTCTTGCGGTCTGGGTGCTCACAAGCCCGTTTTGGCAGACTGTGATGAAGGTGAGCACAGTGATGCGGATCGTCCATGACGAGTATGTCGACGCGGAGAGTGTCTCCTACGAGCGGCTCCGTTCGGCGGCCATTGAGGGAATCATGGCCAGCCTTGACACTCACTCTCGTTACATGCCGAGGGAGGACTTTGAGCGGTTCGAAGAGTCGACGCAGCAGCGCTATGTCGGGATCGGCGTTGAAATCGAGCGGTTGCGGGAGCGTGTCACAGTGATCACGGTGTTTGACGGCGGTCCGGCGTCGGAGGCGGGTCTGCTCCCTGGCGACCAGATCATTGCTGTTGGTGAGGAAGACGCGGCGGATTGGTCGGTTGGTGATGTTGCCCAGCGTCTGCGAGGACCTTCCGGCGAGCGGGTCTCCGTCACGCTCACTCGGCCTTTGTCCGGAGAGGTGCTGGAGGTCGGGCTTACTCGCGCGCCCGTGCGGCTTGCCAGCGTGCGCGACGAGCGGTTGGATGACGAGGGTTTCGGCTACATCGCCCTCCGGCAGTTTGGTGACCGCACACCAGGCGAAGTGCGCGAAGCGGCGGAGAGGTTCGCGCAAAAGGGGGCGCGCGGCCTCGTTATCGACTTGCGTGACAACCCCGGTGGATTGTTGCACGCGGCCAAGGCAGTGGCCGACGTCTTTCTTCCACGCGGACAGCTGATCGTGTCTATGGAGGGACGGCGGAAGCGCGACCGCGTGGAGTTTCGCGCGGAAGAACCCGCCATGCTGGAAGGCGTGCCGCTCGTCGTCATTCTCAACGAGAGCAGCGCCTCGGGTGCGGAAATCGTCGCCGGAGCCCTCCAGGACGCCCTCCGGGCGACGGTGGTCGGGGCGACGTCCTACGGCAAAGGCAGTGTCCAGAGCGTCTACTCCTTCCGCGCTGGAGACGCGCTGCGGCAGACCACCGCGCGCTATCTTTTGCCCGGAGGACGTTCGATTGACGAAGTGGGTATCGAGCCGGATGTCGTGGTCGAGTTTTCCGAGGAAGAGCGGGCGGAACTGATCCTGCAGGAGCGACATTCCTCCATCCTCGGCGCGGAAGCGTTTGAGGAGATCTTCGGGTGGCCGCCCGACCGGACGGACAAGCCTCTGCAAACCGCATTGGATATACTGCGCGAACAGGTCGAAGAGCGCGCCCGGCAAAATGTCTGACGACGGGATCGACGGACTGCCGGAGGAAGGCTTCACGTTGGATGTCCCTCGCCCCGGGACCGGCGAAAAAATCGTTCTTCTGACGGGAGCCGGTGTGAGTGCGGAAAGCGGTCTGCCTACCTTCCGTGGACCTGACGGTCTCTGGGAGGGATACCGTGTCGAAGAGGTGGCGACGCCGGAGGCATGGGTGCGGGATCCCGCTCTTGTGCGCCGATTCTACAACTTGCGGCGTCGTGCGATCGCGAATGCCGCGCCCAACCCGGCGCACCGAGCCGTCGCGCGGATCCAGCGAGACCTGGGCGCACGGCTCGTCACCCAGAATGTCGACGACCTGCACGAACGCGCCGGCTCACCGCACGTCCTGCACCTGCACGGGCTGCTCACCGAGGCACGTTGCGAGTGCGGACCGGCAAGTATTTCCGCCATCGGTTACCGCGATCTCACCGAAGAAGACCGCTGCACTCGCGGGCATTTCCTCAGGCCCAACGTGGTTTGGTTCGGTGAACCGGTGCCGCTCTATGCGAAAGCGTGCGAATGGGCGGCGGAAGCAGACTGGATGATCGTCGTCGGGACATCGCTCACGGTCTATCCTGCCGCCGCGCTCGTCCACGAAGCACCGTCCGGTTGCCGTATCGTGCTCATCGACCCCTTTCCTTCCCCCTCCATCGCCGCGCAGCGAGGCCGTATCTGGGTCCTGCCTGCGGCCGCTTCTGTAGGGCTGTCGGCCCTCGTGCGTCATTGGCACCTAAAGTAAGAATTTGGATTTTCCACTTGATTTAATTTCTCAAAGTTATAAGAAATGTTGAAATCTAAGATGTGTTCATTATGAGAGAAGTTCGAATTATTTCTGAAAAAGTGTGTGTCTATCATTTGATTGCGCGTGTGGTGCAGAAGCGGCGATTGCTGGCGGATGTGCAGCGTGAGGTTTGGGTGGGGGCGCTGCACCGTGCGGCGGCCTTCAGCGGGGTGGAGCTGGTCACCTACTGCTGCCTGCAGAACCACTTTCACATCCTTGTGCGCATCGATCCGGTGGCGAAGGACTGTGACGACGCGGAACTGGTGCGTCGCTTCCGCGCGCTCTACGGCACGGCGAAGGCAATGTGGTGCGGACTGGACGCGTCGGGGCTGGAGCATGCGCTGGCGCACGATCAGCCGGAGACGGCGGAGCGGTTGCGGGAGCGATTAAGGGCGCGCATGGGGAACGTG
>JAFIGH010000102.1 GCA_020831525.1 Opitutales bacterium
GCAAAACCGCAGAAAACTGCGGTTCACGCCAAAAAAGCGCGGGAAGTTGGGCTAGCGACCGGTCGAGCGTGCGCGAAGGCCCGCAACCTTTCGATTCCCCGCCTAAACCGAGTCCCATTGCCCTCAGTCACCGGTCATGTCCACAAGCGACAGGCGGCGGATAGCGGGGTGTTTGCGAATCTCCTCCAGCGCGGCCGACGGCGGGCGGCTGTCGAGACCGCAGAGGTTGATGGCCACCCCGCCCACGCTGTTGCGGCTCAGCGACATGTTCGAGATGTTCAGCTCGTGCTTCGCGAGGATAGTTCCGAGCATGCCCACGATTCCCGGCACGTCCTCATTTTCCAACACGAGGAAGAAGCGGTCGTCCAGAGGCACCTCGACCGCGCGGCCGTTGATGAAGGTCAGGCGCGGGCGCTGCGACTTTCCAAGAATCGTCCCTTCGATGGCGGACTCTCCGCCCTCCGCGTCGAACGCCTCCACACGGATAAGTTCGGCGTAGTCGCCCTCGAGGCTCGACTTCACGATCTCCCCTTCGATGCCGAGGCGCTTCATCACCCGCGGCGCGTTCACGTCGTTCACGTTGTCCGTGATCAGACGTAAGTAGCCCCGCTGCAGCGCACGGTTGAGCGGCCCCGTCTCCACATCAAGCAGGCGCCCCGAATAAGTGATCCGCAGCTTTTCCACCTGGTCCGGCGTAATTTGCTGCACAAAGGTCCCCATCTTGTAAGCAAGGGCAAGGTACGGCCGCAGCACTTTCAGCGTCTCCGGATCGACCGACGGGGCATTCACCGCGTTGCGCACCCAGCCGCCGCGCAGGGCTTCCGCCACGCACTCCGCCACTTCGAGGCCGACATTCTCCTGCGCCTCCACTGTCGAGGCACCGAGATGCGGGGTCATCACCACCCGGTCATACCCGCGCAACGCACTCTCCTCCGGCAGCGGCTCGTCCTCGAATACGTCGAGACCCGCCGCCACGACCTTGCCCGACTCCAGCGCGTCGGCCAGCGCCGCTTCATCGATCAATCCGCCCCGCGCGCAGTTGAGGATACGCACGCCCGGCTTCATTTTCGCAAAAGCGTCCGCGCCGAGCATGTGCTTCGTTGCCTCTGTCTTGGGCATGTGGACCGTGATGAAATCCGCTTCCTTCAGCAGTTCGTCCAATTCCGCCTTGCGCACGCCAAGGTCGCGCGCCCGCTCGCTTGTCAGGTAGGGATCGTAGGCGAGCACCGTCATCTCAAACGCCCTCGCCCGCTTCGCCACCTCCGAGCCGATGCGCCCCAAGCCGAGAACGCCGATTGTCTTTTTGCACAATTCCGTGCCTTGGAACGCCTTCTTGTCCCACTTTCCGCCCTTCATCGACGCGTTCGCCTGCGGAATCGGCCGTGCCGAGCAAAGCAAGTGCGTGAACGTCAGCTCCGCCGTGGCGATCGTGTTGCCGCCCGGGGTGTTCATCACGATGATCCCCCGGTCCGTCGCGGCGGAAACATCAATGTTGTCCACCCCCACGCCTGCGCGGCCCACCGCCTTCAGCTTGTCCGCCTTCGCGATAGTCTCCGCCGTGACCGAAGACGCGCTGCGCACAATGATCGCATCGGCGTCCACCGCCAGCTTGTTCAGTTCCTCCGGGGACGACCCGTAGGCCTCAACCACGTCGAAGCCCTCCTGCGAACGCAGGTAGGCAACCCCCGATTCCGATATCTTGTCGGCTACGATAATCTTCATAAGAAAAACCGGAGACCTTACGCACCGCCCGCCGCTGTTGGCAATGCCCGAAACGGAAATGGCGATCGGATTAGCTGTTCGCTCGCGTCGCCGGATGTCACCCGCGCGGGTCTTCAACTGCCCGGTAACCCGCCCGTGATCGGGCGACGACGAGGTCGACGTTGTCGGGCAGTTCGACGGGCCTGCGCGGCGGCGGGCGGTTCAGCCGCGCGAGAACGCGCCCGCCTACGCCGTGCTCCAGCCAGTCGCGCGAACCGAGCGCCCGCCCTTCCGAAAAATACCGCACGCGCAGCCGCAGCAACTCGTGCGGCTGCAACTCGCCGCCGTTCTTCACCGCCTCGAGCAGCGCCGCAGGGTCGATGCGCGCACCGGTTCCGTCGCCCTTTGCCGCCGCACCCTTCCCAAGCATCAGCAGACGGTAGCGCGCGAGGGCTTCGTCTGCGCCTTTCACCGCCGGGAAGCAGCCGGCGAGCGCGCCGCGCAGCGTTTCGTTCCCCGCGAGTGCCTCCGTGTAGCCGCACCAGCGGTAGTTCTCGGGCAGATCCGCCAGACCCGCGCGCACCGCGTTCAAATCAATGTAGGCCGCAAGCAGGCCGACGAGCCACGGGGTGTCCTGCACAAGGACACTGCCGAAACGCTCGGCCCACAGCGTACCCTCCGTCTCATGCGCGCGGTTGAACCAGCGTGTATAGCGCTGCCGCAGGGTGCGCATAAATTCCGAAACATCGCCCATGCGTCGGCGCAGCCGCGCGCGCAGCCGCTTCGCCGCCTCCGGCGGGCCTTTCTCAAGGGCGTGCTCCAGTTCATCCGCGTTGAGACCGCTCCACTGCGCGCGGACCTCCCCGTAGAGCGTGCGGTAGCGCCGCACGAGCGTAGCATCGTCGCACATCCGCGCCGCCGGATCGATGCGCACGAGGATGTGGAAGTGCGTCTCCAGAACACAGTAGGTGATCACCTCCACGCCGCTGAACTCCGCCGTCCGGTGCAGCGCCGCCACCCACACCTCCCGCTGTCCTTCACCCAGCAACCGCCGCTTCTGAATCACACGCGAAGTCACGTGATACACCCCCGGTCCGTCTTCCACCTTGATTCGGATCTCTCCCATAACAAGCCGGAACGTGAGTCTATTCGGAGATACCATGCAAGCTAATTTTCTTCAAGAAATCAAAGACAGGCCGCAGCATTCTGACCGCAACCAAAAGCCGAGCGATGGAGGTATTTAGTAACAGCGGGCGGTCAATCGTTATTTTCTTCGAGAAATATAGAGTCTTTTGATTTTGGAACTTGAGGACCCGCACTTCGTGTGAGGCAGCGGATTGTCTGCGCGCTTGTGTGAGTATGTTCTTCCTCCCGCCCCACTCCCGACGGCGCGCTCGCGCCTGGGCCTCTACAGTGCTCCGGCACCGGAGGTTCATGTTCACCGTGCTGGCTCTCGCCACAACCCGGATTCAGCGCGGCGGGGATTGCTCGGGAACGGAACTGGTTTGCGTTCGCGCGGGGCGGTACTAGCGTGCGGTATTGCACTCGGCACCGGTGCCGACACGGACCGCACGGAATATAGTGCCGCCGCGGGGGGCCCAAGTGTCCCCGAACTGAACGAACACGAATGATGCACACTCCGCTACTGCGCATTGAGCGCCTGACCAAGACCTACGGCGACCTGACTGCCGTCGACGATGTCGATCTTTCGGTCGAAGCAGGCGAGATTTTCGCCCTCCTCGGCCCGAACGGCGCCGGGAAAACGACACTGATCAGTTGCGTGTGCGGCATGGTGCAGCGCTTTACCGGGCGCGTCCGCGTGGCGGGCTTTGATGTGCGCGACGACTATCCGGTGACCCGGCGGCTCGTCGGCGTGGTGCCGCAGGAACTGAACTTCGACGGTTTCTTCAAGGCGCGCAAGGTGCTCGCCTACCAAGCGGGGTTTTTCGGCAAGCGCCGGGCAAAGGCGCGGGCGCGCCGCCTGCTGGAGGATTTCCGGCTCGCGGAAAAGGCCGACGCCAACACCCGCTGGCTCTCCGGGGGCATGAAACGTCGGCTCATGATCTGCAAGGCGCTCATCCACGAACCGGTGCTGCTCTTCCTCGACGAACCAACGGCAGGGGTGGACGTGGAACTGCGGGACGAGCTGTGGGCCTACGTGCGACGCCTGCGCGACGAAGGCACAACTGTCTTTCTCACCACCCACTACCTCGAAGAGGCCGAACACCTAGCCGACCGTATCGCCATCCTGCGCGACGGAAAGCTCGTGCTCCTCGAGACCAACGCCGGGCTGAAGTCGCGCTTCGGACAGCGGTGGCTGGAGATCCGGTTTCAGGAAGCGGTGGGCGACGACGCCGTGGCGCGACTCGGTGCCGATTCCGTGCGCCGCCTCGATGACCGCACGCTCCGCTTTAGCTACCGCGAGGAACCCTCCACGCTAGCGCAGTCGGCGATCGAACCGCTCCTCAACCGCATTCACAGCGAAGGCCTGCGGGTCGCCGCCATCGACGGCGGTGCCAGCTCGCTCGAGGATATCTTCCGCCAAGTCATGCGCCGGGAGCAGGACGCTTCGCCCGTTCCCTTCCCTGCGGTCCGTCCGAATCCCGCCGACAACTGAGCCATGCGTCCCTCGCCAGAATCCGCCGCCCCGCCGGCGGTCGACCACCCCGCCGCCGTCCTCACCGACTCCGTACGAGCTTCCGCGCGGCAACGTGTCGAAGCCAAGATCGCGGAGGCGACGCAGGAGACCAACCTGCTCGGCACCTTCACTCTCTTCGTCAAGGAGATGGAGCGCTTTCTCACCTTTGCCCTGCAAAGCCTTATCAGCCCGGCCCTCACCACCATGCTGTGGTTTTTGGTCTTCGGCTACAGTCTCGGCGGCCAGCTTTCGGAGATGCGCGGGATTCCCTATGTGGATTTCCTTGTCCCGGGGCTCGTCATGATGGCGGTGATCACCAACGCGTTCATCAACAGCTCGTTCTCCTTCTTCATCACAAAGGTGCACGGCACGGTGGCGGACCTGCTCGTCACGCCGCTCACACCCAACCAGATCATCATCGCCTACACCGCGGCGTCGGTTGTGCGGGCCGTCGCCATCGGCGCCATTATCTGGGGCGTGGCCGCGCTCATGGGCGCGTCGACCCTGCACCACGCGGGATGGACCCTCGGCTTCCTCCTCCTCACGAGCGCCGGCTTCGGGGTGCTCGGGCTGCTCATCGGCATCCTCGCGCGCGATTTCGATCACGTGAATTTTATCCCGGCGTTTCTCCTCCTGCCGCTCACCTTTCTCGGCGGAGTGTTCTACTCCGTCACGCTGCTGCCCGCCCCGTGGGACACGGTCTCGCTCTTCAACCCCATTCTCTACATGATCAACGGCCTGCGCTACGGCATGACGGGCGTGACAGATGTCTCCGTCGGTCTCGGATTGGCGATTTCGGCTGGAACGGTCGCCGTCGGCTGGGCCGTGACGTGGTGGCTTCTCACCTCGGGGAAAAAGCTGCGCGAATAGGGGGAACATCCGCCCGGAGTTGCCGCCGCCGCTTCGTTGGCCGCCATGCCCGAACTCGCCGAAGTCGAATACTACCGCCGCCAATGGCTGCCCGCCCTCGGCGAAACGGTGTCCCGCACGCATATCCGCCCGTCCGCCCGCGTCTTCCGCAACACGGCTCCGGACCGTATTCCGGCGGCGGTGGAGGGGCATGATTTCCGCGAAGCCCTCGCCCACGGAAAGCAAATGCTCTTCCGCTTTGGCGACGATGCATGGCTTCTTATCCGCCTCGGCATGGCGGGTAAGCTGGAGCGGGGAGACCCGGCAATGGTCCCGGCCAAACACGACCACCTCGTGCTCTTTACGGCAAAACACGCCCTTGCCTTCAACGACTACCGCATGTTCGGCAGCACAACGCTGGTGGAGTCGGCGAAACTGCCTGACTTTTGGCGTAACCTTCCGCCCATGCCGCACGAACCCGGATTCACCCGCGACCACGTGGGCACCTTCCTCCGCCGCCGCGCAAAGGCACCGGTCAAGGCGGTCCTGCTCATCCAGGAGCGCTTTCCGGGGATCGGCAACTGGATGGCCGACGAAGTCCTCTGGCGCGCGCGCATCCACCCCGCCTACCCGGCCGGGAGGATACTCGGGCGCAAGCTCTCCGATCTGCACCGCTCTCTGCGCGAGGTCACCGAAGACGCCCTGCGCGTCATCGCACCGGACTGGAGCGACCCGCCCGACGACTGGCTCTTCAACCACCGCTGGCGCGACGGAGGCACCTGCCCCGCCACCGGCAAACCGCTGCGCCGCGAGACCATCGGCGGACGCACGACCTGCTATTCACCCGCCCACCAGAAGTGGCCGCCCGGGCTACGCCGCGCGAGCATGGACGGCGGGACTTGAACTCGCGCGCACAAACTGTTCAATGGGAGGTTTTTTCGAAATCCAAATCCAGAACACCTTTCAACGAAACACAGATATGAGCACAAAAGCACCGGAAACACACACCTTCCAAGCGGAGGTCAAACAACTCCTCGATATCGTTATCCACTCGCTCTACACGGATAAAGAGATTTTCGTGCGCGAGCTGGTTTCCAACGCGGCGGATTCGCTCTCGAAGCTCCGCCATCGTCAACTCAAAGGCGAGTCCATCTACGACGAGAGCCTCCCCGCGGAGATCAATATTTCCACGGACGACGCCGCGGGCACCGTCACCATCCAGGACTACGGTGTCGGCCTCACGCACGAAGAGTTGGTGGAAAACCTCGGCACCATCGCGAAATCGGGCTCCAAGGCCTTTGCCGCCGCCCTGCGCGAGGCCAAAGACAACCCCGCCGACACGCTGGAACTGATCGGCCAGTTCGGCGTGGGCTTCTACAGTGCCTTCATGGTCGCCAAAGAGGTGCGCGTCTACACCCACTCGTGGAAAGCGGACGCGGGCAACCTCTGCTGGGTGAGCGACGGCTCGGGCCAGTACCGCATCGAGACCACCGAGGACACCCAGCGCCGCGGCGCGAAGATCGTCGTCAAACTCAAGGACGACGCCAAAGAGTTCGCCAAGGAAGACCGTATCAAAGGAATCCTGCAGCGCTACAGCAGCTTCGTCCCCTACCCCGTCAACCTCAACGGCAAGCGGGTCAACACCATCGAGGCGATCTGGACGAAGAGCCCGTCGGAAGTGAAGAAAGAAGCCTACACGGAGTTCTATAAATTCCAGGCCAACGCCTTCGACGAACCGCTCCAGACATTCCACTTCTCGGCCGACGTGCCCATCGAAATCAACGCGTTGCTCTTCACGCCGACACAGAACATCGAACGCTTCGGCTTCGGCCGCATGGAGCCGGGCGTGGCGCTCTACTGCAAGAAGGTCCTCATCGACCCGCACCCGCGCAACCTCCTGCCGGAGTGGCTGCGCTTCCTGCGCGGGGTCATCGACAGCGCCGACCTACCGCTCAACATCTCCCGCGAATCCATGCAGGACAGCGCTCTCGTGCGCAAACTGAGCAAAGTCATCACAGGTCGGTTTCTCAAATTCCTCGGCGAAGAAGCGCGCAAGAATCCCGATAACTTCGCCAAGTTCTACGAAACCTTTTCCATCTTTCTCAAAGAAGGGGCGACCAGCGATCACGAAAACCGCGAAAAGATAGCCCCTCTCCTGCGCTACGAAAGCTCCGCCACCGAAATCGGCAAAACCACATCCCTCAAGGACTACGTGGAGCGTATGGGCGAAAATCAAAAGGAGATCTACTACCTCCACGCCCCCAAGCGCTCGACTATCGAGAGCGGCCCCTACCTTGAAGCCTTCAAAGCACGCGGTCTGGAGGTGCTCTACCTCTTTGATCCCATCGACGAGTTCGTCATGACCCACCTCGGCGAGTTCGAGGGCAAGAAGCTCGTCGCGGCGGACTCCGCCGACGTAGCGCTCGACGACGCCCCCGCGGGCGAAGGCGATCCCCTGTCGGAAGACGACGCCAAAGCACTCTGCGAATGGCTCAAAGAACGCTTCGGCGACCGTGTCGAAGCGGTGGAGGCAAGCAAACGCCTCGTCGGCAGCCCCGCCGCCGCCCTCAACGCGGACCGCTTCATGACGGCCTCCATGCGGCGCGTCCTCAAATCGATGAATCAGGACACCGGCGCCGCGCCAGGCGTCAAACTGGAGATCAACCCGCGCCACGCCCTCGTCAAGGGCCTTGCCGCGCTCAAAACCGACGACGCCGACCTCGCGGGCGCAGTGGCCGACCAGCTCCTCGACAACAGCCTCATGGCGGCGGGCCTCGTGGAGGATCCGCGCGAAATGGCAGGCCGGCTCAATTCTCTCCTCGAACGCCTCGCGGGCACGCAAAAAAACTGATACCGCTCATCCCTCTCCGCGGAGAGCAACGGTGACCGTCAATCGCGTTGTCCCAATGTCAGTGCGTGATCAGCAGACACCGGTCGTCCTCGCATATAATCAATGATGGCCTTTTGCATGTGGAGGTGGTTCTCCCCATGGCCGAGGTGATGGAACGGGGCAAACTGAAGACGCTCTCCGTGCCTTCCTCGCCGATATGAGTGGAAAGGTCGGGCATGAAGACGGCATCCGGCTTGGCAGTAGCTATCACACGGTTGTTTGCTTGAAAGGGGGGTGAAGGCCGCGAGGCGCTCGCCCTCGTCGACCATGCTCACCCCAACATCGGTGCAGATCAACATCCGCGCGTTCGGCGGCTTCGAACGGATCGGTGGTGAAACGGATCTCGCAGAGGGAGGACCGCCCCGCCGCCCATCGCGGGTCAACACCTTTTGCGAAGGCATTGCGGACGCGGCAGGCGGGCACGAAACGTTCAGGATTCCGGTTTGCCGCCGTCGCCCGACGGTGACGGCCCGGCGGCCCCGGTCTTTGCCGCTTCGCCCGCGGAAGCCACCGTTTCAGCGCCGGGACTAATGCGCCCGGGATTCGCCGGGTCAAAGCCGATGTCCTTGAGCATCTGATCCACGACCGGGATTTGCATGCGGTATTGCATGAGTGCGGAGACCAGTTGGTTGGGCAAGCCGCCCTCACCGTTGCTTGCGGCAGGCGCGTCGCCCCCGGCGCGGTGGTTCCCGCCCATGATGCCCGGAGCGGAGACAATGCGGATGGAGTCGATCTTTTCCATCGGCTTGACGGACGCCGCGATAATATCAGCCGCATGCTCGGTGAAGAGCTTGCGCAGTTCGAAGGCGATGATGTTCGCCTCGAGAAGATTCTTCGCTTCGTTGATCGCCCGCAAACCGACCGCTTCCACCTCGAGCCGGCGCTGGTCCGCTTCCGCCACAAGGCGGATCTTTTCGGCGGCCGCCTTGGCTTCGGTGGTGACGGCTTCAGCCCGGTCGAGCGCAGCCCGCTTATCCGCTTCAGCGGCGACTTTGATTCCAATCGCGTCGCGCTCGGCCCCCTCCTGCGCCTTGATCAATTCGATCTGCTTGGCCCGTTCGGCTTCGGCCGTGGCTTTGACAGTGATGACCTTTTCCTCTTCGCGCACGCGCTCTCCGCGGGCCTTCGCCGCATTGGCCTCGGCGGCAGACTGTTCGCGCGATTTCTCGGCGACATTGATGGCGGCGACCTGGGACCGAATCTCAACGGCTTGTTTGCGTTGGATCTCCATCTCCTCGATATCCCGCTTCGCCTCGATATCTTTCGCTTTGACCGACTGTTCGCGGATGATCTCACGCTCGCGAACGGCCTGCTCGGAGGCAATTCCCGCTTCCTTCTCCTTGCGCTCCTCCTCAAAGCGGGACTCCTCCGCCTCGCGACGCCGCTGCGCGCGCTCGCGCGCCACAAGCGACTCCTGCGAAGCGCGCGCAAACTCCACCTCGCGCTTCTGGTTGAGGTCGGCCATCTCCTGGTCACGCTTGATTTCGAGGCTGCGCATATCTGCCTCGAGGTCCTTCTCTTCAACTTTGATGCGGGTATCCTGCTCAATGCGGTTGCGCTCCTCCCGCCGCGCTTCGGTGATGGAGGTGAGCTTGGCCAGACCCTGCGCATCGAACGCATTGTCGTCTTTGAAGTGTTCACGGCTGGTTTGGTCGAGTGCCGTTAGCGATACCGACTCCAGCTCAAGTCCGTTTTTCACCAAGTCCTCGCTCAGGGACGATTGCACACTTTGAACAAAATCGGCGCGCTGCTCGTGCAGTTGCTCCATGGACATGCCCGCCGCTACGGAGCGGAGGGAGTCGATGAACTTGCCCTGCAGGAGATCCTTGAGTTTCTCCGGTTCCATCGTGCGTTGCCCGAGGGTCTGCGCCGCTTTCGCAATTGCGGAGGACTCCGGCCGCACCCGAACGAAGAACTCCGCCGTCACGTCGACCCGCATCCGGTCGCTTGTGATGAGCGCCTCTTCGTTGCGCCGCACGACCTCAAGGCGGAGCGTGCGCATGTTGACGGGCAAGCGGTCGTGGAAGATCGGGAGCACAACGGCCCCGCCGTCCATGACGACCTTTTCGCCGCCGAGGCCGGTCCGGACAAAGGATACCTCCTTCGTCGCGCGCTTATAGAGAATGGAGAAGGTCGCGCCGATGGCAAGAAACGCCAATATGAGCACACCAACGAGGACGGGAGTCAGTATTTCCATGGCAAACATTGTTGGTTTAGGTTAATCGTAATCGGTAAGATTATACGACCCTTGCGGCGGGCCGGTGCAAAATGAATCTTCGCTATTCTGTTTTCATTCATTCGATAAAACTCATCCGTCTTTACGGATGGCGGTGTGGAGGCGCCCGCGTTTCGCCACAATGAGAACCTCCTCCCCGGCGGAGAGGCTCTCCCCGCTGAGGTCCGGAATCACTTGGAGGTAGCGATCCCGCCCGAAACGGTCCCGTGCCCGCGCCTCCGCCGGTCGCTCGGCGGTCGCCACGCCGATGGTGATGACCGCGGTGCGGCCGACATAGTCTTCGTCGATGGCGCTTGTCTCGTCCTTTGGGAGGATTGCGGCGATTGGCGGGATCAGCCAATGCATGAGAACGAGGGAAACGGCACCCGCCGCCGGCACGGCGATCCACACCGGCAACATGAAGCCGAGAGCACCGTTGAGCATGTTCTGCACAACCAGCCCGAGGGCCGCGAACACCCAACTGAAGAGTATCAGCGCAACGATAATCGGCACGCGTCCGAGGTTCAGCCAATCAAGGCACACCGAGAGGCCGTTCTCCGGCAAGTCGGGCAGGTCCGGCGCCTCGACCGCTCCGGGGAGTCCGAGGCCGAGAACAAGCGACCCGATCTGATATAGACACAGAAAGAGCAGGAACCCCAGCGCTACGGTGAAGGGCACACATCCGGGATGCAGGAACAGCTCCATGACGACACAGCACATCGGGCCAAAGGAAACGGCAAGCCTCCCCGCGCATAGCGGCGGAAAGACAGCCTCTCCTCCGGTCACCCGGTTCTCAGCCTCCGGGCCCGCGGTCCTTCACCGCAATCTCACGCAAACGGGCCTCTACCCGCGCCTTCTTGTTCAACTTGGAAAGCTCAAGCAGGCGCTCCGCCTCCGCGCTGTTCGCACGCAGTGTCTCGCGACGAACCCCCGTGGCGTTTTGCATGACACGGGAAAACGCCCGGTCCGCACGCTCCGCCCGGGTCTGCGCTCCGCCGCCCGCGGCACCACCGCCCTCGCCGGAGGCGCCCGCGACGGCCGCCTCCTTTTGGTTGCGCCTGAATTCGAAGAGTTCGTCCTCCATCTCATTGCGTTTCGCGACAAGGCCGGTAACTGCCTTACCCAAGGCCTCCTCCTCGTGTGTCAGGTCCTCAAACTGCTGCTGCAGCGCGGGCAGCTGGTCCTCGATATCCAACTGGCGCGAAACCGCCGCCTCGAGGAGATCGTCGCGCCCCTGCTCCGACGCCACCGTGAGCTGCTCTCCGATCCGGTCATGCTCGGCGTTCAGCTTGCCCATGGCTTTGCCCACGTGGTGCTTCTGCGCCTTGATCCGGCCCTGCTCCACTTTGACTTCGTCAATGGCGGAGTCCACCTCCTCGATAGCCTGCTGGAGGATCATCTCCGGCGCAAGGCCCTCAATCTTGCTCACAATTGAGTTTGCCGTACCTGTGAGGATGCGACCGATGCGTGTACGAATGCTGTCTTTCATGTCATTACCTTTCCTTTAGAGGTTGCTCATTCCAAATTGTCCTTCTTCGCCCCCGCCGTGTCCGGGCCGTCCGACCCGGCGATGGCTCCCGCGGCATCGCGGATTCCGTCAAGACGTTCCTTTAAGATCGATGGGTTATAGCAGGGCGCACGCTTTGTCATCGCTAATCGGAGAAAAGATTCCACGAAAGGTAAGAGCTGCCGCGCAAGCCGCTCCTCCAATCCGCGCAGCGCCTCATCGCCCGCCTCCGCGCCTTTGCCCCCGCCTCCGTGCGAAGCCAGGAGCGCCAGCAGCGCCGGCGTATGATCGAGGCACATGTGCACCAGTTCCGAACGCACCCCCGCCCGCATCTCCGACGCCAACACCGCACGCCGCCCCTTGCCCAGCAACGCCTCCACCACCTCAAGGGATTCCTCGAAGCTCTCCGTGCCTTCATTGAACTTCCGGAAGAACGACAACGCCGCCCGCAACTTCTCGCTCAGTGTCGTCGCCCCGCCGAAGGACGACCCCATCAAGTACTCGTAGTCCCCCGTGTCGATCCGGCCGGCCACCGGTGTTGTCCCTCCTTTTGTCATTTGAATGCAAATGAAAACATATCAAACAGCCGGCGCAAGGAAAATTTCCGGGATTTTTCACTCCCCGCCGCTCACCCGCGGATTTTCCGCCGCGAAGCCTTGCCTTCGGCACGGCAAAGCAGTCGCATTGTCCGCATGAGTCACCAAGGATCCGCCGGCAACGTCCTCGCCGCGCTGTGCAGTTTCTTCATTCCCGGGCTCGGGCAGTTGCTGCAGGGGCGGCTGCTGCGGGCGATTATCATGTTCGTCCTCGCGGCGGCGCTCTGGGTCATCCTCCTCGGCTGGATCATCCACCTTTGGTCGATCCTCGACGCCGCGCTCTTCCGCCCGCCGCGCTGACGCCGCCGCTCCCCCCGCCGCAATCAGTCCACTTTCTCCGGCACGAGCGCGTAAACCACATACAGGGTTTCATCGACGCCTTCGCCATCGCCCGTCGGCATCCAGCGCAGAGCCTGGAATATACAACGATAACCGGGGACAAACCGGATGATGAAGCGAAGCCGCGCGAAGAATGCACGGCTTTCGAGGAGAGCACGGACGATTTCCCTTTCACTCTCATCGAATCCGGGCGTCTTCAGCAGTTCACGCCGCTCCTTCTTATCGAACGCCGCAATGGTGAGCGTATTGGTCACGAGGCGCGTTGCCATCTCGCGAAGTGCACACTTTCGTTTGTCATCGACGGCTTCGACATCTTCCGCCCGCATCACCTGTTCGATCAAGACGCGCACGAGCGTTTCCACCTCGTCGGCAAGTTCGTGCTCGCCGGGATCAAAATTGATCTCCGGATAGCCGGGCATCCCCTCTTCTACCAAACGTTGCACGATCGCCTCGAAGGCTTCGCGCCTCCCACCGCCGCCCGCGCACTCACAGTAGAGATCGATGGTGGGACCGTCGTCGGTTTCGAGCGCGTCAGCATCGTCGTCGCCGTCGGCCCCATCCTCCTCCCATGGGGACCCGGCAACGACATAATGAAATCCGTCCTCGCCGCAATGCGCGCGCAAGCGGCCGACGATGCGTTCCGCGGCGCGTTGGTCTTCGTGCGGTCCCTGGATGTAGAAGGGCTTGCCGTCGCGGCCGTATGTGAACGTCTCCGCGCAGTCCGCCGCTTTGACGCCGCCGAAAACCCGCGAGGCCTTTTTGTAGTCGCCGTGCGGGGCAAAGCCGAGACGGCGTGCGTATTCGACAACACCCTCAACAAACTTGCGGCACCATGGGCCGTCTTTCTCCTCAAATTCATCGCTGAAGAACTTCTCCAGCAGATTGTCGACGTCCGCGTCGTCGCAGCCGTCGACAAAGACCGCGTTCTTCACACCGAGGCAGAAGCGGTCGACCATGAAGATGCCGACGTCGTAGAGCGGTCCCCGCCGCCGCGCGACCATGACATTGCCCACGCCGCCCTCTTCTCCGCCGAGCAACGTCGGCATAACGTAACCTTTGTGTTTCTCACCCATAAACAGGTCGGCACGTTGCACGAGGAAACTCGCTGCGGCGACGAAAATATTCCTCCCACGCTGACACAATCGCCGAACGCGCACGAGAGCGAAACGGCAAGTGCTTTCAGAATTTCCAGGAGGTGCCGATCATCGCGCGGATCGCCTCGTAGTGCTTTCCGTTTTCATAGACAATCGTGGCCTTGAGGGAACGCCCGCGGGTGATCCGGTAGCCTGTCCCGACGCCGTAGGTCTGGAAATTGTCGACGAGGCTGCTGCGCAGAAACCGCGTATCCATAATATATCCGTGGTGCGTCCACCGTCCGGCGAGGTAGAACATCTGAACACCATTTGTCAGCACCTGCTGGTTGTCCCGTACAGGGTCGGGATAATCCTTCCGCCCGGAGTTCCATGCCAAGGAGAGAGAATTGCCGACATTCACGACCCAATGTTCGTCGAGCCGGTAGGCGAAGCTACTGGAAAGACCCGTATTGTAAACCCACGCGCCTTGATTGAGGTCGGAGGATTCGCGCAAAAAGATCCCGGCCGCCGGGGTCACCTTCCAGCGATAGGGTTTGCCGTCGGCTTTGATAAACACGTGGTGCGAGTACGCCGCTGCCACGCCGCCCCCGTAGATACTTGCGTTACCGGTGCTGACGCCGTCGGCACCGGTCACCACATCCTTCGCGCGGGTGATGGAAAGCGGTGCGACAAAATTCAGCACACCGCGCTCGCTCATGCGCCGCGAATACGGAATCCGCACGGTGTAGAAATCAAAGTCCACCCCGTCTACCTTGGAAGATCCGAATCCCACGTCCAAGTCGAGAGCCGACATGCCGGTCGTCTCCGCAGCGGTTTCCGCGATCTCCGCGGGCAGATCCTCTTCGAATTGGTCGACGACATCGTCCGTACCGATGAAAGCACCCAGCATCGCCATCTCCGCCGCCGCCGCCGCCGTCGTTGATCTCGGGGTACCGTCGGTAAGGCCGACTGCGGAATCCGGGCTGTCGTAATATTCTCCGTAGTGGCCGTGGTGATCGTCCCACCGATCATCCTCTTCCCATGGAGGGGGCGTCTGCTGCGCAAAGGAAGCGCAGGTGTAGGATAGCAGGACTGCGACCAGAAGCATCTTTTTCATAAAGGATCTCTTTTTTTTTTGGGTTTGGCGTAAAAAGCCCCGGAGCGGGCTGATTAGAAAATCGATTTAAACTGACACGCTGGATAAGATTTGTTTCTATTAATGGCAACCATCAGCCTTTGTTGCCCAACGATATCAGAAAGATGAAATCCCGTTATAAGAAATTCTTCTTCGCCCTCGTGATCCTTCCGGGTATCATCGTCCCCGCCATCTTCGGCACGCTTGTATTCCCCGGTTGGAATCTGACTCCGCTCCGCGGCTTCATCGCCTCTTCGGTGGAAAGCCGGGTTGAGGGACTTGAATTCTCCTTCGACGAGGCACGCCTTCAACTGAAAAGAGGCACCCAACTGTACGCCGGAATCCGCCACACCGCTCTGGGGCAGGCCGGGGGCGAACGCTCGCTCGAGGTGGGCAACGCGGAGGTGAGCATACCCCTCCGCCGTCTTTTGGGCGGGAGAGTGATGCCGGAGCGGTTCGACCTGCGCAAAGTATCGGTCTGGCTTGATACCGATGAATCCGGCATTCCCGTTCTCCCGCCGTGGCTTCAGGGACTCACCGAGACCGGGGCCGAGACGGCGGATACCACGGCATGGGATCAGTTCCGGCTCAGTGAGATTCCGCTCATCTGGAAAATCACCGATGGCGAGAACGCGCGGATCCAAATCAGAGGATACCGAGCGCACCTCATACGGAAGGGGGAGCCAGCCATCTTCTCGCTGCCATCGCTTCACATAAATCTCGACGGGCGCGGGGACGGTGTGGAAATCACTTGGCGGAGCGGCGAAGTCGATTTGGCCGATTCCCGCTACGTTGCGGGCAGGATGCGCGTCAACGTGCCGGACGAAACGGTCGACTGGGAGAATCATCTGCGACTACCGTTGACTCCGGACCTCGCCGCATGGCTGGAAACCGGATTTCCTTTTCTTCCCGTGCCCTCATTCCTCGACACAACCGCCGAGCTGCGTGCCGCAGGGCGGGTCGAACTGTTGGAATCACGCATGGATACATCCGGCCAGCTTGCTCTCGCCGCCGGACAAATCGCACCGGCCGGCGATTCCTCATTCCGGCTGAGCCTGCCTTCGGTCACCATGGACTTCGGGAGTGATTTGTTTTTCGGTGACGGTCTTCCCCGTCTCCACAGCGAACTGGCGGTACGTCTCGGGGAAGGAGAACGCGCTTCCGTGGTCACCTTGAACGCCCGTCTCGACAGCGCCGAAGACTCCCTTGGCATGGAAACCGTAGGCGCACTCAAATATGTCGAAGACATACTCGCCATCTTCCCCCCTGCCCTGCGCCCCGCGTCCATCACAGGCGACTTCAGCTGGGACGCCTCCCTCGACACCAGCCTCGCCCTTCCGGCACGCATCCGGCAAGGATCCGTCGCTCTCCGCAGCGAAGGAATCGAACTCCGCTTCGAGGGCAGGCCTGACCAGCCCCTGGGCATCGAACCGTTCACCTTTGCCGGAAAGGTCGAACAATCCGGGAACCTCATAAACGTAGCCCCCTTTCAATTCCGCATGGGACCGCTTGCCATCGATGGCAGCGGTTTTCACTGGCACGGCGGCGGTAAAACACCCGGCGGAACGGGGACGGTAAGCCTGCGTCCATTCGCGGTCACCGACCTCATCGCACTCATTCCCCGCCGGTATCTCTCCATGCCCGGATATTTTTCCGGCTGGTTTGAAGAGGTGAATGTCGATACCGCCGACGTAACCTTCACCGTAAACACTGGAGAGGAACCCGGCAGTTTGATTGAGGCAGTAACAATCACGCCGGCATGGAGGCTGAGCATTTATGGAAAACCGCTCACAGGAGGCGGTTGGATCCGCGCCGGCATCCCTGAGAGTTCAATTTCCATCCATCTACGGGCGGCTGAGTTCAACCCCGCCGGCATGCAGCTCCCCGGTATCTCCGCTTACGCCGACCTTGACTCCGAAATGACACTCTCCCTCCGCGGCGATATCGACCTCCTGACGATGTCGGGCGACCTGACGGCAGGATTCCATGCAGAGCCGGGGTGGATCCACCTTACCGACAATCCGGTAGTACGACCGGGCGGAGCCATGCCGTTGCACGGTATAAGCTCGGAGCTTCACCTCGCCGGAGGATTGGACCACATCCGAAAGGCCGCAGGTGAATTCACTCTGTCAGCCGCACCCGGACAAATCCACGGCACACTGGCCGCCGCACCCTTTGTCCTGCAAACCGCAGGCCCGGAACCATTACAACTCGAAGTTTCGGCGAGCCTGCAACCCCGACCAACGAAAGAAATCCTGCATTGGATTCATCCTGACGCTGCGGCTGCGTTGCCCCTCCCGGCGGAGCTTCTGCACCAGGTCGATCTAGAGTCCGCCCGCCTGCAGACGGAGTTACTAATACAAAACACTGATTTGGGTTCCGGCTTAACACTATCGGCGCCCGAGGCCACGTTCTCGCTTCGGACTGGCCGTGAGTCACTACGTTTCACCGCGACGGGTTTCAGCGAAGCGGATGGCTCAACACGGGTTGTCTGGTCATCAGGACCATGGAACCCGGGGCGGACCGGTCTTCAAACCGACGGTCTTCTTCCGTTCTCCTCCGGTATCGTGGATGTCCCTTTGTCCTTCAGGGGCGAGCTTCATGTTCCCGGAAACGTCCCGTTGCACGATCCCGCCGCGCTTCTGTCCGATCTCAGCATCCGCGCATACGCATCCGGAGAGAATGGTTACATCCGTCCAAACCCGTTACTCGACGGGGGCATCGCCCTTACAAAAATCGAGGGACGGCTTTCTCTCATTCCCTCCCTTCCGACGGTAGACACGATGCTGTTTGTTGAGAGCGGAGTCGGAAGCCTCCGCGTGGATTCAACGCTCACCCTTACTCCAGAGACCGCTCCGCACATGCGCCTCGACGCGCGGTGGACCAGTGACCTGGCCACCGTTGACACCATCCTTGATGTGCTGGATCTCCGGGAGCAGCTTCCCGTGTGGGCACAGGCGGGAGGATTCCGCGGAACAGCCGACTCAACGATCAGCACCCGCGGTGTTCTCCACGACGAGTGGAAACCCGGGGACTGGCCCCTTGAAGCGCAGATGACACTGCGCCACGTTTGGATCCCGCTTCCGGACGAGGCAACGGCTTTCGGGCACCTCGACCATGAAATCTCCGTTTCATGGGACGGGGATGCCCTGACCACGAAGTTCGGGGGACGGTTGCATCAACTCCGCCACGGCACGGCAATGAGCGGCGGCTTCGGATTTGAGGGCACACTGTCCGCATCCGCGGAGATAGATACGACGCTGGCAATTGAACTCGATCTGGAGGAACTCGCAACCGAAGTGGCCCTTGTGGCGACGAACAAGCTTGCCGGGGTTCCGGGATCCCTCCGCCTTGAACTGAACGCACCGCCGTACCCCGTGTTACGGGACGAACCGCGGCTCGACCTCACGCTGCACTTACGGAACATCTTCTTCGACCACCTGCGTTTCCGCGCCAAGGCGCGTTTCAGCAACGGATTCGCCGACGATTGGTTTGGATGCGATGCGCTGGATGTCGACTTCTTCGGCATGGACTACTCCGACCTCACACTCTCTCTCCGGCGTCAACCGGCCGGCTCCCTCTCCGTCCGCATGGAAAGTCAGACGCTCAACCTCGCGCCTGCGATTGAACTCCTCGAACCCTTAGTCCTCAACCTTCTCGGGAATTCAGGAGGAGCACAGACATCGGCGGAAGCGGTCCCGATGGTTGCCACAGACGCGAGCGGCGGGGAGAAGACGGCTGTTCCGCTTCCCGACGTCACGTTCGATGCCACCTTCGAGAGGATCCAAATCGGCAACATCCATAGCTTTGGTCCGGTGCAGGCAGAGGGCACGTTGAAAGGGGGCTTGCCGAATGCCTTCGTCTTTCAGGCAACCGACACTCACCATTCGATCTCGCTTGCGATAGATCCACCGGAAAGCAGCGGTCCCCAATCCATGGACTTCCGCCTCTCCGAATTGGGGCATTGGCTCGATATCGCGGTATCTCCGCTTCGGCTCTACCAGAGTGAGCGGGCGGCGAAAAACGAGATGCTTACCACCCTGCTGAAGCTTCCGGATTCTCTGGACCGCGGGCATCTTCGATTCGGAGGGGAGTTCACGCTTCAGCCAAACCTCCTCGCGAGCTTTCGCTCCATCAGTTTGGGTGACCTCGTCCTGCAGACCGAAATCGCCTTTCTCAACCGAATCGCCGCACTTGCCGACCGAAAGGTCACGATCCTGATTCCTTTCAAGGAATTCCGCATCGCTTCCATCGACCTCGACGAACACGAAGTGACCGCAAAGGACATCTTCATGGAGGGGCCGATCAACCTCGCTCTCCAATCCACGAACTACAGTTTTGCGAACGGCAACCTGCACATCCTCGGACGTGTCTTCGGAATTCCGTTCGAAGTCATCGGCATTCCGCCGGACCTTCAATTCTTCCTACAGGAGCGCAGCCCGGTTATACGCGCCCTCACCGTGGAAGATGACTTTGAATGGTAAGCGGGATCAGATGTCAATGGCGCTCGGATAAGCCACCGTTCGACAGCTCTTGCGGCCCGGAATGCGGGCGGGACGCCCAATACTGTCAGTTTAGACAACAATTACTGTGGTTTGGCGGACT
>JAFIGH010000103.1 GCA_020831525.1 Opitutales bacterium
TCCATCACCCCGCACGCCAGGAAAGCCCTTTTCCACGAAAATCCACGAAGGACCGAATTTCTTCGAGTTGGCGGTCGCTGTGGCCATCACCATTTTCGGGGCTTCATCCCCCGTGGTTCTCGTCACGATTGTCGGCGTGTTGGTCGAGGTTCCTGTGATGCTGGCCCTGGTCCGGATTGCCAACCGGACGAAGCACTGGTTTCCCGAAAGAAAAAACGAAGAACAGCCAGAATAAATGCAAACCCCGCATAGAAAGGGATTCACAAATGTTTAAGCGTTTTATTATAGCGACCGATCTTTCCCCCGCCTCCTTCGCCGTGGTCCGTTGCCTCGGGGCATTGAAGGCATACGGCGCGGAGCATTGCCTGCTTTTGCAATGCCTTACGTACCGGGAGGCGGCTTCGACGGCCTTGTCCTACGACACGGAGCCGATCACGGGAATGCTGAAGAAACAGAAGGCTATCCTCGAAAACGTGGGGTTTGCGGTGGAAGCCAGAACCGTCGTCGGTTCCGCGAAACGGGAGGTGGCCCGTATTGCGGTCGAGGAGGAATTCTCACTGATTGTGGTCGGGGCGCAGGGGCACTCATTGGTCGTCGAAAGATTGCTGGGTGGGGTCGCCTACGGCATCCTCCACAACACGAAAAAGCCGGTTTTGGTGGTGCCGGTTGAAAACAAGCCGGGCGAAGAGGATGCCTGCGAGCCCGTCGCCCGCTGCGGCTTCCACGAACATGTCTTGTTCGCCACCGATTTTTCGGAGATGGCTGACAATGCTTTCACCTATGTCGAGCGACTGGTCGCCAACGGGGCAAGAAAAGTGACGCTGGTCCACGTACAGGACAAGGTGAAGCTGGAGAAACACCTCAAGGAACGCCTCGAGGAGTTCAACAGGATCGATCGCGGGCGCTTGGATGAGTTGAAGGAAATACTGCTGAAAAAGGGCAGCCCGGAGATTGAGGTCGAGGTCTGCTACGGGAGGCCTTTTGAAGAGATCACCCGTCTGGTCCGCGTACGCAACGCGCAGCTAGTGGTCATGGGCACGCAGGGACGCAGCTTTGCGGGTGAATTTTTCCTCGGCAGTGTCAGCCACCACGTGGCCCGTTCCTCCGACGCGCCCGTAATGTTGGTCCCGGTGATCCGTTAAAGGAAGGGCGGCGGGCCTTCGGAAGCGACAGGTCAGAAGAGCACGAAGAGAAGAGACGCGAGGAGCACGGTGGTGGCGACCTTCACTATGGCGGCATGGGGCTCGATGTAGGTCTGAAGCCGGTCACTGGTGAGCGCGCATCCGTGCTGAACCGAACAGACAAGTAGTTCGTGTAATTCCATGTATAAGAGAAATTTTAATAAGAGCTATTTGTCCGAAATAAATTGGACAAGAGGGTCCCATAAGGTCTAGAGATGTCGTGTAACACTTTCCTTTTCTCACCGGCGCCGCTCGCGGCGCGCCTATGGAGACCCTATGACATCGTCACGAGAGAACCCGGCGGGCACGGCATACACGGCCCCGGAAACGCTGAATGACGCGGTAATTCGCATTGCGGGGAATTCGCAGGACGGGATTCAGTCGGTGGGTGCGATGCTGGCGCGGTTGGCGGGCCGCAGCGAGATGGAGGTGATGACCTACATGACCATCCCGGCGACGATTTCGGGAGGGCCCTCCATCTTTCAGGTGCACATGGGAAGCGGTCGTGTGCTGAGCGCGGGCGACGCCGCCGACATCCTTGTGGCCTTTTACCAGCACTCGTATGACGACCACTTGGAGAGCCTGCGCGACGGCGGCGTCCTTCTCTACGACTCGACAAACGTCGAGCCGGATCTAGACGTGCTGCGGGAGCGGCGCATCACGCCGGTGCCCGTGCCGATGACTTCGCTGACCATTGAAATCCTCGGCGGGACAGGTAAAAAGAAGGGCAAGAACATCTTCCTGCTCGGGCTCATCGCGCAGACCTTCCGTCTCGACATGGATAAGATCCGGCGGCTTCTCGCGGAGGTGTTCGGGCACAAAGACGAGTCAGTGCTGCGCAATGCGCTTCTCGCCCTCGAGGGGGGCTACGCGTATTCCATCGGGGATATGCTGTCGTTCTTCACCTTCGAGGAACCGCGGCTCGCGGAAGGTGAAGCAGCGGTGACGAAAGTCACGATGACGGGGAATCAGGCACTGGCGTACGGGGCCATCGCGGCGGGCATCCGCTTTGGCGCGGCGTATCCCATCACGCCGTGGACGGAAGTCATGGAGCAGCTGCGCTGCGACCTTCCGGGCTACCGCGGCAGCTTTATCCAGACGGAGGATGAGCTTGCCGGCATCGCCGCGGCGTTGGGCGCGGCCTACGGCGGTGTTCCTGCCATGACCGGTTCGAGTGGTCCGGGGCTGGCGCTGAAGAGCGAGGCGATCAGCTTTGCCGTCATGGCGGAGATTCCGCTGCTCATTGTCGACGTGCAGCGGGGCGGGCCCTCCACTGGATTGCCGACCAATGTGGAGCAGTCCGACCTCAATCTGGCGCTCCATGCGGGTCACGGTGACGCTCCGCGTGTGGTCCTGGCGGCGGCCAACGTGGAGGATTGTTTTCACCTTGTCATCGAAGCCGTGCGCATCGCGCATGAATACAGCGTGCCGGTGATCTTCCTGAGCGACCAAGCCATCGCGACGCGCATCGAAGCCTTTCCATTTCCCGATCTCACATCGGTCGTTCGGTTTCCGGGTGCCATGCCGGTGATTGCGGACAGCTACAAGCCGTATTCACTGGACAGGATCACGCGGCATTTGCCTCCGGGGTCCCGCATATTGGACGGGAAGTATCCGAACGTCACCGGACTGGAGCACGATGAGTCCGGACATCCGTCGGCCAACTCCAAGGTCCACATGGCCATGACGGCGAAGCGCCGCACGAAGCTGGAGGTGCTCGCCGAAACCCTCCCGTGCCCGGAGGTGCGGGGGCCGGAGTCGGGAGAGTTGTTGCTCGTGGGGTGGGGGTCCACCATGGGTGTGATCCGCGAAGCAGTGGACCGCGCCGCCGCCAAAGGGGCATGCTACAGCGCCGTCCACCTGCGCTACCTCAATCCGCTCCCGCCGGGTTTGGAGGAGTTGTTCCGTCACTTCGAGCGGGTGCTTGTCGTGGAGATGAACGACCGCGACACCAACGGATGCGGCCAGCTCGCGCGCGTCCTCCGCGCCCAATACGCTCTCCCTCATGTCGGGGGTATCACAAAAACGGACGGGCTTTCGTTTCGTATCGGAGAACTCCTCTCGCGCATTGAAGAGACCGTCGACAGCAGACCCTCCGCCGCCGGACCACCTGCGGAACCCGCAAATTTCAGCCACTGAGACTATCATGGTACACACCGTCAACGACACGCCAATGTGCGCGGAGCCGCGCCCGCCGCTCACCCGCGCCGATCTCAAGGCCGACCGGCCTACATGGTGCCCCGGATGCGGGGACTTCAGCGTCCTGGCCATTTACCACAAATTGCTCGAAAAGAAGAATCTGCCGCAGGAGAGTATAGTCACGCTTTCGGGGATCGGTTGTTCATCGCGCTTCCCGTATTTCGTCAACACCCACAGTGTGCATTTCATCCACGGGCGGATCCTGCCATTTGCCACAGGCCTGAGCCTCAGTCGCCCGGACTTGCATCCCATCGTCTTTATCGGCGACGGCGATGCATACTCCATCGGCGGCAACCATTTCGACCACTGCGCGCGCAAAAACGTGCGGCTCATGGTCGTTGTTATGGATAACCAGGTCTACGGCCTCACGAAGAAGCAGACCTCGCCCACCTCGCCGGTCGGGTTCAAGTCAAAGACCGATCCATGGGGTTCAAAGGTCGCGCCGATCAATCCCACGAAAAAGCTCGTTTCCAGCGGGGCCACCTTTGTTGCCCGCACCGCCGCCTCGAATCCCAACCACATGCTCGAAATGATGGAGGCCGCGCTCGAGCACGACGGATTTTCGGTCGTGGAGTGTTTTTCGGAGTGCGTGCAGTTCAATCCCGGTTCCTTCGATGCCGCCGTGCCGCGGAAAGGCGGTTCCTACCCGCCGGTTCCCGCCGACCACGATATCACCGACGAGGAGGAAGCATACGCCCTCACGCGCGAGCCCTTTCCCGGCTATTTCGGGATCTACTACAAGGTCGACCGTCCCACGCTGAACGAAACCGAGACCGGTCTTGCCGCGGACCCGGTCTCCGATTCCGATCCGGACGCCGTCCGGAGCCGACTCGAAGCCTCCCTCCGGCGTCTGACATGAGGATGGTCGCACAGCGGAGCACGGGTTTTCCAACCCGTGTCCCAGCCGTACACGGACTGAAAAGTCCGTGCTCCGTGCCAACCCGTGCCCGGTCCGTCCGTTACGGACTGGAAAGTCCGTGCTCCATGGGCGCGGCCGGCGCGGAGCTCAAAAACGGTAAGCACTTGACCGGCATGCCTCCTTGTCCATCATCCTTACCCGAGGGCTCCACGATGCTCCGTAACCAACCCCATGGTATTGACGCTTGCCCCGCCCGGACCGACCGGCGGACTGTGAAAGACATGCCGCGAAAGGAGGGGGACGCCCTGTGACCGAGCCCCTTCAGCTTCACCTGATCTACCTCCTCGCGTACGGCTTTCTGGGGTTGGTCTTCGCGCTCGCTCCGCTGACGATTGCGCATCTCCTCATGTCGCGGGGCTCTCGGCAGACGATGAACCGGGCGGGGCAGTTCATCGAGTGCGGGGCCGAGCCGATCGGCGACGCGTGGATCCGCTACAGCGCGGTCTATTACCTCTACGCCCTTGTCTTCGTGGCTTTTGCCGTGGCCGTTATTTACCTGATTCCCGTCGCCGTCGTCTACGACCGGGTCTTTCCATGGCGCGACCTTGTCGCGCTCACCGTGTTTCTCGGGATCCTCTCCCTCGTCGTTGTATACGCGTGGATCAAGGGCGTCTTTGAATGGATCCGCCGGCCTCCGCCCGTGCAGTCCATTCCGCCGGCCGCGCAAACCCTAACCCCTATGCCCAAATGAGTCCGCAAAACCAACCGATCCAGACGAACTATCCCGACGCCGCGATATCCGGCGGACCGCCCCCGCATCCGGATCTTTCTGCGGTCGTCAAGTTCGCCAAGCTCGACGACCTCGTCGCCCTCGGCCGGGCCAACTCGCTGTGGCCCCTGACCTTCGGGCTGGCCTGTTGCGCCATCGAGATGATGGCGGCGGGGGCTTCCCGCTTCGACATTTCCCGCTTCGGGGCGGAGGTCTTCCGCCCGTCGCCGCGGCAGGCGGATGTCATGATCGTGGCGGGAACGGTCAACCGCAAGATGGCTGACCTCATCAAGACCCTCTACGACCAGATGACCGAGCCCAAGTGGGTCATCGCCATGGGCAACTGCGCCGTCTCCGGCGGTCCCTTCACCAACAAGGACCAGTACTCGGTTGTCATGGGCGTGGACAAACTCTTCCCCGTCGACATCTACGTGCCGGGCTGCCCGCCGCGGCCCGAGGCGCTCATCGAAGGCATCCTCGCCCTTGAGGAAAAGATCACCGGCCACCGCCGCTGGCCCCGCGTCGAAACCGAATGAGCCGCTGTCCCGATCATCTCTTCGAACGCTTTCAAGAGCTGTTCCCCGCCATGGAAATGGATACACCCGCCCCCCCGGAGGATTCCGTCGGCAATGAGGACGGGGCGGACGCCGCGGAACCGCGCCTGCCGCCTCCGCCGCCCTGCCGGAAAACCGAGCATGCCAAGGTCGGCTACGATCTCGACGCTATCGTCGAGCCGCACCAGATCGAGGCGGCCGCCAAGCTCCTCGACGCAGAGGGATTCGCCATCGACATGGTGACGGCCGTCGACTGGCCCGACGCCGCGCAGTTCGAACTGGTCTACGACTTCATGCATTTTCAGGCGGCCACGCGTGTCTGCGTGCGCACCCGCATTCCCCGCGACCGGCCGGAGATCGCGACGCTCTCGCACATCTATCCCGGCGCGAATTGGCATGAGCGCGAAACGGCGGAGTTTTACGGTATCCAGTTCACCGGCCACCCGAATCCGATCCACCTGCTCCTGCCGGAGGATTTTGTGGGGTATCCGCTCCGCAAGGACTTCAAACCACAGCCCGATCCGCTTCTCGAACCCTAATGGAACTCCATCCCGTCCAGTCCACCGGTCCGCAGGAGACCTTTGTCCTCAATCTCGGTCCCCAGCATCCCGCCACGCACGGAGTGCTCCGTGTGAAGCTGACGATGGACGGCGAGTTCATCAAGGACGCCGTTATCGTCGCGGGCTACGTTCATCGCGAGCACGAGAAGATGGGCGAGAACCGGCCGTGGGATCAGTTTCTCCCCAACACGGGGCGCATCGACTATCTCTCCGCCATGATGTACACCCACGCCTACGTGGGGGCCATCGAGCGGGCCTGCGGGATCGAGGTGCCGCCGCGCGCGGAGTATGTGCGCGTCATTACATCGGAGCTGAACCGCATCTCCAGCCACCTTGTCTGGTGGGGGGCTTACCTGCTCGACCTCGGTGGAATGACGCCTCTGCTCTACGCATTTGACGACCGCGAGAAGATTCTCGATCTCCTTGAGGCGCTCACGGGTGCCCGGCTCACGTATTGCTACTACCGGGTCGGCGGGTTGGCGGAGGATCTGAACGAAGGCTTTGTCGAGGGAACGCGCGACTTTGTGAAGGAATTCCGCCCGCGCCTGAAGATGTTCCGCCGTCTCGTCTCGGAGAACATTATCTTCCGCAAGCGGGTGGAGGGGATCGGCATCATCGATGCGGAGATGTGCCGCAAATACGGCGCGACCGGGCCGATGATACGGGGGGCGGGTATTCCCTACGATGTTCGCCGCGCCGAGCCCTACTCGGTGTATCCGGAACTTGACTTCGAGATTCCCGTCGATCCTGCAGCCGACAGTATGTCCCGCTACAAGGTGCGTATGGAAGAAATGGAGCAGAGCCTGCGCATCATTGAGCAATGCCTCGACCGTCTGCCGGACGGCCCCGTCATGGCCAAAGTGCCCCGCGTGCTCAAGCCGCCGGAAGGGGATTTTTGCTACGCCACCGAAGCAGCGCGCGGGCGCTTCGAGGTGCGGATCGTGAGCACGGGCAAACCGATTGCCCACCGCGTCCGCCTCCGCACCCCTTGCTTCGGCAACCTCAGCCTCTTCGAGGAAGCGGCCCGCGGCATGATGCTCGCCGACGGCATCGCCATGATGGGCAGCCTCGACCTCGTGATCCCCGATATCGACCGATGACCGCTGCGGAACCCATTCGGCTTCTTCTCTTTCTCGTCGGCGCGGCCACCTTCGTCGGGCTCAATGCCGCCTACCTCGTCTGGGTGGAACGCAAAGGGGCGGGGCGCTTCCAGCGGCGCGCCGGACCCACCGAGGTGGGCTATGCCGGGCTGCTCCAGCCCATCGCCGACGCCGGCAAGCTGATGTCGAAGCAGTTGATCGTGCCGCCCGGTGCCGACCGTATGCTTTTCCGGCTCGCGCCCGTCATGATGATGCCGCCCGCCATCATGGCCTTCGCCATTCTTCCGTTCAGCGAATACCTTGTGGGGATTGATCTCAACGTCGGATTGATCGCGCTGTTTGCGTTCAGTTCCTTCAATGTCATCGCCGTCATGCTCGCGGGGTGGTCGTCGCGCAATAAATACGGAATCATCTCGGCGGCGCGCGTCGTTTCGCAGAATGTCGCCTACGAGATCCCGATGATGCTTGTCATCATCACCATACTCATGCTCGCGGGCACCCTCAGCCTGACCGGAATCGTCGACCAACAGGCGGGCGCTTTCTGGAATTGGAATCTCTTTGCCCTCGCGTCCAACCCGCTCATGCCGGTGACGTTCATCATATTCTTCGTCTGCATGCTCTCGGAGACGAACCGCGCACCCTTTGACATGGCGGAGGCGGAGAGCGAACTCGTCGCCGGGGCCTACACCGAATACGCCGGGATGGGGTTCGGTGTCTTCTTCATGGCGGAGTATGCCAATATTGTCATCGGCTGCGCCATCGCCGTCATCCTCTTCCTCGGCGGATGGCACAGTCCGGTCGGGGTCTTCCCCGGGGTGTTTTGGTTTCTACTGAAGCTCTACTTCATGGTCTTTGTCGTCATCTGGGTGCGGTGGACCTTTCCGCGCACTCAGTTTTACGGACTCCTAAACCTTTCATGGAAGATCCTTATCCCGATATCGATTTTCACCCTCCTTCTGTCGGCGGTCATGATCAAACTCGTCTAGGCAATGAAAGAACAAATACTAGACCTGGAAGTCGGAAGTCGGCACCATAGGACCGTCGGCCTCAGCCGATGCCGTGGTGTGCCGCCGGCATTTCCGCCGCAGACGTCGGCTGAAGCCGGCGCTCCCGCTTTATCCACTCCCTCCCGGAATCTATCATGAAAAACATCTTCAAAGAAGTCGTCGGCGGTTTTTATTCGCTCACTGTCGGCATGGGGATCACCCTGCGGGAGTTTTTCCGCAAGCCCGTCACGGTGCATTATCCGCGGGAGAGCCTGAAGATGCCGGAACGCTACCGCTCCCACCTCATCTTCACCTCGGATGAAAACGGGGCCTCCACGTGCATTGCCTGCAACCTGTGCGTCAAGGCGTGCCCGACGGATTGTATCATCGTCGAGGGGGAGAAAAAGGAAGGGGAGAAGAGGAAGTCGGTCACGAAATACGATCTCGACTTCACGCGGTGCAGTCTCTGCGGCGCCTGTGTCGAGGTTTGCCCGACGGATGCGATTGTCTTCTCGAAACGCTATAACCTCGCGGCCACCGACCGGCAGCAATTTCACATCATCGACCTTTGCAAGGACCTGGAGGAAAGGAACAAAAAGAAGGCCCGATGAACCCGTTCCCCGCCTCCGAATACATCATCCCGCTTATTTTTCTGCTTTTCGCCGGCGCGACGATCGGCGGGGCTCTTTTTGCTGTCTTTACCAAGTGGATCATCCGCAGTGTGTGCGGTCTGGCCACGGCCTCCGTGGGGCTGGCGGGGATGTTCTATTTTCTGCACAGTCCGTTCCTCGCCATGATCCAGATCCTGATCTACATCGGGGCGGTCTGTATCACGATTGTCTTCGCCATCATGCTCGCGGAGCCGGACGAGCCGCAGGACGGCTACGGCCTTCACTCGGTCCCGTGGAATGTCGGCGCGGGGATCGTCGCGGTGGCGGTGTTCTGGGGCGTCGCGCGCCTCGGGGTGACGGGTGACTGGCCCACGCCCGCCGTGCGCGTGAGCGACGGTAGCGTGGAGATGATCGGTGTGGCGCTGCTCACCACGCAGAGCCTCGCCCTTGAGATCGTCGCCCTGATCCTGCTTGTATCCATTCTCGGCGCTCTCGCCGTGGCCCGAAAAGGGAGGCACATCGAATGAACCTGCTCGAGATCCATCAGGAACCCGCGGTCTACCTCGTCCTCGCCGCGATGCTCCTTGCCATCGGGCTCTTCGGGTTTATCCGGCGGAACACGCTTGTCGGCATGCTCATTTCCGGCGAGCTGATCTTTGGCGCGGCCATGCTCAACCTCATGGCCGTAAACCGGTTCTATGCGCCCGATCCGACGGTGGGCCATGTTTTTGTTCTTTTCGTCATGGGGCTGTCCGCCGCCGAAGTGGCCATTGCCCTGAGCATCGTCATCGCGGTCTACCGCAACTACCGCTCCATCCGCACGAGCGAAATCTCGGAGATGGAAGGCTGATCCCATGGAAACGATTTCCGAACCGCGTCTCCTCATCGCCATTCTCGCGCCGCTCCTCGGGGCGGGGCTGATCATGCTCGCGGGCAAGCGGCCCAACCTGCGCGAGGGCGTTTCGTTGGCGACGGCGCTGGTGCTCTTCGGGACAGTGGCTTCGCTCGTTCCTGGCGTCCTCGGCGGAAACACCTACACGTGGACGCTCTTCGAATTGCTGCCGGGCCTGAGTTTCACGCTCCGGGCGGACGCGCTTTCGATGGTCTTCGCGGTGACGGCGTCGTTCCTTTGGATTGTCGCCGTTTTTTATTCGGCGGGTTACATGCGCGGGCTGGGGGAGCACGCGCAGACGCGCTTCGCCACCTGCTTTGCCCTCGCGCTTTTCGGAGCCATCGGGTGCGCCTTCTCCGACAACCTCCTCACGCTCTACCTTTTCTATGAAATCGTAAGCATCACGACGTATCCACTCGTCGCGCACCACCAGGACCGCGGGGGCTACGCGGGGGGCCGCAAGTACCTCGCCTACCTTACGGCTACGGCCAAGGGACTCGTCCTCCCCGCCATGGTCCTGCTCTACGTCCTCAACGGAAACCTCGACTTTGCCCACAACGCGTCCGAGGGGGTGCTTTCCGAGGGCGTCCACCGGGGGATTGTGACCGGTCTCTATATCGCCTTCCTTATCGGCTTCGCCAAGAACGGCCTCATGCCGCTGCACCAGTGGCTGCCGGGCGCGATGGTCGCCCCCACGCCGGTGAGCGCGCTCCTGCATGCCGTCGCCGTCGTGAAAGTGGGTGTTTTCGCGACTGTCCGGGTCATGCTCTACGTCTTCGGCACGGAGACGATGGCCGAATTCAACCTCGGCCTGCCGACGGCATGGTTTGTCTCCATTACGATCATCGTGGCATCGGTCATCGCGCTGGGGAAGGACGACCTCAAAGCGCGGCTCGCCTTTTCCACAGTGAGCCAACTCGCCTACATCATTCTCGGGGTCGCGCTCCTTACGCCCTACGGTATTGCAGGCGGAGTCATCCACATCGCCAACCACGCTTTTGCCAAGATCACGCTCTTTTTCTGCGCGGGGGCGATCTACGTCGCCGCGCACCGGAAGAACGTTTCGCAGATGGGCGGGTTGGGCCGCGTCATGCCATGGACGTTCGGCGCATTTGCCGTCGCGTCGCTGAGCATGATCGGGGTGCCCGGAGTGGCGGGCTTCATCAGCAAGTGGCACCTTCTCCTCGGCTCATGGGACGCCGGGTCTGTCGGGCTCATCCTCATCCTCCTCACGAGCACGCTGCTCAACGCGGCGTACTTCGGCCCCGTTGTCTACCACGCCTACTTCGGGAAAGCGGAGGCCGGGGACGACGACGGCGAGACTCCGGGCCGTGAGGCGTCCGCCCTCATGGTCGTCCCGCTCGTGCTCACGGCGGCGATCTCCGTCGCCATCGGGATTTTTCCAGGATTTTTCATGCAATTCGTGCAACTCGTCCTGCCATGACGCTTCTCCGCATCATTGAATCGCTGCGGGCACGCTCCGCAACCCTCCTCAAGGCGGGCATCGGTGTCCTCGTCCTGCTCGTCGTGCTCGACGCCCTGCCGTTTGTGGTCGACAAGGCGGATGCCCACACCGCCGCCGAGCGGCTTCCCGGCTTCTGGGCGGTCTACGGTCTGGCCGGTTGTTTCCTGCTCGTTTATTTCGCCAAAACCCTCGGCGCTGCCGGTATCCAGAAGGGAGAGGATTCAAGCGATGAGTGAATTCTGGATACATCCGTCCCTCGTTCTTTTCGCGGGCGCGGCGCTCCTGCCTTTCCTTCGCGCGAAGGAAAGGATGATCTGGCTTCTCGCCGTGCCCGCCGTGGTGCTGGCCTTGGTGCTGACGATGCCGTCGGGAGAGTTCGGCAGTACCGCCTTCCTTGAGTGGACACTCGTCTTCGGCCGCGTCGACGCCCTCAGCCGGGTGTTCGCCGTCATCATGGCGCTCATGTGCCTCATCGGCTCGCTCTATGCGCTGAAGGTCAAAGACACCGGTCAACATGTCGCGGCATGGACCTACGTGGGCGGTTCGCTCGGCGTTATCTTCGCAGGCGATCTTCTTGTCGTCTTTCTCTTTTGGGAGTTGATGGCATTTTCCTCGGTCTTCCTCATCTGGGCGCGGCGCACGCCGGAATCCCTCGCCGCCGGTTTCCGCTACCTCCTTGTGCATACCTTCGGAGGACTCGCCCTTCTCGCGGGCATCGTTCTCTACGGTGCCGCGCAGGGCGGCGACTTCACCTTCGCGGCCTTCTCCACCGTCGATCCCGGCCTCGGGGTGTGGCTCATCCTCGTCGGCGTTCTCCTCAACGCCGCTGTGCCCCCGCTCCATGCGTGGCTGCCCGACGCTTATCCCGCCGCCACTTTCAGCGGATCGGTCTTTCTCTCCGCCTTCACCACAAAGACGGCTGTCTACGCCCTCTGCCGCGGGTTCGCGGGGTTTGAGATTCTCATTGTTCTCGGTGTCATCATGGCCCTCTACGGGGTCATTTACGCCTTTCTTGTCAATGACCCGCGCCGGCTCCTGTCCTACCACATTGTCAGTCAGGTCGGGTTCATGGTCGCGGGTGTCGGCATCGGCACGGCCATGGCCGTCAACGGCGCCGTCGCCCATGCTTTCGCCCACATCCTCTACAAGGGGCTCCTCTTCATGGGCTGCGGGACGGTCCTCTACATGACGGGCCGCAGCAAGTTCACGGAACTCGGCGGTCTCTATGCGAAAATGCCGTGGACGATGTTCTTCACACTGGTGGGGGCGCTTTCGATTTCGGCGGTCCCGCTCTTCAGCGGCTTTGTGAGCAAGTCCATGACGATTGCCGCCGGGTATGAGGCGCACCACTACTGGGCGGCCTTCCTCCTCATGCTCGCCTCCGTCGGCACATTCGTGAGCATCAATCTGAAACTGATTCACTCGATCTGGTTCGGCGAGCGCAGGGCGGATGACGAGACTTGGGAAAAAGCCGCTGATCCCGGATGGAACATGACCGCCGCGATGGGCGTGACGGCGTTCCTCTGCTTCATTATCGGCATCTTCCCTGCGTCGTTCTACAACCTTTTGCCCCACGCCGTCGATTACCGTCCGTTCACGTCGTACCACCTCTCCGAAACCCTCCAGCTTCTGGCCTTTGCCGCGCTTGGGTACTACCTCCTGCGCAAGAAACTGGAGCCCAAGGCGGTGACGTGTCTCGACCTCGACGCTTTCTACCGCACGGGCGGACGCGGCTTCGCGTGGCTGGCGAGCGCGCCGCTCCAGGCCGTCGACCGCTTTTGGTCGGCCCTTCACGAAAAGGGAGGCATCGTGCCCCTCATGCGTTCGGCCCTCGGGGTGGGGCGCTTCGACAACCGGTATGTAGACGGTGCGGTCGACGGCACCGCCCACGCTGTGCGCGTCCTCGGCAATCGACTGCGTCCCCTCCAGCGCGGCTCCCTCCAGCAGAGCCTCACCCTCGCGTTCGCCGCCCTCGCGGGGCTCCTTCTCCTCTTTTACCTCCTCGCCTGAGGTCCGTGATCCATCATGAACTTGCCCGAACCCAGCGCCGGACTCCCGATCCTCAGCATCCTCATATTCGCTCCGCTTATTGCGGCGGCGGTGGCCCTGCTCCTGCCCGCCGGGAGGGCGGTGTGGTGGTGGACGCTCTTCGCCACGTCCGCCGTTGCCCTGTTTTCGCTTTCGCTCCTGTTTGGATTCGATTCCTCGACGGCGGAGTTTCAGTTTGTCGAGCACCGCGCGTGGATCCCGCTCCTCGGGATGGAGTATGCCCTCGGGATCGACGGGATCAGCCTCCTCCTCGTTCTCCTTACGACGCTCATCACGCCCTTCTGTGTCCTCGCCTCGTGGACGTCGGTCACGCTGCGCACGCGCGAGTTTATGGTCTGCATGCTCATTATGCAAACCGCTATGACGGGTGTGTTCACCGCGCTCGATTTTGTTCTCTTTTTCATTTTCTGGGAATCGATGCTCATCCCCATGAGCATTCTGATCGGCGTCTGGGGCGGGGCGGGGCGCGTCTACGCGGCGATCAAGTTTTTCATCTACACGATGGCGGGGTCGGTCCTTCTCATTGTCGCCATCATCGCGCTGCGCCTCGAAACGGGGACCTTCAGTATTCCCGCCCTCATGGACCAACCGTATGACCGCGCATTCCAGCTCTGGATTTTCGGCGCGTTCTTCATCTCCTTCGCCATCAAGGTGCCGATGTTTCCCTTCCACACGTGGCTGCCGCACGCCCACGTGCAGGCACCCACCGCCGGGAGCGTCCTTCTCGCCAGCATTCTCCTCAAGATGGGGACGTACGGCTTCCTCCGTTTCTGCCTTCCCATCACTCCGCTGGCAACGGTCGAACTCGCGCCCTTCATCCTCTGGCTTTCCATCATCGCCATCGTCTACGGGGGACTCGCCGCGCTTGCGCAGTCCGATCTCAAGAAAATCGTGGCGTACTCGAGCGTCGGGCACATGGGTTTCGCCACGCTCGGGATTTTCTCGCTCGTGCAGAACGGCACCGTCGGCGGCGCTCTCGTCATGATCAACCACGGGGTCACTACGGGCGCGCTCTTTATAGCAGTCGGCATTCTTTACGAACGCCTCCACACCCGCGATCTCGCAAAAACCGCCGGGGTGGGGAAGCACATGCCGGTATTTGCTTTCTTCCTCGGTATGTTCTGCCTCTCCTCCCTCGCGTTTCCCGGCACGAACTCGTTTATCGGCGAGTTTCTTGTCCTCGGGGGTGCTTTCGAAGTGTCCCTCACGCTCGCCATCGCCGCCGTGCCCGGCGTGGTCATCGCCGCCGCCTACAACCTGCGCATCCTCCAGCGCGTCGCCTACGGCGGCACGAACAACCCCGATCACTCCGCCGTCGCCGATCTCGGCCTGCGCGAAATCCTCCTCCTCACCCCCTTCCTTGTCTTCATCCTATGGATCGGACTCCAGCCCGCTCCCTTCATCGGGATCATGGAAGCGAGTATTGAGAACATTCTTGAGATCATCTCGCGGGCGGGAAGCTGAAATTTGAAAGCTGAAAGCTGAGACCTGAAACACCGACCACCGAGAACCGCCCACCGAAAACCGACTACCGCCCACCGACCACTGACCACCGAACGCACTCATGCCCGACGCCCAGCCATCCGTTTTCTTCGCCTTTCTTCCCGAGTGGATCATGCTCGCCGGGGTGCTTGTGCTGTTCGGCCTCACGCTCAGCAGCAACCGCGTGCGCGCGGCGCGGTGGGTTTCGCTGGCGACCGGCGCGGGGGTGGCTTTGGCGGTGCTGGCGACGTTCAATGTCGAGGCAGTGATCTTCGACGGAGCCTACCGGGTCGATACGTTTTCACAATGGCTCAAGCTCGTCTTTGCCCTCGGGTACGTCGGGTGCGTTGTTATCGGACACAACCTCAAGGACATCCGCGGCGACATCCGGCCCGAGTATTTCTTCCTCCTCGCCACGAGCGTGACCGGGTTCATCCTCCTCGCCGGAAGTATCGACCTCATCACGCTGGTCGTCGCCCTCGAGCTTTCCTCGTTTCCGCTTTTCCTGCTCATCGCCATGCGGCGCGAGACCACCGCACAGCGATCACAGATGGAATCCGCCGTCAAGTTCATGATGTTCGGTATCGCCGCGAGCGGTGTCATGCTCTTCGGCATGGGCTACCTTTACGGCCTCACGGGCACGACCTCGCTGCCGCTCCTCGTCGAACGCCTCCAGCCCGTTATTCACACACCGCTTGCGATTGCGGGGGTCACGCTCACGCTCGCCGCGTTTTTCTACAAGCTCGCTGTCTTTCCCTTCCACTTCTGGACGCCCGATGTCTACCAAGGCGCTTCCAATGAGACCACCGCCATCATCGGTTCGCTTCCCAAGCTGGCCTCCGTCCTCCTCATGCTCCGCTTCGCCGGGGCCGCCGATCCGGGCGTTCACACCCTCGCCGTCGTCTTCGCCGTCCTCGCTGTCGGCTCCATGTTCTACGGCAACCTCCTCGCCCTCGCGCAGACCGACTTCAAACGTCTCCTCGGCTTCTCCGCCATCGCCCATGCGGGCTATACCCTCATCGGACTCGTCGCTCTCGAGGAAACCGGCTTCACTGCCGCCCTGTATTACGCCACCGGATACCTGTTCATGATCCTCGCGTGTTTCACGGTCATCACGCGTGTCTCCCGCGACGGCACCAACCTCGCCATCGCCGACCTCGCCGGACTCCACAAACGCTCTCCGCTCCTCGCCGCGACACTCCTCGTCGGGGTCTTCTCCCTCGCCGGGATTCCGCCCTTCGTCGGCTTCATGGGCAAATTCTCCCTCCTCACCGCCGGACTCCAGCAGGGTTTCCTTTGGCTCGTTCTCCTCGCCGTTCTCAACACCGTCATTGCCGTCTATTACTACCTCCGTGTCATCCACGCCGCCTTCTTCACCGATCCCCCGCAAGACGCCGACACCACCCCCCTCCGCCTCGATCCCGCCACCACCGTCCTCTGCCTCGTCCTCATCGCCGCCATCACCGGCCTCGGCCTCATTCCCGGTCCCTTCCTCGAAACCGTCAACGCCTCGCTTTCGTCGATTCGGCCGTAGTGGGGCCGTTGGGTCGTGGAGCGTTCGGCTTAGGCGGGGCATCGCAAGATTGGGCGCCTTCGTGCGCGCTCGACCGACCGCCAGGATGGCAGTCGGCTACGGCTACGCCGGTCAGGCCCGTTCGGGGAGCATCGCGGCGGGTGTGTGCGGCGGGCACTGCCGCCTTCCGCATTCCGGGAAAGCACGCGGTGTTCCGTCCTTCGATGCCCCGCTTCAAGGCGGTGAAGGATCACCGCTCCAAGGCGGGCTGCGCCCGCACAATATACGGGCTTATCCGAGCTGACATTGCGCCATAACAGAGTGCCATTGAGGTAAGGGGGGGCGGCCCCGGCGGCGGGGTGCTACTGCGGCAGTCCGGCGGGTGTGGTCGGGGCGGTTCCGGTTCGGACTCGCATATGGAATGGCGCATTCCCGCTTTACGAACTTCGTGATTGGCACCCCGGTGTGGGCGTGTTTCTTCCTTCACGCATGGAACTGACGGAAAACAGCGTTGTTCTCTTCCAAGGCGATTCGATTACGGATTGCTGGCGCAACCGTGGCCAGGAGGCACCCAACACCGGGCTCGGCGGCGGATACGCGGCGCGCGTGGCCGGGGATCTCCTCGACGCCCGCCCGGGACTCGGTCTGCGGTTTTACAACCGTGGGATCAGCGGCAACCGCGTGGTCGACCTCTATGCCCGCTGGCGGATGGATGCCGTCAACCTGCGCCCGGACCTCATCAGCATTCTCATCGGTGTCAACGACACCTGGCACGGCTTCAAGCAGGACAATGGCGTCGAGGTGCCTCGCTACGCTCAGGTCTACCGCATGCTCCTCGACTACACGCGGGAATGCCTGCCGAATGTGGGGCTGGTCCTGATGGAGCCGTTTGTCCTCCCTGTCGGCGAGGTGGAGGCGGCATGGGTGGACGAAATGCAGGCACGCCGCGAAGCGGTGCGGAAGATCGCGGAGGACTACGGCGCAGTCTTTGTCCCCCTGCAGGAACCGCTCGAGGACGCCGCGCGGCGCGGCGGCGGTCCCGTCCACTGGCTCAGCGACGGTGTCCACCCCACGCCCGCCGGGCACGCCCTCATTGCACGCGAGTGGCTGCGTGCCACCGGCCTTTAAAACGGAAAGAGACCGGCCCTCGCGGGGACCGGTCTCTTCACCATCGGAGAAACATCAAACAAAAGTCACTTCGCCGCGTTCTTCTTCCGGCGGCGCATGTGGAGAAAGTGTCCGCCCACGAAGAGCAGCAAAACACTCGCGCCGAGGTAGGTGGCAGGCTCGGGCACGGGGATCACACCGCCATAGGGCTGGAGCCGGGCGATGGCAGCGTAGCTGTCGCTGCCGCCGTTTAAGCCGGCCTCCGGCTCCAATCCCTGCCAGCGGAAGGCGAGGTCGGGCGGAAATCCATCGTCGTCCGGGGTGAGCCAACCGGGCACATCCTCGAAAGAGTATTGCTCGCCGGAGGCAAAGGTCGCAGGGTCAAACCAAAAAACGAATGTGGCGATTTCGTCGCTAGGGATGACAAGCGGTCTATTTCCGTTTGGTCCACGAAAGTGTATAAACTCGTCTTTGTCTCGTGGAGAATAATCTATTCCTTGTGGGACGAAATTATTAACATTATCAGCAAGTGACCAACCTGTCGCTGGGCTTTGTTCCACTCCGTCAAAATACATGGAAAAGGGATTTCCGTCTGCCAGCTTTGCCGTTCCGTCGTTCGCCTTGTAGAGCCCAACTTGATGAAGCCTGCCGGAAAAGTCATAATCGGGATAGTCGGGATTCGAGCGTTGCCCCACATTCAATATGGTCATCCCGTCGGCGTAGAAGATTAACGAGCCGTACACGTCAATAGGCGGTGAACCGAGAGCATGATTCGTGCCCTGAATGGCTCTGTCGAAGGTGTAAGCGTCAATCGGCGCTTGGTTCGCGAAATCCGGATCCAGAAAATCCAGAGGACGCAGCCAAAGCAGGTCATTATCGAAAAACAACTGCGTCCACGCAGTTGGTGCGAGGACGGTGAAAGCAAGGAAATATGCGACGCGACTTCTCATAACAGCAAATACATTTGTGGATTCTGCGCGGTCTTGCAAGGAAAAATACGTGTTTTCTTCGGTTTTTTTTAGGGGGTATTACTTTGGTCGGGGTAAAGGGGTTTACCCTTTACAATTGTTTTACGTTCGGGAATGGGCCAGGGGCTTGGTGCCCCGGTGGATGGCGACGATAGAGGCATGGAGGCCGACGGTGGTGACCTTTTCGAACCCGGCGGCGGTCAACTCGCCGGAGAGGGACTCCTTGGAGGGAAAGTCCTCAATACTTCCGGCGAGATAATCGTAGGCGGAGCGGTTGCGGCAGAGCACCCATGCGAGGACGGGCAGAATGGTTTTGAGGTAAAGAAAGTAGAGCGGGCGGAACCAGCGGGCAGGCTGGGTGAACTCGAGGACAAAGAGGTGTCGGCCGGGGCGGAGGATGCGGCGCATCTCGCGGAGCCCGCGGTGGCGGTCTTCAAGATTGCGCAACCCGAAGGCGATGGTGACAGCGTCGAAGCTGTCGTCGGGAATGTCGAGGTTGAGGCAGTCTCCGGCGCGGAAGGGGATCGACGCAGTGTGGGGTGAGCGGCTGCCCTTCGCGCGCGCCTCCTCGAGCATGGGCTCGCAGAAATCGTAGCCCTCGACGGCGCCAAACGCGCCCCGGGGCTGCCGCCGCGCGCCGGGGCCGTCGCCCGAGCCGGGGGGGGGGGGGGGGGCGGTGCCCCGGCGGGGGGCGCG
>JAFIGH010000104.1 GCA_020831525.1 Opitutales bacterium
GGCCTTCAGCTTGTGGGTGCTGCGGCACTTGGGCTGGCTGCGCTGCGATGGCTGATTGCCGATGGCTGATGGCTGATCGCTGATGGCTGATGGCTGATCTCGGTCTTCTGGCCTCCGACTTCCGAAGATTCCACGGACTTTCCCTGCAGCGCCTTCAGTGCCCCCGGTACCCATGCCTCGGCGGGGTCTTCAAATTCGACGTCGCAAAGGAGGGATTCGTGGGCACGGGCGGCGCCGAGGGTTTCGAGGCGGGAGTCGATGCGCTTGGCGCATTCGTTGAAATCGGGGTAGCTGGAGTCGCCCAGTCCGAGGACGGCGAAGGTGAGGCCTTCGAGACGCGGGGCGTCTTCGGCGAGAAGGAAGTCGTGGAAGGCCTTGGCGTTGTCGGGCGGTTCTCCGTCACCGTAGGTGCTCGTGACAATGAGGACACGGCTTTCGCCCTTGATATTCTCGGGCGGATAGTCGCCGAGATCGGTGACTGCCGGGCCGAAGCCTTGGGTCGCGGCGAGCTTGCCGAACTTTTTCGCGAGTGTCTCGCAATTGCCGGACTGGGAGCCGAAGAGGATCGTGATCGCGGTGGTTTCGGCGGGCGAAGCGGCGGTGGTGCCGTCGGCTGACTGGCTGGAGAAGAGCCCGGCGAGCATGCCGTTGAGCCACGCGCGCTGTTCGGTGGAAAAGGGCGCGGTGTCAGGGATGTGCGGTGCGGCGGGTGTCATGGCGAGGGACGATTTGAGACAAAAATTTGAGATTTGAGAGTCAGGAAACGGAAACCGCTTCCGCGAGGGCGCGGAGGTCGTCGACGGTGTGGCGGCGGGTGAATTCGACGAAGCGTTCGCCGGGGCGGCGGGCTTCGAGGTAGACGCGGAGAAAACGTTCGAGGAGGGGCGGCACTTCGTCGAAGGGCACGGCGGAGAAAACTTCGCGGGCGATGCCCTGGTCGTTGTCGACCCCTCCGCCGAAGACGATGTTGTAGCCCTCCACCTTCTCGTCGCCGACTTTCACTTTGCAGCCGAGCAGGCCGATGTCGCCGATGTAGTGCTGGGCGCAGGAATGCGGGCAGCCGGTGAAGTGAATGTTGATAGCTTCGTCAAGGGGCACGCGCTCCTTCAGGTAAGCACCGAGTTTGAGGGCCTGGCCCTTCGTATCGGTGGCGGCGTATTTGCAGCCCCGGTTGCCCGTGCAGGCGACGAGCCCGTTGGTGATGTGCGAGGGGGTGGCGTCGAGACCGAGGGCGCGGAGGGCTTCGATGCAGGCATCGACCGCGGTGGCGCGGATGTGGGGCAGGATGACGTTCTGCCAGACGGTGAGGCGGAGTTCGGCCTTGCCGAAGCGGCGGGCGATGTCGGCGAGGCCGCGCATCTGGTCGACTTCAAGGCGGCCCACGGGAACGGTCACGCCGAGGTAACGGTAGTCGGCATCCTTTTGCGGATGCGGTCCGATGTATCCGTGTTTTACGACAGCCTTGCGCGGCTCGCAGGCGTCAAGGGGAACATAATCGAGATCGAAGGCGAGGTGCTTCTGCGTCTCCGCAAGGAACTTCTCCACGCCCCAATTGTCGACAAGGTATTTGAGGCGCGCCTTCTTGCGGTTGGTGCGGTCGCCGTTCTCGCGGAAGACGCGGATCATGGCGGCGGCAAGGGCCACGGCCTGCTCCGGGCGCACAAGGAGGCCGCAGTCTTTGGCAAACTGCTTGTGCCCCGTGATGCCGCAGAGCTGCACGCGGAATCCAATGGATCGGAGATGGGAGATGGGAGATTGGAGATGGGAGATGGGAGATTGGGAGATTGGAGATTGGGGATCTTCTTTCACGCGCACGGCGTAGAAGGCGATGTCGTTGGTATCGGCGCAGACGCTCACCGCGCCGCCGTTGTCGAATGCGATGTTGAACTTGCGCGGGAGGTCATACATTTCGCGGTTGTTGAGGATGTAGTGGTGCATGGCGCGTGCGTAGGGCAACACGTCGAGGACTTCATCCGGATCAAACCCGCTTGTCGGCGAGGCGGTGATATTGCGCAGGTTGTCGGCACCGGAGCCCTGCGACGTGAGTCCCGCGTCGCGCAACTTCAGGAGCACATCGACGCTGTCGCGCGGCATGATTTCGCGAACCTGGAGATTGCCCCGCGTGGTCACGTGGCTGTAGCCGCCCCCCCAGTCGGCGGCGATGTCGGCGATGGCTTCGAGTTGGTCGGCGCGGAGGACACAGCCCGGAATGCGGCAGCGCAGCATGAGGCTCTCCTGCGCAGGGGTGACGTAGAAGAGCCCGTGGAACTTGTAGCGGAAGACGTCGCCGCCCTCGGGGAATTTATCGCGCGCGGCATTGTCGAGAAGTTTGTCCCAAATATCGAGGCCGTGCTGCTTGTGCTTGATCTGCTCTTCTTTGCAGAGATCCTCAATGGGCGTTCCGTGAACAGTGGGCGCGGCGAGGTTGCCGCCGGCGGCGGCGGACGGGTCGTCCGTGAACGCGCCCGAGGCGGTCTGCCCGACAAAGGGATTGCCCGGGCGCTGCGCCACCCCGGCGAAAAACCCTTTGAGGTACTCCTGTTGTTCGGTCGTGAAAGTGGACATGGTTGAAAGGCAGGTTAGGATCGGAATTTTCTTGCAAATCCGGAATGTATTCCGAATCTGCAAAAATCATGCGGGATCGAAAGTACTCGGTGTTGGTGCGGGAAAAGTTGAAGCGCTACCCGGCGGTGGCGCTTCTGGGGCCGCGCCAATGCGGCAAGACGACCCTTGCGCGCGAACTGGGGGGCCGCTATTTCGACATGGAAGCGGAGGGCGATTTTCTGCGCTTGGACGCTGAATGGGCGGAACTTGTCGGGGGCCGGGAGTTGCTGATCATCGACGAAGCGCAGGTCCGGCCCGAGATTTTCCGTCGGTTGCGCGGCGTCATCGACGCGGACCGGGGCCGCAAAGGGCGTTTTCTTCTTTTGGGATCGGTGTCCCCGGCATTGGCGCGAAACGTGGGGGAAAGCCTCGCGGGGCGTCTTGGTTTTGTGGAAATGGGACCGTTTGCTCTGTCCGAAGTGGGCGCGGCACAGATGGAGGATCTGTGGCTCTACGGCGGCTTTCCCGACGGCGGTATTCTCGAACGGCTGATGTTTCCGGAGTGGCAGGGCGACTATCTGAATGCACTGGTGAGCCGCGATCTTCCCGCGTGGGGACTCGCCGCGAAGCCGCAGCAGACACTCCGTCTGCTCGGTATGCTGGCGGCGCTTCAGGGCCAACCGTTCAATGCTTCGCAACTGGGCAAAGGCCTTGGCATCGATGCGAAGACGGTGACCGCCTATGTCGATTTCTTGGAGGGCGCGTTCCTCGTCCGGCGGTTGCCCGCTTACTTTGCCAACCTTAAAAAAAGGCTGGTCAAGGCGCCGCGGGTCTTCATCCGCGACAGTGGCCTGCTCCACCGGTTGTTGCGGGTGCGGGAGCGGGCGGAGTTGTTTGCCCAACCGTGGGTGGGCCACAGTTGGGAAGGGTTTCTGGTGGAGCAAACGATTGCCGCGTTGAACTTCGGGCGGAACGAAGCCGAGGCATTCTACTTCCGCACCTCCGACGGCTACGAGATCGATCTGGTGTTGCAATGGGGCACGCGGAGATGGGCTGTGGAGATGAAGATGACCTCGGATCCCTCCGTTGAGGACGTGCGCCGGCTGCGCAAAACTGCGGGCCTCATCGGCGCGGAGCGGGCCGTTCTTTTGTGCCGCGTGGCGGAGCCGGTGGCGTATGATGACGTGTGGGTGGTTCATCCGGCGGAGTGGGTGCGGTATCTGGCGGCGGGGAGGACTTGAACGGCGCAGGCCTTGTAGTTGGGCTGGCGGGAGTGGGGGTCGAAGGACGAATGGGTGAGCCGGTTGGTCTCGCGGTAGTGCATGGGGATGAAGATCTGCCCGGGTTGCACGGTGTGGCAGAGGTGGGCGGCGGCGGTGAGTTCGCCCCGGCGGCTGCGGATGGTCACGGGATCGTTGGCGCGGATGCCGAGGGCGACGGCGTCGGTGAGGTTGATTTCGACGTAGATGTTTTGTGGATACAGCTTGCGGAGGACGTCGGATTTGGCCGTGCGGGTCTGCGTGTGCCACTGTGCCGAGGTGCCGCGACCGGTGAGAAGGGTGAAGGGAAAATCGGCACAGGGCGCTTCGGGCAGAGGGCGGGGTTCATCGAAGAGAAAGCGCGCACGCCCGTCGGCATGGTGAAAACGGCCGTCGGCGAAGAGGCGGCGTTCGGTGGTGGAGTCGGGGAGTTGGGGAGTGGTGGAGTTGGGGGGAGGCGGGGATTCGGAATTCGAAATTCGGAATTTGGAATTTGCATACGGCCACTGGATACCGCCGGCGGTATCGAGGTGGTCGTAGCCTTCGATTCCCGAGATGTCACAGGGCTGTCCTGCGGAGAGTTCGCGGAGAATGTGGAAGACGGCTTCGGGGCTCTCCCAGCGCGCAAAGCGGTCGGCGCACCCCCAGTAGCGGGCGAGGAGCTGGAAGATATGGAAGTCGGCGAGGGCCTGGCCGGGGGCGCGGCGGACTTTGCGGATGCGCCCGATGCGGCGCTCGCTGTTGATGAAGGTGCCGTCCTTTTCGCCCCAGCCCGCGGCGGGGAGGACGATGTCGGCCGCCTGCGCGGTCTCGGTCGAGGCGTACATGTCCTGTACGACGAGGCAGTCGAGCTTGTCGAGGAGGCCGTTGCAGCGGTTTTGCTGGATCCAGGAGTGGGCCGAATTTGTTGCCACGATCCAGAGGCCTTTGATGCGGCCGGCCTCGATGCCGTCGATGATCTGGTCGTAGCCGAGGCTGTTTTCGTCGGGGATGGTGTCGGCCGGGAGTTCGAGGATGCGGGCGACTTCGGCGCGGTGGGCGGGGTTGGTGAAGTCGCGCCCGCCGAGGAGTCCGGTGGTGTTGGAAAAAAGGCGCGAACCCATGGCATTGCACTGCCCCGTGATGGAGTTCGCCCCGGTGCCGGGTTTGCCGATGTTGCCCGTCATGAGGGCAAGGTTGATGAGGGCCTGGGCGACGCGGGTGCCCTCGTAGCTCTGATTGACCCCCATCGTCCACCAGAACGAGACGCGTTTGCCGCTGCCGATGAGGCGGGCGAGTTCGATGATGCGCTCTTCCGGAATGCCGCTGGCCTCGGCGGCGCGCGCCGGTGTGTGGGGTGCGAGGAAGGCGGCGAATTCATCGAAGCCGGTCGTCGAGCGGGCAAGGAATTCGCGGTCAATCGAGCCGTCACGGAGGATCTGGTGCGCGAGGGCGTAGAAGAAGCTCAGGTCGGACTTCGGGCGGATGGCGAAGTGGCTCGTCGCGGCCATGGCCGTTTCCGTCGTGCGCGGATCGATGACGACGATTTCGGGTGAGCGCTTGTTGCGGAGGACGCGCTGCCAGAGAATGGGATGGGCGATACAAAGGTTGGAGCCGACGAAAACAAGGACGTCGGACTCCTCGAAATCGGCGTAGGTATAGGGCGGGGCGTCGAAGCCGAAGGACTGCTTGTAAGCCGTCACGGCTGTGGCCATGCACTGGCGTGTATTGCCGTCGCCATGACGGATCCCCATGCCGAACTTGGCGAGCGCGCCGAGAAAAGCGAGTTCCTCGGTGGGGATCTGCCCTGTGCCCAGCCACGCGAGGGCGTCGGGGCCGTGTTCGCGCTGGATGGTCTTGAAACGGTCGACGAAGTGCCGCATGGCGGTGTCCCAATCAACCGGGGCGAGGGTGCTGTCGTCCTTGCGAAGAAGGGGCGTGGTCGCGCGGTCGGGAGCGGCGAGCGGGGCGAGAGCTTCCCAGCCCTTGGGGCAGGCCATGCCGAGGTTGACCGGATAGCCGGGATTGGCGCTGAGGTTGACGGCTTCTCCGTCCTTGAGGTGAACGGAAAGGGAGCAACCGGTGGAGCAAAAGCCGCAGACGGAGGGCACAACGGTGTCGGGCTTGAGGGCGGCGGGAACCTGGCCGAGCCCGTGTTCACCGGGGGCGCGCACGAGGCGTTCGGTGAGCGGTCCTGTCCAACTGCGCAGGAGGGTGTTCTTCATGACGCGATCCCTCCCGGCATTTTGAAGGGGACGACGGCGCGGAGGTAGAGGTAGCGTTCGGTCGTCTCCGCGCTGAGGCAGAGGCCGAAGGCAAGGACGGCGGCCACCGCCGCGGGCACCGCCCCGGCGAGAAAGAGCAACGGAAGGAGAATGCCTCCGGCGGCCCCGAGGAGAAGACGGTTGGCATGGACACGCAGCAGGCAGCACAGAATGACGCGCGTCGAACCCACCGCCGGTTTGTCCGGCCCGAGGGCGTCGGGGTGGAAGTGGCGGGCCTCGCAAGCGAGCTTGGCAAGGGTTCCGGCGATCAGCAGAAGGGCGGCGGGCAGTGACGGGGCGACCACCAGCGCACCCGCCGCGCCGAGAATCCACGCCGTGCCAAAGAACTTCGCCGCGCTGCGGTGGAGTTTCCAGAAGGGCCGGCGGGTGTCATGGTAAATCATGGCCGAGCAGAAAACCCCGGCGAGGCCGGCGGCGAGGGCCGCGCCCATGGTTGCGGGAAAGACAAAGCCGGGCGGAGCGAACGGTATCCATGCCGCGGGGGGCGAGGCGAGGAGGAGCGCTCCGAGAAGAAGCGGGAAATAGGCACCGAAGACAATGATTTCGCGGCTCAGCCATGAATGGGTGAGCCCGAGGAAGGCACGCCACGCCTTGAAGGGTTTGCCGAGATGGAAGAGGCTCGCCTTCAGGCCGACGAGGCAGAGTCCGGCCGAAAGGGCGAGTGCGGGCAGCGGATCGACCATGGCGAGGGCGGCGGCGAGAACGCCGACGGAACCCTGCGTGAGGACAAGCATAAGGACGAGGGGCCAGTGCGCGTGCTCCGGACGGGGGGTATCGGCATCGGCGGCGCGTGCGTCGGCGGGCACGGGGCGTCCGGTGTAGCGGGTGGTGGGAACAGTGTAGCCCGGATCGACGGTTCCGGGGAGGAAGGTGCTCCCGCCGGAAGCGGAATTCCGGTGCCGCGCGGCTTCTTCCGCCGTGTCCACTGTTGTGATACGGATGGCCTCGTTCGGGCAGGCCTGCACGCAGGCGGGGGCTTCGCCCTCGGCGAGACGCCCGTGGCACATGTCGCATTTGCGCACGATGCCGAGCGACTTGCTGTATTTGGGCACCTCATACGGGCACTTGAGGACACAGTATTGGCAGCCGATGCACTGGTCGTCGAGGTGGGAAACGATACCTGTGGCGGGATCCTTCTCGTAGGCGTTGACCGGGCAGCCGTTGAGGCAGGCGGGATCGGTGCAGTGATGGCAGGCGGTGGTGACCGTCTGGAGGTAGGGCTCGCGCGCGGTTCCACCGTGGAGGAGGCCGACATCGCGCCATGTTTCCTCTTCGTCGAGGCCGTTGAGGCTGTGGCAGGCGGCGACACAGGCCTTGCAGCCGGTGCATTTGTCGAGGTCGACCTCGAAGGCGTATTGCCGCCCCGGCGCGGGCGCGGTGAGGGGAATGAGTTCGCGGAAGCGCGGTGCCTCCAGTTCGGCTTGCTCTTTCGAAAAACGCGCGACGGGCGTGTCGAGCGTCTGCTGTCGGCGCAGGAGGCGGTCGATCGGGGTCTCGTCGGTCTCTGGAGGGAAGACGGTCACAGCGAAGAATCCGATAGTTTCCGGCTCAGACGAGAGTCGGCTCCTTGGCCTTTTTCGAAGCGGCGTTTTCAGCCTTTTCGCGGGCGATCTTCTCTTTCTCGAGTTCGCAGTTTTCGAGGAAGCCGATGAGGTGCTCGCGGTATCGGTAGTAGTTGGCGTCGGCGAGGAGGGCGTGGCGGTCGCGGGGTCGCGGGTAGTCGATCTCGAGGATGTCGCCGACCTTCGCGGCGGGACCGTTGGTCATCATGACGACGCGGTCCGCAAGGAAGATAGCTTCGTCGACATCGTGCGTGACCATGAGGGCGGTCTTCTGGTCCTTGCCCCAGAGGCCGAGGAGGACGTCCTGCAGCTCGTATTTGGTGAGTTGGTCGAGCATGCCGAAGGGTTCGTCGAGGAGAAGCATCTTCGGATCGAGGGCGAAGGCGCGGGCGATGCCGACGCGCTGTTTCATGCCGTTGGAGAGATCGGTGGCGCGCTTGTGCATGGCGTCGCCGAGACCGACGCGCTGCAGGTAGTGTTCCGCGATGGTGCGGCGCTCGCGGCGGCTGACGTGAAAGTAGACCTGGTTGACGCCGAGCATGACGTTTTCAAAGGCCGTCATCCATGGAAGGAGGCAGGGCGACTGGAAGACCACGCCGCGGTCGGGGCCGGGGCCATCGATTTCCTTGCCGTCCATGATCATGACGCCCTCGGTGACGGAGTTGAGGCCGGCGATCATGGAGAGCGCGGTCGACTTGCCGCAGCCGCTGTGCCCGATGAGGGCGATGAACTCGCCCTTTCGAATGCGCAGGTTGAGGTCCTTGAGAATGACGGCGGGGCCGCGCGGTGTCGGGTAGGTCTTGCCCAGTTGTGAGAGTTCAAGGAACGGGCGTTTGTAATCGTCGAGAAGGGTCGGATCCATGGTGTGTTGATTGAGTTTTTGGATACAGGGTGGGCGGCGTTCAGGAAACCCATGTGCGGGAAGCGCGCTCGGAAGGATCGAGCGGGCGGACATCGGGAAGGGGGACGATCTTGTCGTTCGTGGAAGCTTTGCCCGCGCGCCCGATTTCGATGAGGTAGTCGGTGATCTCGCCGCGCAGGCGGGTGAAGGTCGGGTTTTTGTTGAGGGCGGCGGCGCTGCGCGGGCGCGGCAGGTCGACGGCGAACTCAGGCCCGAGGGTCGCGCCGGGGCCGAGATTGAGGGGAGTGATGCGGTCGGCGAGGAGAAGGGCTTCATCGACGCTGTTGGTGATGAGGACGGCGGCCTTACGCTGTTTCTCCCAGATGGCGGCGATCTCCTTTTGCAACTCCCCGCGGGTGAGGGCGTCGAGCGCACCGAGGGGTTCGTCCATGAGGAGGACCTCCGGATCCATGGCGAGGGTGCGGGCGACAGCAACGCGCTGGCGCATGCCCCCGGAGAGTTCGCCCGGACGTTTTTCGAGGGCGGGGGTGAGATTGACGAGGTCGACGAAGCGCCGCACCTGCTGATCGCGCTCTTTGCGGGACCAGTTCTTGAAGGCGGCGTTGACCGCGAGGGCGACGTTTCCGTAGACGGTGAGCCACGGGAGGAGGGAGTAGTTCTGGAAGATGAGACCGAGGTCGCGTTCCGGGCCCTTGATCGGCGCACCCTTGAGGAGGGCGCTCCCGGCATCGGGCTTGAGCAGACCCGCCATCATGTTGATGAGGGTGCTCTTGCCCGTGCCGGAATAGCCGACGATGGCCACAAACTCGCTTTCGCGCACGGAGAGGTTGATGTCGCGGAGGACTTCAACGCGGTTGGGACCCGGGGGGCCGAAGCCCTTGGAGACGTTGCGGAGTTCGATGAAGGCCATGGTGTCCGGTTGTTTGGGTTGGGGGGGGTGGTTTTGGGGCTCAGACGGACGATTCGTCAAAAGTCACCAGCTGCTGGAGCGTCAGCATTATGCGGTCGAGAAGGAAGCCGAGTAGTCCGATCGTGAATACAGCGACGAGGATGAGGGAAAGGGTCTGGCTGCTGGAGCTTTGGTACATGTCCCAGACGAACTTTCCGAGGCCGGGATTCTGCGCGAGCATCTCGGCGGCGATGAGGACCATCCATCCCACTCCGAGGGATAGGCGCAGCCCCGTGAAAATATAGGGCAGGCTGCTCGGAATGATGATCTTGATGACCTTGGTGTGCCAGCTGAGCTTGAGGACGCGTGCGACGTTGAGGTGGTCCTTGTCGATGGAGGCCACGCCGACGGCGGTGTTGATGAGCGTGGGCCAGAGGGAACAGAGCGCGACGACAATGGCGGAGCTGAGAAATGCGCGCTCAAACATGGGATTGTCGGTCGTGTAAAGAGCGGCGACGAGGATCATGACAATGGGCAGCCATGCGAGCGGCGAGACCGGCTTGAAGATCTGGATGAGCGGGTTGACGGCGGTGTAGACCGTTTTGCTCATTCCGCAGATGATGCCGATGGGAATGGCAAAGGCGGAGGCGAAGAAGAAACCCATGAAGACGGTTTTCAAACTCGTCACGATCTGGTGAATATAGGTGGGGCGTCCGCTGTATTCGCGGGCTGTCCATTCGCGGTCGGGGAAGCGCTCCTCGAAGGCGGCGCGGCGCTGCTCCTGCGCGGCGTAAAACTCGGCCCGGCGTTCCCGCTCGGCGCGGTGGTCCTGCCAGAGGCCGCCGGCCTGCTCCCAGACGGCAGCGGGTCCTGGAAGGGTGCCGACATTGGTCTCAACCTTCGGCGCGATGACGGCCCAGGCACCGAGGAAGAGAAGGATGGCGATGAGGGGAACGCCGATGAGGCGGAAGATCTGGCGACCCTGTTCGCGCGGATTCTCGCCCGCGCAGAGGCGTACGACCGGGCTGATCCAGGCGAGGCCGGCCTTGTCGAGAATGTGGGTGATTTTGTGCAGCATAGCAGGTTGGTGAAGTGGTTGAGTGGAAAAGTGGGAAGGTGGGAAAGTGGTGGAGTGTGCTCTTCCTCTTCCTCTTTGGGTCGGGTTACTCCTTGTGTCCTATTTCGAACTGGCGGAGGTAGGCGGTGGGCTGGCGGCCGTCGTAGGTGACGCCGTCGATGAAATTGCTGTCGGGGGCCTTGTAGCCGTCGGTCTCCGGCAGGTAATCGGCGGGCAGATGGCCTTCGGCGATGAGGCGGCGGGCGGCCTCCTTGAAGACCTCCGGCTGATAAACGCGGCGGGCGGTTTCGTGGTACCACTCGTCGGGTTTGGCTTCGCCGATCTGACCCCAGCGGCGCATTTGCGTGAGGAACCAGATGGCGTCGCTGTAGAACGGGTAATTGGCGTGGTGGCGGAAGTAGACCATGTGGTCCGGCATGTCGCGGACATCGCCCTTTTCGAACTCGAAGGTGCCGACGAGGGCGTTGGCGAGGACCTCGTAGTCGGCCCCGATGTATTCCGGTCGGGAGAGGATGCGCGCGGCTTCGCGGCGGTTTTCCTCACTGGCGTCGAGCCATTTGGCGGCGCGTATCAAGGCTTTGATGACAGCGACGTGGGTGTTCGGGTAGCGTTCGGCCCAGTCGGCGCGAACACCGAGCACCTTCTCCGGGTTGTTTTTCCAGATCTGGTAGCCGGTCACGACGGGCACTCCGATGCCCTGGAAGACGGCGAGCTGGTTCCATGGTTCGCCCACGCAATAGCCGTGGATGGTGCCTTGGGCGAGGGTGGCTGGCATCTGCGGGGGCGGGGTCACCGAAATGAGCACGTCGGCCCCGGATTGCCCGGTGGTGTCGCCGCGGGCCGTGTAGAATCCGGGGTGGATGCCGCCGGCGGCCAGCCAGTAGCGCAGTTCGTAGTTGTGCGTGGATACCGGATACACCATGCCGAGGCGGAAGGGCTGGATGTCCTCCACGACCGGCTTGAGGGCGGCGGCGCTGATTGGATGGGGCGGCTTGTCGACATCCAGCTCGGGCGCTGCCGCTTTCATGCGCTCCCACACATCGTTGGAGACGGTGATGGCGTTGCCGCTGAGGTTCATGCTGAAGCCGGTGACGATGTGGGCGTTGGAGCCAACGCCAATGGAGGCCCCGATGGGCTGGCCCGCGAGCATGTGCGCGCCGTCCAGTTCGCCGCTGATGACGCGGTCGAGGAGCACGCGCCAGTTGGCCTGCGACTCGATCTGCACATCGAGGAACTCGTCGTCGAAGTAGCCGCGCTCCTTGGCAATGACCAGCGTGGCGCAGTCGGTCAGACGGATGAAGCCGAAGGTGAGATCGGTCTTTTCCGGGAAGTCGTCGGCGGCAACGGTGCCCGGCAGGAGCGCTGCGAGAGCGGCGAGACCGCGGAGGATGTGTGTGCGATAGTGTTTCATAGGTGTGCGATAATCTGGCGTGTGGATTGCGTTTGTGGAGAAGAGCGTTGGCGGGTGAGCCGTTCGGCGGCGGCGAAGTAGTCGGTGGCGAAGAGACCGTCGGCGAGGGCGTCCTCGTCGACCGTCCGCCCGTCAAACTGCCCGCACTGGCCCATGCCGGCGATGATCCAGCGGGCGTGCGCGGAGGTTGGGGCATTGACTTCCGGACCGGAGAAGCGAACCGTTGCGAGGTCGAGGCCGGCCTGTGGAGCGTTGGTGGAGAGCGGCAGCCCGAAGCCCCGCAAGAGCCAGCTCTGCGGGCAGTTGAGGTACTTCCGGTGCGAGAGATAGCGGACGAGGTCGGCACGCTGCGCGGGATCGTCGCACAGGCGGCAGGCTTCGAGGAGCGCGGCAGTGAGGCGGATACACTCCTCGGAAGCGTTGTTCTTGAAATCGTTCCGCAGCATGAGGACCTTCTCGGGGTGGTCCGGCGCGATCGTCGCGCTGGTGGCGGCGGTCCATCCCGATTTGCGCTGTACGGCGGCGCCGTTCCACGGTTCGCCCACGCAATAGCCGTCGAGGTTTCGCGCTTCGAGGTTGCGCACCATCTGCGCGGGGGGGACGACGACGATGCGCACGTCGCGCGCGGGGTCTATACCCAACTGCGAAAGCCATGTGCGCAGGAGGATGTGGTGGGTCGAGTAGAGCGAGACGACCCCGAGGGTGATGCGTCGGGTGGTCGGGCGTCGCCGCGCCGCTGCCCGGAGGTCGTCGGCCGATTCAACACCCTCGTCGCGAAGATGGTTCGCCAGGGTGATGGCGTTGCCGTTGACGTTGAGGACCATCGTTGCGACGCACTCGCGGGCGACGGGCATGTGGAGTCCGAGCGTGGCGGCGAAGGGCAGGGGAGCGAGGGCCTGCGTGGCCTCCAGTTCACCGAAGATCAGTTTGTCACGCGCAGTGGCCCAGCCCAGCTCGCGGTGCAGTTCGACGGTCAGCCCGTACTTCGTGAAGAGCCCGAGCGTCTCCGCGAGGATAAACGGGGCGGCGTCGTTGAGCTGCACGTAGCCGACACGAAGCGTCCGCAGCCGCGTGTGGTGGCCCCAGTAGAGGCTCTGCACCGGCTGTTCGCTGACGGACGTGGCTGTGAAGGTCATGCCGCCTTTTGAGCCGCCTCCGTGCCATCGGTGCCAATTGGCAGCATAAATGCTATTTGTTTTTTCGATACTATTGATGAATTCTATTCATGCATGAAGAACTCCTTGATATCCGGCGGCTCCAGGCCTTCCGGACCCTCGCGAAGACCGGCAGTTTCACCCGGACGGCGGAGGCGCTGTTCCTGACGCAGTCCGCCATCAGCCACTCCATTCGTGCCCTCGAAGCGGATGTGGAGTGCGAACTTTTTAGCAGGGTGGGCAAAAAAGTACACCTCACCCTCGCGGGCGAGGTCCTCCTCAAACGGGTGGAGGCGGTCTTCGCCTCCCTCACGGCGGCGCGTGAGGCGGTGCGCGACCTCTCCGCATGGGGCAAAGGGCGGCTGCGCATCGGCGCCAGTATCACAGCCTGCCAATACATTCTCCCGGGTGTCCTCCGCGAGTTCAAGGAGTGCTTTCCCGACTGCGAGCTGGTCATTGAGCCGGGCGACACGCCCGACACGCTCGCCGCGCTGCGGGACAACCGTGTCGACCTCGCCATCACCCTGCCGCCTCTGCGCGACGGCGCCTTCCGCTTCCGCGGGCTTTTTCAGGACCGGCTCTCCCTCATCGCCGCTCCGTCGCACAAGTGGGCGCGCGCTTCGCGGGTGGATCCCGCCGAATTGGAAAACGAGTCCTTTGTCGTCTACAACCGCCGCAGCTACACCTTCCGGATGATTGAAGACTACCTGCGGCGCGACGGCGTAGCCATCCGCAACACCATCGAACTCGGCAGCATGGAGGCGATCAAGGACCTCGTGAAGATCGGGGTGGGCGTGAGCGTCCTTGCGACATGGATCGTGCAGCGCGAGGTCGCGGAGTCGTCTCTGCGCATTCTGCCGCTCGGGCGGCGGCAGCTCAAGCGCACATGGGGCGTGACCATGCTCAAAGACCGGAAGCCGGGCCTTACCGAGGAAACCTTCATCGGGCTCTGCGAATCGGCGTGCCAGGGCCTCGGCGAACAGCGCCTGCCCGCTCCAGCAACCGGTTGAACGCCCCCGGTCTGCAACGGAAGTGACGCCGGGGCGCGGTCGCAAGCAACACGCGGCGCAACGGTCGGTCCATGGCTGAAGGTCGAACCGTCCTTTCCGGTCCAGGCCGGACCGAGGAAAGAAAGATTTATTTCCGCTTGACGAATATTCGATTGTCCGCATATTTCGTTCAATCATGAAAAGCCTCCAAGTCTACCGGTGTCTGTGTGACGAGACCCGCCTGCGGATATTGAACCTGCTTTTGGAGGGTCCTCTCTGCGTGTGCCACCTCGCCGCCATTCTCGGGTTGGAGCAGCCGAAGATTTCGCGCCACTTGAAAGCCTTGAAGGAGGCGGGCGCGGTGGAGACGGAGCGCTGCTACAACTGGACCATTTACCGCTTGTCGGAGCAACCGAACGCGGTGCTCGAGACAAACCTGAAGTGTTTGCAGGACATGCGTGCCGAAGAGCCGCTGTTTGCCCGTGATCTCGATCATCATACGCGTATGGTCGGGGAACTCATGGCCGAATCCTGCTGTGACCTGCCCGAGCGCGTCCGCGAGCTATGCCGCGAAAATTTCCAAACCACCTGACCCGAAAAACGAACAATGAAATCCATTCAAATCTACGATCCTGCCATGTGCTGCTCAACCGGTGTCTGCGGACCCGACATCGACCCGGTCCTGCCTGCGGTGGCGGGAATGCTGCACCAGCTCGCCGGACACGGTGTCCATGTCGAGCGCTACAACCTTGCGCAACAGCCGGTCGCCTTCGCGCGGAATCCGAAGGTGCGTGCCGTCCTCGAAACCGGGGGCACTGCCGCGCTGCCGATGATTTTCATCGACGGTGAACTGGAACTGCAGGGCCGCTACCCGGAACAGCCCGAGCGCGCCGCATGGATGAAACGCGCGCGTGAAGCGAACACTGCGGGCGTGGCGGAGTAGTGGAGTGGTGGAGTAGTGGAGTGGTGGAGTAGTGGAGTGGTGGATCGTAGGCTGAAGCTTCAGCGAGGCACGGATGCGGTTGGGAAGTGAGAGTTGGATTCTTCAACAATGACAGGACAATTGACGTGGATACAGGAGAACAGATGGTATTGCATTCGCAACCGGTGGGGAGGCTCCTTGACGGCGCGCCACGCTACCTTTTTTTCACGGGAAAGGGCGGTGTGGGCAAAACCTCGATTGCCTCGGCGGCGGCGCTCGCCCTCTCGGAGAGCGGCCGGCGTACGCTCCTTGTGAGCACGGACCCGGCGTCCAACCTCGACGAGGTGCTCGGGCTGGAGTTGGCGCGGGAGGCGCGGGCGGTGCCGGGAGCAGACCATCTGTTTGCCCTGAACATCAATCCGGAGGCCGCTGCCGCCGCCTACCGCGAAAAGGTGGTCGGTCCGATGCGGGGTATGCTGCCCGAGGCGGCGCTCCGCGAGATGGAGGAACAGCTCTCCGGTGCCTGCACAATGGAAATCGCCGCTTTCGATGAGTTCACAGCCTTCCTTGGCGGTGCCGGCGCCGGGGATTACGATCATATTGTTTTCGATACGGCACCGACCGGGCACACGCTGCGGCTTATGGCGCTCTCGCAGGCGTGGACGACCTTCTTCAACGAAAACACGAGCGGCAATTCCTGCCTCGGCCCGCTTGCGGGCCTTGAGAAACAGCGCTCGCTCTACGCCGAAGCCGTCGAGGTTTTGAAAGAACCGGAAAAGACCCGCGTTGTTCTTGTGAGCCGCGCGCAGCGGGCCGCCCTCAGGGAAGCCCGCCGCACATGGAAGGAACTCGGAGACCTCGGTATCGCGAACCAGTCCCTCGCCCTCAACGGTTGGTTTGAGCCTGCCCATGCCGATGATCCGGTTTCCCGTCATTGGTTGGAGCGGCAGAGCCGGGCGATTGACGAAGAGAGCGACTTTTTGCGCTCCCTGCCGCTCTACCGTGCCCCGTTGCTTCCGTCCAATCTGATCGGCATGGATGTTCTGCGGGCATTTTTCAGGTATCCGGAATCTGCCATGGAGACCGCCGTTCCCGTAAACACAGCGGAGGCATCCGCACCCGCGCTGCCCGGTCTTGACGAACTGGCCGACCGGCTTGCGCCCGCGGGCCGGGGCGTCATTCTCACCATGGGCAAGGGCGGGGTGGGGAAGACGACGGTCGCCGCCGCCCTAGGTCTTGCCCTCGCCGAACGCGGGGCCAACGTGCGCCTGTCCACGACCGATCCCGCCGCGCACCTCGCGGATGCCTTCGGCGACACCCACGGCGGCATGGACATCGAGCGCATCGATCCGAAAGCGGAGACCCGTGCGTATGTCGCGGAGGTCCTTGCGCAGCAGCCTGCCGACATGGATCCCGACAGCCGCGCTCTTCTCGAAGAGGACCTGCGCTCGCCCTGCACCGAGGAGATCGCGGTTTTCCGTGCCTTTGCGCGCACTGTCGCCAAAGGGGAGGACGGCTTTGTTGTCCTCGATACCGCGCCGACCGGGCACACACTCCTCCTTCTCGATGCCACGCAGTCGTACCACCGCGAGCTGGGACGGCAGAGCCGCACGACAAAGCATTCGGAAGCCATCGAAAAACTGCTCCCGCGCCTGCGCGACCCCGGCTTTACGCGCGTGTTGCTCGTCACCTTGCCGGAAGCGACGCCCGTGCACGAGGCCGCCGCGCTCCAGGCCGATCTGCGCCGTGCCGAAATCGAGCCCTACGCCTGGATCATCAACCAGAGTATGGCGGAAGTGGATACGCGCGAACCCGTCCTCGCCGCCCGCGGAAGGGCCGAAGTCCCGTACATCCGCGAAGTCGTCGACTCCCACGCCGCCGGTCCCGTCTACAGCATCCCGTGGAGCACTGTCGATCCGGTGGGACGGGACGGACTCGCAAGCCTGTTGCGGGCGGAGGTATGAATAATGAAGGCGGAGACGGGAAACCTGAGACCTGAGACCGGAAACCGGAAACCTGAGACCTGAAACCTGAGACCTGAGACCTGAGTACCCCGTTTCAGGTTTCAGCCTTCGGGTTTCCGCCCTCGACAGTATCCGCCCTCAACATCATCTTCTTTCACCTAAAAAACAAACGACACAACCACCCATGACCACCTACGTCTACGAAACGATCCCCTCCGCAGAGGGTGAAGAGCCGGAGTTCTTCGAAATCCGGCAGAGTATGAACGACGCCCCGCTCCAGTCCCATCCCGAGACGGGCAAACCCATCCGCCGCGTCATCCTCGGCGGATACGGGCTCATGAAGGCAGGGGACTCCGCCTCGGCCGACGATTGCGGGCCCTCGTGCGGGTGCTGCTGATGGAGGCATGGAACCTGAAACTGGAAACCTGAAACCTGAAGAACTAAAGGAGATGAATAATAATCCTTCCGGTTTCAGGTTTCCGGTTTCCACCTTCATCCTTATCTTATCATGACCAAACCCACCGTCCTAATTCTCTGCACGGGCAACTCGTGCCGCAGCCACATGGCCGAGGGGATCCTTCGCCATGCGGCGGGCGATCTCTTCGAGATCCACAGCGCCGGATCGAAGCCGGCTGGCTATGTCCATCCCATGGCCGTCGAGGCGCTCAAGGAGATTGGTATCGACATTTCGTCGCATACTTCGAAACACTTGAACGAGTTCATCGGACGCCGTATCGACACTGTCATCACTGTCTGCGGCAACGCCGACCAAGCCTGCCCGATGTTCCCCGGCCAAGCCAACCGGCACCACTGGGGCTTCGAGGATCCGCCCAAGGCCGTCCGGCCCGGCGAGTCGGAGATCGATGCTTTCCGCCGCATCCGCGACGAAATCCGCAAGGTCTTCGAGGCCTACGCCGCCGGCTACCGCGAAGCAGCGGTGAGGGGGAAAGCGGAAACCTGAAATCTGAAAGCGGAAACCTGCCTGTCCGCCACAGCCTTGTGCGAGGGCGGGAGACTTTATCAAAGACATCATTATGGACGAAAAGACAAAAGACAATGACGGAGAATAAAAGCACCGGAATTAGCTTTTTCGAAAAAAACCTCACCATCTGGGTCGTGCTCTGCATGATCGCGGGTGTTTTGATCGGTAGGTTTCTCCCGGCCATTCCTGATTTTCTCAGTCGGTTTGAGTATGCCAACGTATCGATCCCGATCGGGGTGCTCATCTGGCTGATGATTTACCCGATGATGATGAAGGTGGATTTCACCAGCATCAAGAATGTGCGCCGGGAGCCGCGGGGTCTTTATGTCACATGGGTGGTTAATTGGTTGATCAAACCGTTTACCATGTTCGGGATCGCCGCGTTTTTCTTCTACTTTGTCTTCAAGGCATTGATTCCCCCGGATCTGGCCAAGGATTATCTCGCCGGCGCGGTGATTCTCGGCGCGGCCCCCTGCACGGCCATGGTTTTCGTCTGGAGCCACCTCACCCGTGGTAACCCGGCCTACACCGTCGTTCAGGTCGCCACCAACGACTTGATCATTCTCGTCGCTTTCGTTCCGATCGTCGTCTTTCTGCTCGGCATCGGCGGGGTCAGCATTCCCTGGGATACGCTGTTTCTGTCAGTCGTTCTTTTTGTCGTCATCCCTTTGGCCGGCGGAATCTGGACTCGGACAGCCGTTATCAAGCGCAAGGGCGAAACGTATTTCCACGAACAGTTTATCACCAAGTTCAATAACGTCACCATCGTCGGGCTCCTCCTGACCCTCGTCCTCATCTTCTCCTTCCAAGGGGGCGTCATTCTGGGGAACCCGCTGCATATCGTGCTGATTGCCATTCCCCTGATTATTCAGACGTTTCTGATTTTTTTCATTGCCTACTTTGTCAGCAAGAAACTTCGGATTTGTCATGACGTCGCCGCGCCCGCCGGTTTGATCGGGGCCTCGAATTTCTGGTTCTTCGGAGATTTTCATGGAAACATGCTGAGCTTTCCATGCCGGAA
>JAFIGH010000009.1 GCA_020831525.1 Opitutales bacterium
TTCTGCCGCGCGCGGCAAGCACCGCCGCGGACGTGCTCGACCAGATCGAGGCGCGCCACCGGCAGCGCGCCGCCTCCATCGAATCGGCCCGGCGAAGACGGAGTCCGGCGCCGCGAAGACCGCGCAATCCGCGCCGCGCCCGCCGCAGGCGCCGGACAAGCCCTCCGGAAATTTAACAAAGTAGAAATAGTCAGCAGACATGGGGTGGGCCTACCATGCGGGTGATGACGGAAACTCCGTCTTGCTCTACCGGTTTCAACCGCCGGGTTGGCTCGACGTTTTTCATGCGGCTCCACAATGGACCTACGACCACCCAGAAGGGCACTGGCAGTTGATCCGTTAGCCCCGTGGAACAGCGCTTTGAGCGTGATGTCCTCGAAGACATGCCGGAAACCTCCCCGGGGGCAAAGCAAGAGGAAATCCTTAAGGACTACCCTTTCCTAGAGCCTGATGACATTGTTCCGGCATTGACCTGTTCCGCTCGGCAATCCGATTATCTGGTTATCGTCGGCGCGGCATCAAGTTTTTCGTCGACGTGCAACTTCCGGGGACGCTCGCCCGGTGGCTTCGAGAGCGCGGGTGGGACGCGGTTCATGCGCTTGAGCAGGCCTTTGGCGAAGGCCAGCAAGTAGTCGAGAGACGGTAGCCATCCGAAGCGCAGCTCGGAGTCAGCGGGTCGTCCGGCCCCCTTTCGGTCAGCGAAAGCGTTTGTTGGCAGAGGCTTTACCGGATGCGGTTTTCAAATACTTCTCGAGGGCATGGGCGGTCTCTTTGCCGCGCACGGCATGGTAGTTGAGAATTCGCCATGGCCGGAGGGGACGGGTGGCAATGCAATTGCCCGCGTTGTGGGCGGCCAGACGTGCGCGGAGGTCTTCCGTGAACCCGACATAGGTTGCGGCCGGGCTTTTGTTCACTTTCGAGAATGTAGACGTAGAATGGCGGAGAGGGAGGGATTCGAACCCCCGGAACCGTTGCCGGCTCACCTGATTTCGAGTCAGGCACAATCGTCCACTCTGTCACCTCTCCGCGGAAAAACGGGAGACTCTGTGGAGGCTGTAGCGTTTGGCAACCCGAAACGGGGGCGCTCTTTGCGGTTGCCCTTTCGGCGGGTTTGGCGAGATTGGAGGGCATGTCCAAAAGTAAAGAGCGATTTGTTGTGATCATGGCCGGGGGGCGCGGGGAGCGCTTCTGGCCGCAGAGTCGGCTGGCGCGGCCGAAGCACCTGCTGCCCATCGTGGGCGCCAAGCCGATGCTGACGCAGACGATCGATCGTCTGGGGGATCTGGTGCCGCCGGATAACGTGTTTATCATCACGAACGTGGAGCAGCGCGACGCGGTGATCGACTGCTGTCCCTCGGTGCCGCCGGAGAATGTGGTGGCCGAGCCGGTGGGGCGCGACACGGCGGCGGCGGTGGGACTGGCCGCCATCCTTGTCGCGGACAAGAACGCGGAGGCGGCTTTCGCGATGCTGCCGGCGGACCATGTGATCCACGACCACGAGGCCTTTCAGCGCGACTTGGATGCGGCGTTCGCCGCCGCCGAGGGGTCGGAAGCGCTCGTGACTGTAGGCATCCAGCCGACCTATCCGGCGACCGGCTACGGTTACATCCGCCGGGGAGACGAGGCGGACCGCGCGGGCGGCAAGCCGGTCTACACGGTGGACGCCTTCAAGGAGAAGCCGGACGAGGCGACGGCCCGCGAATACGTGGAGGCGGGCGGCTACTACTGGAACGCGGGAATGTTTTTCTGGCGCGTGCCGGTGATTTCGGATTGTTTCGCGCGCTTTACCCCGGACCTGTGGAAGGCGCTCCAAGCCGTTGCCGACGGGCTCCGTGCGGGCGAAGACCTCGGGCTTCTGCTCGATAAGCACTACCCGGGCCTTGAGAAGATCTCCGTCGACTACGCCATCATGGAGAAGGCGGAGGCGGTGCGGGTGCTGGAGTCGTCCTTCGACTGGGACGATGTCGGCGAGTGGCCGGCGGTGGCCCGCCACAGCGACCTCGACGACGACGGCAACGCGGTGAAAGGCGGGGCAATGGTGCACAAGGGCTCGGGCAACATCGTCATCGGCAGCGGCAAACGCCTCCTCGCTGTGCTCGGGACGGAGGACCTCATCGTCATCGAGACGGACGACGCGACCCTCGTCTGCCCCAAGGACAAGGCGCAGGAGATCAAGGCACTGGTCAAGCGGGTGGGTGAACACCCGGACTGGAAGGGGCTTGTTTGACGGGATTGTGACCGAATCCGGTGTCCTGGGCGCAGCCTGCGATAGTGGTGCCCGCATAGGCCGGGCAGGGGCCTATACGCCTGCCGCGGTCCGGTCTGAGCGGCGCAGATGCTGAGCGGTGCCTACCACTCGGGGAACCACCCTTCTTCCGCCCAACGGTAGTGAAGCCCCGTCTTCGTTGATAGGTGGAACCATCCGTGGGTGCTGTGAAAGAGCGAAAAACCGGAATCGGTGATGACGCCTGGGGCATGGATCTCGCCGACGTGGACCCACCCGGCGCGGCGGGGAACAAAATGGCCGTGCCATCCATCCCCGAGTTGCCGTAGCAGGCCGAGCCTGGAAACATGAAACCAACCCTCGGTGCCGTATCCATGGACCTCTCCGAACTCCGGGTGCCAGTGTTCGCCCTCGCCGGGGCCGAGCGGTTGGTAGTGCCTTTGTAATGTAGCCACCCGCTCGTCGAGTTGACCGTGCGCGAATTGAAGCTTCTCCGCCGCAAGGTAGTAACCTAATGCCCGCGCCCTGTCGTTCGCCATGTAGTCGTAGTATCGTCCTGTTTGCAACAGCAACAGGTAGCGGAGCTCCGGCGGGTCGTCCCGTGTTGCTATTTCCAGTTCCTCGATGCGTCGGCGGAAGGGCAGGGACACTTCAACCAAACGCTCGAAACGCCGGGCCTGCGCAAGGTGGTTCGTCACCGTGAAAATGATCCGCGCTTCAAGGACGGGATCGCCGTCCGCCTCCGCCCGCAGCAACGCGTAGGCGAGGCAGTCGTCGCCTTCGCGGAAGGCCGCCAAAAGCTCGGGGGAAGGAATCTGGGCGCTCCGCACAGGCGGTGCCTCCTGCTCCCTCGACAACGACTCGGCAACATCGGTCGGCGCGGCGGGATCGGGTGCCACCGTGTCCGCGCGAACGACGGACGCGGTGAGAAAAAGGGGCAGCAGAAGGCAAAGCAGTCGGCGTGTCATCCTTCGGCGGCACGGACAGAACGCGTTCTGGATACGGTCCATAGGTGCAGCTTTCATGGAGGTGATGGACCGGTAACCGGGCAGGAGTGTCAACCACTTCAGAAAAAAACCATTAACAATCGTTACGTCATTGACTGGCCCGCCGTCTGCCCCGCCGCGCGGCGGCGTTCAGGGCTTAATGGCGGCGTTTTCACGAAATAGAGTGGTGTGCCGGTGCCTCTCACGGGCAACAAAGCACGGAAAATCCGCGGAAGGGTGCATCCGGAGGCGGTTTTCCGGCGTATAGTAAATGTTTTCACTCCAGCCCCGTAACCTTAACCGATATTATGCTATGAAATGGAAATACCTCACAGCCGCATTGGCCTTCGTCCCGGCGCTTGCCGCCGCCGCTTCGCTTGAAGTTTCCTTTGTCGATCCCAAGTCGTTCCGCGACTTTTCGGTGAACGGCATGAGTGAGGAGCGCACGCAGCCGGTTTTTGAGCGCGAACTCGCGCGCAACCTTGCACCGCGCCTTGAGTCGCTCCTCGGCGACCGCACGCTTGTGATCGAGTTCACGGATATCGATATGGCGGGCGACATCCAGCCGTGGCGCAACCGCCACAATCAGGATATCCGCTACGTCGAGCATATCTATCCGCCCCGCCTTGAGTTCAACTACACGGTGAAAGTCGCCGAGGGCGAAGTGATCCTCGAAGGAAGTGAAAATCTGCGCGACATGTCGTTCATGTACCGTGTGCGCTCTCCGCGCATGTCCGATACCTTCTTCTACGAGACGGAACTCCTGCGCGACTGGGTGCGCCGCGACCTCATGCGCAAGCTCGAGGAAGTGGGGGAATAAACCTAATCTCCGCAGCGCAGTCGAATTTTGCACACCGGCCTCCGCTTTTACCGCGGGGGCCGTTTTTTTGGGGCCGCGTGCGGCGCGTCGACCGCGCCTGCCGCCCGGCTCAGGAAAATCCGCGCGTTGAGGCTTCGGCGGCGGCGACAACGGTGTCGATGAGGGGGTCTTGGCCGAGGGCGCCGGATTTGAGGTCTTCGAGGGACTGGCCGTGATTGCGTCCGGAGCGGAAGAGAAGTTTGAAGACGCGGGAGGCGAGTTGGATGCGCTCGGGCGGAAATCCGCGGCGCTGCATGCCGATTTTGTTGATGGTGCGGTGGACGGCGGGGTGGCCGTCCGCGGTCATATAGGGGAGAACGTCCTGCACCACTTTGGCGCAGCCCGCGAGCATGGCGCTTTCGCCGACGCGGCAGAACTGGTGCACGGCGGTGAGCCCGCCGATGACGGCGTAGTCGCCGACGGCGACATGGCCGCCGAGGGTGGCGTTGTTGGAGAAGACGCAGTGGTTGCCCACGGTGCTCTCGTGCCCGATATGGGCGTAGGAGCAGAAGAGGTTGTCGTCGCCGATGCGGGTGGCGCTGTCGGCGAAGGTGGAGGGGTGGACCGTGCAGAATTCACGGAAAATGTTGCGGTCGCCGATGATGATCGGGGCCTCGTCGCCTGTCCATTTTTTGTCCTGCGTGCGCCCGCCGATGAAGGCGTAGGGGAAGACCTCGCAGTTGTCGCCGAGGGTGGTGTTGCCCTCCACGGTGGCGTGGTGGTGGATGCGGCAGCCCGCGCCGGTGACGACGCGCGGCCCGATGTAGGCGAAGGGTCCGATCTCCGTGCCGGGGCCGATGCGCGCGCCGGGCTCAATGTGGGCGGAGGGATGGATGCGGGCGGCTTCCATGGCGCTCAAAGGCCTTCCTCGGGGATGTCCATGATCGTGAACATGAGTTCGCCGGAGCAGGCGAGCTGCCCCTCGACCGTGCACACGCCCTCGCACACGGCGATGCGCTTGCCGCGGACTTTGGTAAGTTTGACGTGGATATCGAGGCGGTCGCCGGGGACGACGGCACGGCGGAATTTGACGCGGTCGGCGCTCATGAAGAGGGCGACTTTGCCCTCGGCGTCGACTTGCCGGAGCATGAGGATGCCGGCGGCTTGCGCGATGGACTCTATCTGGAGCACGCCGGGCATGACGGGATTGCCCGGGTAGTGGCCGACGAAAAAGGGTTCGTTGATCGTGACGTTCTTGATAGCGAACAGCTCGGTGTCGCTGACGATCTTCGTCACGCGGTCGATCATGACGAAGGGGTAGGCGTGCGGCAGCATGTCAAGGATGCGCCGGATCATGACCTCGGTCTCGTCGGGGCCGATGATGCGCGGGCCCTTGCGGCGGCGGTCGCGCCGGATGGGCTCGAGGGCTTTGGGCTCGGGCTTGGCGCGCATGCGCCCGTAGATGGCTTTGCACAGGTCGGCGTTGAGCTTGTGCCCCGTGCGCACGGCGACGATGTGCGCCTTGAGGCGGGTGCCGAGGAGGGCGAGGTCGCCGACGATATCGAGGATCTTGTGCCGCACGAACTCGTCTTCGAAGCGCAGAGGCTCCTTGGAGAGGATTTGGTTGCCCTTGATGACGATGGCGGAGTCAAGGCTGCCGCCCTGGATCTTGCCCATCTTGAGGAGGGGCTCGATGTCCTCGTAGACGGTGAAGGTGCGCGCCGCCGCGATCTCCGCGATGTAGGTCTCGGGATCGATGTCGAGGGAGAGGTGCTGCGTGTGGATGCCGCGGTCGTCCGCGCTTGTGCAGGTGACCTTGAAGCCGTCGTAGGGCAGGGCGATGACGGAGCGGTTGCCGTCGGTGACGGAAATGGGGTCCTGGAGGACAAAGACTTCGCGCTCGGTCTCCTGCTCGACGGGCTCGGCGCGCTGGATGAGGTTGACAAAGTGCTTCGCGGAGCCGTCGAGGATGGGGGGCTCGGAAGCGTTCAGCTCCACGACGACGTTGTCGACCCCGCAGCCGACGAGGGCGCTGAGGACGTGCTCGATGGTGTGGAGCTTGGTGTGCCCGGCGGTGATGTCGGTGCTGCGCACGAGCTGATCGTTGACCAGTTCTATGGCGGGCTTGACCTCGGGTTTGCCGTAGAGGTCGACCCGCCGGAAGACGATGCCGTGGTTCTCCGGGGCCGGCTTGAGGGTGAGGGTGACCTCTTGGCCGGTGTGCAGGGCTTTGCCGTGGGTGCTGGCTTCGCGAAGGATCGTGCGTTGTTTCATCCGGTGTGGGGCGGTGGGCTCGCGCGCTCAGGCACCGGTGGCGTCGACCACGTAATCGCCCTCGAAGGTGCCGGTGCGCCGGTCGTCGGCGGTGTGGATGGCCACCCGCAGGCGGATGCGCCCCTTGCCGTAGCGTTCGACGCCCTCAAGGAAGCGCGCCATGGCTGCGGGCGTGGGGCCTTCGCAGACGGCGCGGAAGGCCTCCGCCACGGGCTCGGCGAAGTGCTGGCGGCTGCGCTGGATGACGATGCTTCCGGCGATGTCGCGCGCCCGCAGGACGCAGTTGACGACGGTCCATCCGGCGAGGATGGCGAGGGCGGAGAGGCTGCCGCCGAAGGCGGTGGCGCGGTGGTTGCGGTTGGGTTCGAGAGGGGCTTCGAGGACGGTGGACCCGATGCCCGCCTCCCGCACGCGCACGCCCATCGCGGCGGCGAGGGGGATGTGGGCGTGCAGGTAGGCTTCCATCGCTTCGGCGTTGCCGATGATGTTGGAGTCGTTGTCGTCTCCGGAGTTCTCGGCCGGTAGTGGGCTGGACGCGTCGTGCATCATGAGGAGGGGAGGGCGTTCTCAGAGCGCTTTGGCGGCTTCGACAACGGCTTTGGTGTGGATGCCGAGGTGTTCAAGGACCTGTGCGCCGGGCGCGCTCAGACCGAAGCGGTCGATGCCGACGACAGCGCCGTCGAGCCCCGTGTACTTGTTCCAAAGGCCCGTGACACCCGCTTCCACGGCGACGCGCTTGCGGCACGCCTTGGGAAGGACGGATTCGCGGTAAGCGGCGTCCTGGCGTTCGAAGCGCTCAAAGGAGGGCATGGAGACGACGCGCGCGCCGGCGCCGAGTTCCTTGGCGGCGGCAAGGGCGAGTTGCAGCTCGCTGCCGGTGGCGAGAAGGATGTAGTCGAGGTTGCCGCTCTCCTTCTTCGCGATGTAGCCACCCTTGAGAACGCCTGCGCGGCGGTCGGCGACGGGGATTTCCGGCAGATTCGGGACGTTCTGGCGGGTGAGGATGAGTGCCGTGGGGCCGTCCGCCCGCGAGACGGCGGCGGCGAAGGCGGCGGCAGTTTCCTCGGCGTCGGCGGGGCGGATGACATCGAGGCCGGGAATCGTGCGCAGGGCGCTGACCGTCTCGACGGGCTGGTGGGTGGGGCCGTCCTCGCCGACGCCCACGGAGTCGTGGGTGAAGATTTGGAAGACGGGCAGCTTGGAGAGCGCGGCGAGGCGGAGGCTAGGCCGCATGTAGTCCGAGAAGGTGAGGAACGTCGCGCCCGAGGGGATGAAGAGCCCGTCGTAGCCGATGCCGTTGACGATGGCCCCCATGGCGTGCTCGCGGATACCGAAGCGGAAGTTGCGGCCGGCGCGGTCTTCGCGCGTGAAGTCGCCGCCCTTCTTCATGTAATTTTTTGTCGAGCCGAAGAGGTCGGCGCTGCCGGAGACGAGCGTGGGCACGGCATCGGCAAGGTGTTGGAGCACCTCTCCGCCCGTGGCGCGGGTCGCTCCCTTGGTGTCGGCGGCGAACTCGGGCACGGCGGTGAGGAGGTCTTCGGCGGCGGGGCGTCCGCTCTTCGCGGCGGTTTCCAGCTCGGCGGCTTTCTCCGGGTTGGCCTGCTTCCATGCCTCGAAGGTCTTGGTCCAGTCGGCGTGGGCCGCTTCGAGGCATTTGAGGTGCTCGGCGAAGTAGGCGCGCACCTCGTCGCTCACGAAAAAGGTCTCCTCCGGGAGGCCGAGGCCTTTGCGGGCAGTGTCGGCGAACTTTGCGCCGCCCTCGCCGTGGGCCTTCCACGTGCCTTCGACTTCGGGGATGCCGCGGCCCACGACGGTCTTGGCGATGATGAGCTTGGGTTTGCCGTTGTCGTTGGCGCGGGCGTCTTCGAGCGCCTTCAGGAAGGCCGCCATGTCGTGGCCGTCAACTTCCGTGACGTCGTAGCCGAGGGCGTCGTAGAGCTTGGGTACGTCTTCGCTCTGTGTCTCCTCGGCCTGCGCGTCGAGCGTGACCTTGTTGTCGTCGAAGACGAGGATGAGGTTGTCGAGGCCGAAGTGGCCCGCAAAGGCCGTCGCCTCGCGCGCGACGCCTTCCTGGAGACAGCCGTCGCCCGCGAGGCAGACGACATGGCTGTCGAAAATGGTGTGTTCGGGGGTGTTGTAGCGCGCCTCCGCCATCTTCAGTGAGACGGCCATGCCCACGGCGTTGCCCACGCCCTGCCCGAGTGGGCCGGTGGTGGATTCGACACCCGGGGTCTCACCGAACTCGGGGTGGCCGGGGGTGGCGGAGTGGAGCTGGCGGAAGTTCTTGATCTCGTCCATGGACAGGTCGAAGCCCGCCATGTGCAGCCAGGCGTAGAGGAACATGCTGCCGTGGCCGGCCGAGAGGACAAACCGGTCGCGGTTGAGCCAGCGCGGGTGGTTCGGGCACACGCGCAGGGCGTGACCGTAGAGGACGGCGCCGATTTCGGCGCAGCCGAGCGGAAGGCCGAGGTGGCCGATGCCCGCCTTGTGAACGGCGTCAATGGCCAGACCGCGCGCTTGGGTGGCGGCTTGTGAGAGGATTTCCTTGTTCATATTCGCTTGTCTTTGTGTTCGGGAACAAAACGCAACAGCGGCGGAGGTTCGGTCAAAGCCCCGCCCTTGACAACCCGAATCCTTTCCGTCCTTCCCGATTCGTAAACTACAAAATCCGCACTGGCGTGCTCCGGGTGTCGGTCCTACGCCGCCGAATGCCACGGATTGACGAGCGGAATGCCCGCCGCCGCCGGGCTTGCCTCCCCGGCGGCGGGATGTGGTAGGCTGTGGCCATGGTTTTTGTGGATTACGCCATCCTCGCGTTCTATCTGGCGGGGTTGTTCGGGATCGCGGCGTGGCTGGCGCGGCGCGCGGCGCAGGGCAGCGACCACTACTTTCTGGGCGGGCGGCGGCTGCCGTGGTGGGCGCTGGGCTCGTCGGGGATGTCGAGCAATCTCGACGCCGCCGGGACGATGACGATCCTCACGCTCATCTACCTCTACGGGCTGCACGGGTTTTTCATTGAGATGCGCGGCGGGGTGGTGCTGCCGATCGCAGTGTTTCTCGCCTTTATGGGCAAGTGGCATCAGCGTAGCGGGGTGGTGACGACGGCGGAGTGGATGCGGCTGCGCTTCGGGCCGGGCGCGCAGGGCACGGCGGCGCGCGTCACGGCTGCCTTCACCTACCTCGTCATCACGGTGGCGATGGTTGTGTTTTTTCTCGCCGCGGCAGGGACGTTTCTCGCCGTCTTTCTGCCGTGGGACCCGGTCACCTGCGCTGTCGCCATGGCACTCATCGGGCTGGCCTACACGCTCGTGAGCGGACTCTACGGAGTGGTGTGGACGGATGTCTTCCAGTCGTTCCTCATCGCGGCGGCGGCGGCTTATGTCGCGGTAACGGCCTCCGGCCTTGTGAGCCCCGAGCTGGTCGCGGCGTGGCCGGGGGCCGCCTTCAACGATCCCCTGCCGCGCCTCGCCGACGGCGGGCTGGCCCCTTACGAGCTGTTTTGGGTGTTCCTCGTCTTCTGGGTGGGCAAGGGGGTGCTCGAGGGGCTGGGCGGCAGCGGAGGCTCGGCCTATATGGCGCAGCGCTTTTACGCGGCCCCTTCCGCCGCCGCGACGCGCAAGGTGGCTATGCTGTGGTGCGTGCTCTTTGCCGTCCGCTGGCCCATGGTGCTGGGCTTTGCGGTCATCGCCATCCATCTCGGGGTAGGACGGGAGGATCCCGAGCAGATTCTGCCGCTCGTGCTCCAGTCGGAGTTTTTTCCCGCCGGAGTGCGCGGGCTGATTGTGGCCGCGATCTTCGCCGCCTCCATGTCGACCTTCGACAGCACGATCAACGCGGGGGCTTCCTATGTCGTGAAAGACATTTTCCAGCCGCTGCGCCCGCGCGCTTCGGAGCGGATCCTCGTCGTGGCGGGCTACGCGGCTTCGGTCCTCATCGTCGCGCTCGGGCTGTTCCTTGCCCTGACCTTCGCGGACTCGGTGCTCGGGGTGTGGACGATGATTGTCATCCAGCTCTTTCCCGCCTTTCTCGTGCCGTTTGCCCTGCGGTGGTTCTGGGCGCGGTTCAACGGGGCGGGGTTCACGGCGGGCATCGTGGCGGGTTTCGCCGCCTCCAGCGCGGTGAGTTTCGGCTGGGGCGGCCTCGACCTCAACGAGGCGCAGACGCTCGCCTTTGTCGGGCTGGTCTCCCTCGCCGGTTCGCTTGCGGGCACTTTTGCGGCGGCGCCGACCGACCGCGCCACGCTGGAAGAATTCTATGAGCGGGTGCGGCCTTTCGGTTTCTGGCCCGCCGCCTGGAAGGCACCGCACCGGCGCGAGCTGCGCGGAGACCTGCTGCGCCTGCCCGTCGCCCTCGTCTGGCAGGTGAGCACGTTTCTGCTGCCCATGCTCGCCGTCCTGCGCATGTGGGGCGCGTTTGCCGCTGTCCTCATGATCTTCGCCGCCACCGGCGGCTACCTGCTCCTCGAACTCCGTCGCGGCGACGGCGGCGTGGACGGCAGTGCGCGCAAATAGGCACCCCCCGGCGCGATCAATGGCATCCGGAACGATCCCCGGCGCGTCAAATAATTTTTTTGTGGGACATTTATATTCGTCAAGTATATATAACTCGGCTTCAAATATTTTTGGTTCGGCAGCCCGCCGCGGCGGGCTCGTCCGCGGCGGAAAAACAGTGCGCCGCGCCCCGCGCGGATTTTCGACGTCCCGGTCGGTTCGCTGCGGGAGAAGCTTGCCACGACACATTGCCTTCCATGGAATCGGAGCCTGATCGGATGAGTTTGAAAGCAATGTTTCCCACCAATCCCACGATCGCGATTGTCGGCGCGGGCGCGCTCGGCGGCTACTTCGGCGTGCGTCTTGCGCTGGCCGGATTGCGCGTGCGCTTTCTCATGCGCGGCGACCTGTCCGCCGTGCGCTACGGCGGGCTGCGGCTGGAACTGGAGGACGGAACCGTACACAAGGTGACCCGCCCCGACGCGCACGGCTCGACGGCGGCCATCGGCCCGTCCGACCTCGTCCTCATCGCCTTGAAGACGACGCAGAACGCCTGCCTGCCCGCGACGCTCGGCCCGCTCATGCGTCCGCACACGGTTTTGCTCACCCTGCAGAACGGGCTCGGCAATGCGGAATTTCTCCGCCGCCACTTTCCGGATAATCCCGTGATCGGGGGGCTCTGCCAGATCGGGGTCAACCGTGTCGCGCCCGGCGTCATCCGCAACTTCATCCCCGGGGGAGGCTCCGTGCAACTGGCGGCGCTCGATCCCGAGCACGGCGAATTGGCTGAGACCGTGGCGGCTCTCTTCGACCGCGCCAGCATCCGTGCGAAGACGCTTCCCTCGCTTGGAGAGGCGACGTGGCGCAAACTCATGTGGAACGTGCCCTTCAACGGGCTCACCATCCTCGCCGGCGGGGTGTCGACGGATTGTGTCGTCAATACCCCCGCGCTCCGCACCTATGCGCGCGAACTGATGGAAGAGCTGCGCGCGGCGGCGGGAAAGCTCGGCCATTCCATCGAGGCGGAATACACCGACAAACTGCTCGAATTCACCGACCGCATGAAGCCGTACCGCCCGTCGTCCCTCGTCGACTTCCTCGAAGGCAAGGAGATCGAGGTGGAGGCCATTTTCGGCGAACCGCTGCGCCAGGGCGAGGCGGCGGGCGTGCCCATGCCGCGCCTCTCCGCTCTTGATCTCCTCCTGCGGGGCGTGAAGTCGCCGGCTGCGGAGTGACGTGCGAGCGCGCTTGCGCTTACGGAATGGCGGACTTTCCTTGCGCATCATGCAACGAACTATGGTGAAAGACGCCCTCGGTGCCCCGGGGCCGGTGCCGCGGATGACAGTGCAGGGCTGGATCCGCACGCGGCGCGACGCGAAAGGGTTTTCCTTTCTCGAAGTCAACGACGGGTCGTGCCGGGCGAATCTTCAGGTGATCGTCAACGCGGACTGCCCGCAGTACGAGCGAATCGCGGAGTTTACGACGGGCAGCGCGGTGGAGGCGACGGGCGAGCTGGTCGCCTCGCAGGGCAAGGGGCAGGCGTGGGAGCTGCGGGCCGCCGGACTGGTGCTGGTGGGGGCGGCGGACGACGCCTACCCCTTGCAGAAGAAGCGGCACAGCCTCGAATACCTGCGCGAGATCGCCCACCTGCGCCCGCGCTCCAACCTCTTCGGGGCCGTCTTCCGGGTGCGCAGCCGGCTCTCCTTCGCCGTCCACCGATTCTTTCAGGAGCGCGGCTTTCTTTATGTGCACACGCCCATTCTCACGGCGAGCGACTGCGAGGGCGCGGGTGAAATGTTCCGCGTGACGACGCTCGATCCCGCCGACCCGCCGCGCACGGAGGACGGAAAGGTGGATTACAGCGAGGATTTCTTCGAGCGCCCCGCCTACCTCACTGTGAGCGGCCAGCTGGAGGCGGAAATCTTCGCCTGCTCGCACAGCAACGTCTATACTTTCGGGCCCACCTTCCGCGCGGAGAACTCGAATACCTCGCGGCATGCGAGCGAGTTCTGGATGATCGAGCCGGAGATGGCGTTTTGCGATTTGCAGGGCGACATGGATCTCGCCGAGACCTTCATCAAGGAACTCATTCAGGACAGCCTCGAGCACTCGGGCGACGACCTCGCCTTCTTCGATGAGTTTGTCGACAAGGGGCTCCTTGAGCGGCTGCGGTTTGTCCTCGACCGGCCCTTCCACCGCCTGCCCTACACGGAGGCGGTGGAGATCCTGAAGGGTTCGGGCGAGTCCTTCACGTATCCGGCGGAGTGGGGGGCGGGCCTCCAGAGCGAGCACGAGCGTTTTCTGACGGAGAAACACTTCAAGTGCCCGGTGAGCGTTTATGATTACCCGAAATCGATCAAGCCGTTCTACATGCGCACGAATGACGACGGCCGCACGGTCGCGGCGATGGATGTGCTCGTGCCGGGCATCGGCGAGATCATCGGCGGCAGCCAGCGCGAGGAACGGCTCGATGTGCTCGACGCGGGCATCGCCGCGCACGGGCTCAACCCGGACGACTATTGGTGGTACCGCGAGTTGCGCCGCTACGGGTCGGTGCCGCACGCCGGATTCGGGCTCGGCTTTGAGCGGATGCTCATGTTTCTCACCGGTGTGGGCAATATCCGTGACGTCATTCCCTTTGCCCGCACACCCGGCAATGTTGATTTTTGACCTTTGCAGGTTGACGGATCAGCCGTTTCGGGCGTTCGCTATGGGACTGATTCCAATCCCTCTTCCCCTTTTTCTGTGCCAATGAGCAAAATCAAGATAGCTATCGTCGGCCTCGGCATGGGCCGGTTCCATGTGCGGGGCTACCTCAAGCACCCGTCCGCCGATGTCGCCGCGGTCGTCGACCTCGACGAAAGCCGCTTCGTCGAGATCAAAGAGATGGTGCCGGACGTGCGGACCTACACGGACTTCCGTGAAATGCTGCGCGCGGAAAAGCCCGACCTCGTCTCCGTGGCCGTACCCAACTTTCTCCACGAGGAGATCACCTGTGCGGCGCTTGAGGCGGGGGCGGATGTCCTCTGCGAGAAGCCGATGAGTCTCAACGTCGAATCAGCCCTGCGCATGCGCGACAATGCGGAGAGCACGGGACGCCGCCTCTACATCAATTTTTCCCAGCGGTTCAGCGAGTTTGCCCGCACCGCGCGCGACCTTGTCGACGAAGGGCGGCTCGGCGACATCTACCACGCCTACTGCCAGTGGACGCGCCGCGACGGCATCCCGCGCTTCGGGGGATGGTTCGGGCAGAAAAAGATGTCGGGCGGAGGCCCCCTCATCGACCTCGGGGTGCACCGGCTGGACTTCGTGCTCTGGCTCATGGGCGCCGTCAAACCGCTTACGGTCAGCGGCACGACGCACCACCGCCTCGGCACCGCGCTCGGCAAGGCACAAGGCAAGGCCTTTGACGTGGAGGACCTCGCCTCCGGCTTTATCCGCACCGATACCGGCGCCTCCATCCTCTTCGAGGTGTCATGGACGGGCTTCCAGGTGCGCAAGGAGCAGCAGGCGCTGCGCCTCCTCGGCGAGAAGGGGAGCATCGAGGGCGGTCCCGGCCCCCACGGGGACTACACCCTGCACTACTGCCACGACATCGCGGGACATGCCTTCAACTCCGCTCTCGTCCAGCCCGGGCGCGAGACGTCCTCCTACGAAGCGCTGATCGAGAGCCTCGTCACGGGTAAGCCCTATCCCTCCTCGGCGGAGGACGGAATCCGGCTGCAAATCGTCCTTGATTGCCTCTACGAGAGCGCGCGCCTCGGCCGCGAGGTTGTCGTCGAGGAATTCGCGGGCACGGCTCTGCAATATCTTTAAAGAGAATATCCGATCATCCCGAACACCCGAACACCCGAAATCAATGAAACGTCAGGAAGAAAACGCCCATCTCGGTTCCAGTGATACCCCGGTCCTCCCGGACTCCGGTTACCATGTGCACGACGGCACCCGCCCCCAGCCTCCGGTTGTCCGCTTCGAGGGCGATCCGCCTGTTCCCTCGGATGCTGTCCGCCTTTTCAGCGGAGGCTCGCTCGACGGCTGGGTAAACAAAAAGACCGGCGAGCCCGCGCAGTGGAAGGTCGAAGGCGGCATCATGACGGTTGTGCCTGGAACGGGCGACATCCGCACGGCCTGCGAACTCGGCGACGGTCAGCTGCACCTCGAATTCCGCAGCCCGCAAGAGGTCAAAGGCAAGAGCCAGGGACGCGGGAACAGCGGTGTCTTTCTCATGGGTCTCTACGAGATCCAGGTATTGGATAACTACGACAACCCGACCTATGCCGACGGCACGGTGGGCGCGGTCTACGGCCAATACCCGCCGCTCGCCAACCCCATCCTCCCGCCCGGCGAATGGAACGCCTTCGACATCATCTGGAAGGGACCCGTCTTCGAAGGTGAAAAGCTGGTCTCGCCCGCGGTTGTCACCGTGCTCCTCAACGGCGTCGTGCAGCAGCACGCCCGCGTCCTGCAAGGGCCCACGCAGCACAAGATTCTTGCCGCCTACAAACCGCATCCGCCGAAACTGCCGCTTGCCCTCCAGGACCACGGCGACCTCGTCAGCTTCCGCAATATTTGGTTCCGCGAGATCGAATTGTAGGCGGACCGGAGCCGTGGTTGGCGCGCCCGCTTCCGGTGCACGCAGACGCGCGCTGCCCTTGCGGTGGAACGGCGCGGGCCGGGTTTTCCTTGACGGCCAGGCATTTGAGCGGCTAATCTGGTTTCGTCATGAAGCTAATAACTGCGTTTCTCCATTCCGGTCGGCGCGTGCATATTGTTCCCCTTTGCGCTATGGCCGCGGTCTTCGCGCTCTCCGCCCCGCTGCACGGCAGCCTCGCCGCATTTCTGAAAATTGATGGGATCGACGGCGAGGCCGCTGACGAGGCCCACCGCGATGAGATTGAGGTTTTGGGATGGTCATGGGGCCTGCAAAACTCCGGCACGACACACACCGCCACCGGTGGCGGCGCGGGCAAGGCGAGCGTCTCGGATCTGAAGATTACGAAAAAAACGGACAGGTCTTCGCCGAGACTGGCACTGCGCACCGCTTCGGGAATGCATGTTCCCTCGGCGCAGTTGACGGCGTACCGTCCGGATAGAAATGGTGAGCCGGTGGCCTATCTTGTCTTCCAGATGGAGGACGTTATCATCACCTCCTATTCAATGGAGGGTTCGGTGTCGGAGGATGCCCGCGAAACCGTTTCGCTGAATTTCGCGCGCTTTGAATACACCTATACGCCGCCGAGCGGTTCCGACGGTAGTTCCGGAACGCCCGTATCCATCGGCTGGGATATTGCCAAAAACGAAGAGATGTAAGGCGGGCGATGTCGACCCGGTTCCATATGCGGGTGTGTGCGGCGTTCCTGTGCGCGGTTGCGGCATCGGCCTCGCCGGTGTCGGTGTTTCTGTGGATCGATTCCATCGAGGGTGAATCAACCGACGAGCGCATGAAAGGCTGGATCGATGTGACTTCGGTCGGCTCCGGCCTCATGCGGGAAAGTTTTGTCGATCTGCCGAATTTTTCCGACGTGGTTATCGAAAAGGAGGTGGACTCCGCTTCGCCGCTTCTCGTTCTCGCCGCCGCCAAGGGCGAGGTGATCCCGTCCGCCGTATTGGAACTGCACAAGGCCGGGCCGGAGGACACCTATGCCTACTTTGAATACCGCCTGCGCGATGTCATGGTGCGGCGGGTGGATTCCGCGGGGACGTCCACCCGCGACACGACGGAATCCGTGCACCTTCATTTTGCGCGCGTGGACTGGCTCTACCGCTCTCTGGACCCCGCGGACTCCCCGCAGCTTGCGGCCGGGGCCTACTGGGATATTCCCAAGCGCGCCGGGGGCAAACTGGATGCTGATCCGCCGGTCGATCCTCTGCCAAGGGTCAGCCAAGTGGCGCAACAGTCCGTCGAGCCCGGTGAGCAGCGCTCCGTCGCGCTTTCCGTTGTCGATCTTCCTTCGGGCGACCATCCGTTTTCGCTTTCCGTAGAGGCCGATCCGGAGCGCTTTACCGATGTTTCGCTCGAGGGCGGCGGCGCGGACTGGACCCTGCACTTCACGGTGTCGCCGTTGCATTCGCAGGTGTCCGCTCCCGTCCGCGTCGACCTCACGGACGAAGACGGGACGCGGTCGATGTCGTTTCTTGTCGTCGTCGGCGGGGAACGCACACCGTATGAAGGCTTTGTCGGGGCCTACTACACGGAGACGGAACTTGCGGAAGATCCCGCGTTGTATTCGCCTCTTCACGACGAATCCGGTGACGGGCTGCCTCTCGTGATGGCCTTCTACTTCGGCCTGAATCCACGGGAGTTCAATCCGCCGCCTGTCCGTCACTCCGGTATGGAAAGCGGGTCCGGCCCCGGGGGCGGGCCTGTGCTTCAGCTCAGCTACGAGCGCCGTGTGGACGAACCGAACGTCACGGGCCGGCTCCTCGGTTCCCACGATATGCAATCATGGTTTCCGCTCGGTCCCGGTAGCCCACACTACGAGGAGTCGGTGCAAACAGCGGACAATCCGCTCTTCGAACGCGTCGGGGCGACGGTCACGGTGCCGGGGCCGGACCCGCTCTTTCTCCGCTTCGAAGTGCGCATTTCCGGCGGCGAGTGAGTTCGCCCTCTCCCCGCGGGAATCCGCATGCCGCCGACGGAACGGCGAAGCAGCCCCCTTCGCCGCGGCCCCCGTGCTTTTCCGCTGCATCACCGCGACGAATATTTCTTGCAAATGTGAGGATTGTTGTCGCGACAGAAAAATGGGCACTTGGGAGGAATTTCGTGCGGCGTTCCTCCCCGCGTTGGCCGGGGCGGGGATTGTTTCATTGCCTTGGCGGGGAAGAGGGGATGGTTTCGGTGGTGACGCTGGGCCGGTTGATTAACTCCGGGCCGGAAAGCGGGAGGCAGCGACGATGGAATGGGAACTCAACGCGATTCTTTATGCCCTCGGCGCGGCGGGGCTGTTCAGTGCGCGGGCGTTTCTGCCGGCGTTTCTCACGGCGCTGATGATGCGCTACGGCGACCGCCTGCCGTTCCTCGGCGACGTTGAGTTTCTGCAGGCGACCGGGCGCGAGCCGTCGTGGTTTACGAGCAACTGGACGATCCTCGCGCTGGGAGTGCTTGCTCTCGCCGAAGTTGCCGCGAGCAAGTCGCCCGACCTCGAGGAGTGGATGGCGGCGGGCTACAAGTGGGCGAAGAGCGGCGTGGCGGCGCTTACCATGCTGGGGGTGCTCCAGTCAGGCGACGCGGAGTTCATCGAAGACATCATTCCGGTGGCGCAGGCGGGCTTTGTCGACACGGCGCTGAGTGTGTGTCTAGCGGCGGCGGTTTGGATGCTCGCCTCCTTGCGCAACGGGTTCATGAGCCTTGTTGCCATGGCCGATCCCGACGGGGTGCTCGGTATCCGCACACTCCTGAGTTGGTTTGAGGATATTTGGGCGGGTATCGGGATGATATTTCTCTTTCTGTATCCGGTGGGGATGGCGATCCTCATCGTCGCTGTGATGGCGGCGCTGTGGGCAACGGCGAAGTGGCACGAACTCCGGGATGAGAAGTCGAAGCGTCCGTGCGCGGCGTGCGGCGAGCCTGTCTTTCCGAGTGCGCTGCATTGTCCGGAATGTGACGCCCGCCATGAGGAGGCTTGCGCCATCGGCTTCTTCGGACAGGCGCTCGACCGGCCCGCCGGTGACCGCGGGGCGACGGCCCTGCGGTTGGCGGAGAAGAAGCGCTGCCCGCGGTGCGCGACGCGCTTGACTCGGCGCGCGACCGACCAGGAGTGCCCCGCCTGCGGACGGCGGCCTTTCGCCGGGGCCGCCTTTGTCTCGGACTACGACAAGGGAATCGTCGCGCGCCTGCCCAAGGTGCTCGGTATCTCCGCGCTCTTCAGTCTCGTGCCTGTGCTGGGCTTGATTCCCGGCGTGATCTACTACCGTATCGCACTGGTGGCACCGTTTATCGGCTACCTGCCGGCGGGGCGCAGTCTTCTTCTCAAAATCCTCCTCAAGATCACGCTGCTCCTCCTTATTGCTCTGCAGATCGTGCCCGGCGCGGGTATAGTCGCCGTGCCCCTCATGGCCCTGCTCAGCTACGGGCTTTACCGCAGCGCATGGCGGGCGTCGGTGTCCGGATGACGGCACTTCCTCACCGCTTCCACCATGTGTAGGCGAGGGCGGCGAGGAGGGCGGTATTGAAGGCGATGTGGGCGGCGGGGTTGGGAAAGACGAACCAGTCGCCGAAGCAGCCGCAGTCGGCGTCGAGCCCGAGGGCGGCGGCGGTGCCGATGAAGAGGATGAAAACGACCGTCATGGCGGCGAGAACGGCGGCGCCCCCGCGCCGGAAGGGAGGCGACCAGAGCGCGCCGGCGGCGACAACTTCGAGCCATGGAAGGAAGAAGGCGGTGAGGTAGGCGAGCGGGTAGGGGATAAATCCGAAGGCCTGGAGGTCGAAGAGAAACCGGTCGGGCGCGGCGAGCTTGAGCACGCCGGAGAGGATGAACACTGCCGTGAGCGTGACGCGCAGGACGGTGCGGAGGAAGGCGTGGGCTCCGCTCACGGTGTGCCCTCCGCTTCGGTCCACGCGGCCCAGCCGCCCTGGAGGTGGTAGACTTGTTCGAGCCCGGCCTCGCGGCGCAGGCGCGCGGCCACGGCCTTGCTCGACTGGCAGCCCTCTTGTCCGCAATAGACGACGATGAGCGCGTCGGGGTCGTCCGCGTAGGCGTCGAAGAAGCGGAAGAGGCTTTCGTCCCAGTCGTCTTCATTGAGGAGGACGGCGCCGGGGATGTGCCCCGCCTCGTACTCGTAGGCGGCGCGGGCGTCGATCCAGAGCACGTTGCCCTCGAAACGGTGCGCCATGGAAAGGGTGATTTCGCCCGCTTCGAGGCGTCCCTCGCTGTAGGTGGGCGCACGCGGGTGCATCCACGCGGTAACTACGGCGAGGATGGCGCTGAGGAAAAGAATTCCGGCAGCGCCGCGGGTGGTTTCACGCAGGGCTTTTCGGAATTGCGGCATTGTTCAGGTAGCGCTCGGTAAGCGCGGTGGTAATGTGTTCCTTCGCTTCCTCCACTGTGTCGCAGATCTTGAAGAGATCAAGGTCCTCGGGCGAGATGACGCCCCATTCGACGAACTTGTCGAAGTTGAGGATATCGTTCCAGAACTCGCTGCCGAAGAGGACGACGGGCATGGCTTTCTTGATCTTGCGCGTTTGCACGAGGGTGAGCGTCTCGAAGAGTTCGTCCATCGTGCCGAAGCCGCCGGGGAAGACGACGAGTGCCTTGGCGAGGTAGACAAACCAGTACTTTCGGACGAAGAAGTAGTGGAACTCGAACGAGAGGTTGCGCGTGACGTAGTCGTTGAGCCCCTGCTCGAATGGAAGGCTGATGCCGAGGCCGATGGAGCAGCCTCCGGCTTGGCGCGCCCCGCGGTTGGCGGCCTCCATGATGCCGGGGCCGCCGCCCGAGCACACGATGAAGCGGCGGCGGCGGCCTTTGAGGCTCATGGACCAGCGGGTCAGCGCTTCGGAGAGTTCGACGCAGGCAGCGTAGTAGGGAGCGGCCTTGACGCCGGCCTTGGCCCGGCGCAGCGCGTCGCGCTCCAGCCTCGTGGGCTCCGGATTGCCCGCGACGCGCTCTTCCGCGGCCTTGAGGAGTTTTGCCGCGTCTTCCTCCGGCCGGATGCGGGCCGACCCGAACATGACGATGGTGTCCTCCACGTTCTCCGCGCGGAAGCGCGACTCGGGCTCGGTCATTTCGCAGAGGACGCGGACCTTGCGGGCTTCGGAGCTGTTAAGAAAATCGGCGTTCTTGTAGGCCTTAGGCGGCCAGTCGGATTCGGCGTAGGATTGAGGTTCCATCGACGGGGATGCAAACGGGTCACGGCTTCTTTTTCAAACCGGTAAATCCTAAAAACGAGCGCGCGGCGGATTTGCCGTCTTTGCCTGTGCTTTTGGCCTTGAGGGGAAGCTCGACCCGGATGGAACCGGCGTCTTCGCCCGGTTTCTCCCGGATCTCGAACTTGCGGAAGAGCGCGAGCATGGGGGTGTTGGAACGGTCGACCTGGGCCCAGAGAGACTTGAGCCCGCGCGATGAAGCGATTTCGATCATGCGTTCGAGGAGGTGCCGCGTCATGCCGAGGCGGCGCTTCTGCTCGCTGACGACAAAGGCCATTTCCGCGCTCTTGCCGTCCCGGTCGAGGTAGTAGCGGCCCACGGCGTGGATGATCTGGCGGGGGCCGTGCAGTTCGATGACGGCGAGGGCGAGGTCGCGGTTTTGGTCCACGCCGACGAGTTCGAAGGCGCGCTCCCGGCTCATGCGCGTGACGGTGAAGCCGTAGCGGCGGATGATCGTCTCCTCGGTGTGGCTGTAGAAAAACTCCTGGAGGCGGCGGTCGTCCGAGGGATTGAGCGGCCGGAGGATGTAGTCGCTCTCGTCGCGCAGACGGATTTTGCGGATTTGGATCGACTCGGCGGCTTCTTCGTGGGGCGGGGGGAGCTGCACGTAGACCGGCACGAGGTGGTGTGCCCGGGCGGATTCGAGGAGTTCGGCGCGGAATTCGGGATGGGCCACCTGGATGAGTTCGAGGACGCGCTCCTGCACGGTGCGCCCGCGGAGAGAGGCGACACCGTGTTCCGTGACGATATAGTAGACGTCGGCGCGGTTGAGGCCCACCCCCGAGCCCGCCGGCAGCTCCGCGACGATGCGCGAATACCGGGTTCCCTCGCCGTCCACGCCGGTCGAAGGCATGGCCACGATGGCACGGCCGCCCCGGCTCATGCCCGCCCCGCGCGCGAAGTCTACCTGGCTTCCCAGACCGCGGCGCGCGTGCCCGTGCAGGGAGTCGATGACCACTTGTCCGGAGAGGTCGACACGCAGCGCGCTGCCCACCGCGACCATGTTCTCATTGCGCGCGATGGTGATGGGATTGCTCGTGAATTCGGAGGGCCGTAGGTCGATGTGCGGATTTCGGTCGAGAAAGCTGTAGAGTTCGCCGGATCCGAGCGCGGTGGAGGCGATGGCGCGCCCGGGAAGGAGGCTCTTGCGCGAGTTGTCGACGACCCCGCAGCGGAAGAGGTCGAGGAGCGCGTCACCGAAAGTTTCGCTGTGGATGCCGAGCTGCCGGTGGTCGCGCAGCGCGCGGGCCGTGGCAATGGCCTCGGGGCCGGTGCCGAGCTGCACCGTGTCGCCGTCGTTGATGAGCTGCGCGCAATACCCGCCGATCTTTTCGAACTCAGCCGAAATGTCCGGAACCGGCAGCGTCGGCAGGTCCGTCTCCGCCTCGATGGCGTAGTGCAGCCGCGATACATGGATAAAGGCCGACGTGCGCGGGCACTTCGGATTGATCTGCGCCACGACGAGCCGTGCCGCGCGCATGGCTGCGGGCGTGAGGTCGACGCTCGGTCCCAGCGAACAGTAGCCGTATTCGTCGGGCGGCGAAACCATGAGGAGCACCACGTTCACGCGGGTAATCTCCTCTGCGAAGAGGGCGGGAATGTCCGAGGTGTGGGCCGGCGTGTAGTCGTCGAACGTGCCTTCGGGCACATTCGTGTCCGGTCCGGAGGGATAAAAGGCGTTGACCCTCAGGTTGTCGCGGTAGCGGGCTTCCGTCCACGGCGTGGGGCCGAGAATGCGCCCGTGCAAGAGTTCGAGGTCGCTGAACCGCTTCTCCTCGCGCAGCATCGCCTCCACCAGTGCAAGCGGGCATGCCGCGCCCCCGCCGAGGTAGAGGTGGCTCCCGGGCCGAAGTATGGCCCGCCAGTCCGGCGCCGGTGGTGTCATCATGCCTCCAGCCTACCCCTTCGATCCCATCCTGCAATGCCAACCGTCGGTCACTGTGGCATGCCTTACCGTCAGCCCTTGGTCAGCTCGGCGAGGTGGCGGCCGAGGTGTTTTTCGAGGACTTCGCAGTGGAGGTCGGCGTTCTTTTCGAGCGCTTCCATGAGGACTTCCTTGAAGGTGCGGCCGCTGCCGGCTTTACCTTTGGTGAGGACGGAGCCGAAGGTGACGTGGAGGACCTGGCGGCCGTGGTTTTCGTCGAGGAAGACGCGTTCGAGGTCGGTGTCGGCTGTCTTGAGGAGGCCGGGGATGTCGCCGTCGGTGACGGAAATGTGGTAGGTCTTGCGGTCTTCCGCGAAGCGGTCGCCGGAGTAGTCCACGATCTCACGGAAGGCGGGGCCGTCAACACGGGCGAGGACTCGGAGGGCCTCGAGGTAGGAGGTGCCGGCTGTCTTGACGTGGAGGAGGTCGCCGCACACCCGCCCGATGATCGGGTAGACGGAGAATTTGTCCGATCCGCTGTGAACGCTGATCTTGTAGGGACCAAAGGCGGTGGCGATGGCGACGTGTTCGGCGAGGGCGTCTTCGAAAGCCTTGTGATCGCCTTTGTAGTCGATGCCCTTTTCGAACTCGCCGATGAAGCGCGGGGCAAGGCTGACGACGGTGACGCCGCGGCGGCGCAGCTCGTTGGCGAAGAAGACGTGTTCGAGCGGGAGGGTGGGCGAGTCGGTTTCGTCGACGGAGACTTCGATCTCGTAGTTGCGGCCTTTGTTGGCTTCGGCAATGTGCCCCGCCATTTCTTCGCAGTAGGCCACGGCGCGCCCGTACTTCACGGCGGCGCGCAGGAGGCTCTCGCGGTCGAAATTGTAGGCGGCCTTTTCGGTTTCAAAGGCGCGGGAGAGGTAGAGGCTTTCGAGGGACTCGCCGCCGTAGATGCCCTCCTTCTCTTGCTTTGAGGCCTCGGCTTCGAGGTCGGCGGGAGCCATCGTGTCAGCGGCGTTGTTGACGTACTCCGAGGGATCGATGGTGAAGAAGCAGAAACCCGCCCGCGTTGTGGCGAAGACGTCGTCGCGCGTCTTGAGGTGGTCGGCGTCGGCACCCCACGGCTTGTCGTAGGCGGCAGCGGCGAGAGCGTCGGTGGCGGCCTTCATAACCTCCTCCGGCGTGCGGTTGGTGCGCGCCATTTCGCGGATGCTTTGCTGGGCGAAGATGCCCGCGAAGTCATAGGGCTTGGCGGCGGCGAGGTGGCCGGGCGTGGCGAGGCCGAGGCGGTCGCCGAAGCCGAAGGATTTGCGGAGTCCGAGAGGGATGGGTGCGGGTGTATTCATGTTGACAATCGAGGTTTCTCCCAACACGTGTTGGGTAATTCAGTGAGTGAGTCAACGCAAAATTCCTCTGTCCCCGTCGATTCCACGGCGGCGCTCGCCGAGACCCTCGGGCTCTCCCGTTGGACGGTCTCGCGCGTGCTCAACGGGCACCCCGGCGTGAAGGAGGCGACACGGCGGCGTGTGGTCGAGGCGATGGCCCGCCTCGGCTTTCAGCCCAACGCCATGGCGCGGGGATTGCGCGGCTCGCAGACGCGGCTGATCGGGGTGTGTTTTCAGGAGATCGAGACGCCGGTGCTCGCGCGCAAGGTGGCGACCCTGCAGAATCAACTGCGGCAAGAAAACTACCGGGCCATCATTGAGCTGACGGCGGGCGACCCGGTGCTGGAGGAGGAGGTCATCCGCCACTTTCTCGCCATGCGGGTGGACGGCATCGTGCTCGCTGGTTCGACACTGGCCGCCGCTCATCCGCTCGTTGCGCAACTGCGCGCCGGGGCCGCCGCGGCGGTGGCGATCGATCCGGCGAACAACCTTCCGCTGCCGCAAGTCAACCTCGACCGCGAGTATGCCATGGAACTGAAGATCCGCCATCTCACGGAGCTGGGGCACCGGCATTTCGCCGTCCTCGGCGTGGAGAGCGACCCCATCTACGGCAGCCGCCGCATGCAGGGCCTGCGCAAGGCGGCACGCCGCCACGGGCTCGGCTTCCGCGAGAACTTTCAGTCGCTCAGCCTGCCGGGCTACGATTTGCAGGCCTACAACTACGGCTACCAGCTCGGGCGCGAATACCTCGCTCTGGAGCGCCGGCCCACGGCCCTCATCTGCCTCAATGACCGCATCGCCCTTGGCGCGAGCAAGGTTATCCAGGAGGCGGGCGTGCCCATCCCCGGCGCCTGTTCTGTGATCGGCTTCGACAACCTCGAGGTGACGGCATGGGCGCGGCCTTCGCTGACGACTATCGACCAGCAAATCGAGCTGATGATTGCGACGGCGGTTTCCATGCTCATGCAGTCCATCCGTGTGCGCGAGACCCCGGCAGAGCGCCAGTCCATCCGGCCGTCGCTGCGCGTGCGCGAGTCCACCGGCCCGGCCCCCGACGCCCCGCCGCGCCACGGCACCGCGCTGGCGAAGGACCGTCCCCCTGCCGCGACGATTGCGCGAAAAAAAGCTCGCCTTGGACCGAAGGTTTCCTAACACGTGTTGGGAAATTCACGGAAAACCCATTTTCACAACCCGATCCACCCACCATGAAACGCATTCTACTGACGACCACCTCGTTCCAGGACACGCCCGGCGCGCACCACAAAATGCTCGAAGAGACGGGCTGGGAAATCGTGACGGCGCGCGGTCCGCTGCCGGAGGATGAAGTCCTGAAGCTCGTCGGCGACATCGACGGCTTTATCTGCGGCGACGACGCCATCACGCGCAAGGTGCTGGACAAGGCGTTGCCGCGCCTGAAGGTGCTGAGCAAGTACGGGATCGGCGTGGACAAGATCGACGTCGCGGCGGCGACGGACCTCGGCATCCCGGTGTGCTACACGCCGGGCGTCAACCACACGACCGTGGCGGAGCACTGCTTCGCGCTGCTTCTCGCCCTCGTGAAGAACCTTGTGCCGGAGGTGGACATCACCCGCGCGGGCAAATGGAAGCGGCTCATCGGCCATGAGATCATGGGGCAGAAAATCGGGATCGTCGGCCTCGGGCGCATCGGCAAAGAAGTAGCGGTGCGCGCCCGCGCCTTCGGCCTCGAACTCCAGGCCTTCGACATTTACTGGGACGAAGCCTTCGCGCGGGAACACAACATCACGCGCTGTGACTCCGTGGAGGAACTCTTCGCCACGTCCGACATCATCTCGCTCCACACCAACCTTTCGGAAGAGACGCGCGGTATGATCAACCTGAAGAGCCTTTCAACGATGAAGGACGGGGTCATCATCATCAACTGCGCGCGCGGCGAGTTGGTGGAGACCGACGCCATGGTCCACGCCCTCAAGATGGGTAAGGTGGGCGGTTACGGCACGGACGTGCTCGAAGAAGAGCCGCCGCACCCCGACCATCCACTCCTCAAGGCGGAGAACTGCCTCGTCACCCCGCACATCGGTTCGCGCACCTACGAGAGCGTCGTGCGGCAGGCGAGCGCGGCGGTAACGAATCTCGTGCGTGTCCTCAACGGCGAGGCACCCGTTGCCCAGGTGAACAAAGTGCCCGTGCCCAAGCCGGACTGATCCGGCCGCACCGCCCGATCTCACTGCCAACCCAAACCGCATTTCTCCCATGAGCCAGAGCGAAACTTTCCATATCGTGCCGGAAGAACGGCACAACGCCCTTGTCCACGCCGCCTACAGCCACCGCGGCTTCGACGAGACCGAATCCGCCATGGCGGCGCGCTTCTCCGCGCACGCCTCGCGCCACGGCATCCGCACGCACAACGCCCTCAAAGCGCTGCACCTCGACCACCTCTTCGGGAGCGGTTCGCAGGGATGCGTGCCGGGTGCGTCCATCGAGCGGTTGCCCTCGCGCTTTGGTGCCTCCGAAGTGTGGAACGCCAACCGCAAGCTCGGCCAGGCCGTCGCCTACGAGGCGATGGAGCGGTGCATGTCGTTGGCCGATGAATACGGCGTCGGCATGGTGAGTGTGGACAACGCCTTCCACTACCTGTGGGGCGGGGGCTATGTCATGGAGGCTGCCAAGCGTGGCTACATCGCCTATACCAACTGCACGGCGGCGCTCGCCGAAATGGTTCCGTTTATGGGCAAGTATCCTACGCTCGGCACCAACCCGCATAGCTGGGGCTTTCCCACCGTCGACGCTGTCGGCTTTCCCGTGGTCATCGACTGGGCGACCTCCGTTGTGGCCATGGGCCGCGTGCAGCAGCTCGCCCGCGAGGGGAAGCCGCTGCCGCCCAACGCCGCCGTGGATGAGGACGGCAACCCCACGACCGACGCCGCCAAGGCAAAGCACGTCCTGCCCTTTGGGGCGCACAAGGGCTACGGACTTGCACTTGTCAATGAGATCGTCGGTGCCTTTATCGGCGGCTCGCTCCCGACGGTGCGCAGCCGCTGGACCGACGACGGCGACAAACACGCGCCCTGTTTCTTCTTTCAGGTCATCCACCCCGAGGCGATCAGCGCGGGGGCCTTCGCGGGCGGTCGCTCGCAGGCGGACAACGTCAAGACCGTCATCGAGGACATCCTCGGCCACGGCAACGAAAACTGCATCCTGCCCGGCCAGTTGGAGGCGGAGTTCGCCAAGCGCTGTGACGCGGTGGGCGGCCTGCTCTTCTCCGCCAAAGAGATCGCCGCCTTCTCTGAACTCGCCGCCGAGTGCGGCGAAAAACCGTGGAATGTCGACGATTTTGAAGTGGCGGGGTAGGTTGAAATGATAGTTGTCACGCTGGCGGGAGGAACTATGCTATATTCATGACTTCGTTGAACACAGTTGAAAAACTCGCGCTCGAACTGCCTGAGTCGCAGCGGGCTTCCCTTGCCATGCATATTCTCAAGTCATTGCCCGCGCTGCATTCCGAGAGGGACGGCGGCGTCGCGGAGGCTCTGCGGCGTGATGCCGAAATGGAGGCGAATCCTTCGGTGGGGCTTTCGCTGGAACTGGATCAGAAGGTCCGTGAACGATCAAAACGATAACTTTCTTTTTCGGGCGCGTCATGATAGCGTGCGAATCTTGGTTTTACGCCATCACGCGCGCGATCCGTCTTATGGGGAGGACCGGGTGTGATTGCGTTCCGGCCTGATTATTTTTCAAAATTCAAAAATCCCAATCCTAAACACCATGACCCTAAAGATCCGATCCGCTGAATCCTGTGAATACGATTGCCTCTCGCTCGGCGAGGTGATGCTGCGCCTCGACCCCGGGGAGGGACGCGTGCGCACAACGCGCCACTTCACCGCATGGGAGGGCGGGGGCGAATACAACGTTACCCGCGGCCTGCGTCGCTGCTTTGGCATGCGCACCGCCGTCGTGACGGCCTTCGCCGACAACGACGTCGGCCGCCTCATCGAGGACTTCATCCTGCAGGGCGGGGTCGACACCCGCTTCATCCAGTGGAAGCCCTACGACGGCATCGGCCGCACGGTGCGCAACGGACTCAACTTTACAGAGCGCGGTTTCGGCATCCGCGGCGCGGTGGGCGTGCCCGACCGGGGACTCAGCGCCGCCTCGCAGATCAAGCCGGGCGATATCGACTGGGACGACATTTTCGGCAAGCGCGGCGCGCGCTGGTTTCACACCGGCGGCATATACGCTGCCCTCTCCGAGTCCGCCGCGGAGGTGACGATTGAGGCCGTGAAGGCCGCCAATAAACACGGCACCATCGTCAGTTACGACCTCAACTACCGGCCCTCGCTCTGGAAGTCCATCGGCGGCCAGGCCAAGGCGCAGGAGGTTAACCGCGAGATCGCCCGCTTTGTCGACGTCATGATCGGCAATGAAGAGGATTTCACCGCTTCGCTCGGTTTTGAGGTCGAGGGCGTCGATGAGAATCTGGAGGAACTGCCCATCGAAAGCTTCCGGAACATGATCAACCGCGCTGTCTCGGAGTTTCCGAATTTCAAGGCCACCGCCACGACCCTGCGTTCTGTCAAGACGGCCACTGTCAACGACTGGGGTGCGATGGCGTGGATGGACGGCGAATTCCACCAGAGCCGCGACTACCCGGCCCTCGAGATCCTCGACCGCGTGGGCGGGGGCGACAGCTTCGCGAGCGGCTTCATCTACGGCCTCATGACCACCGGCGACGCGCAGAAGGCCGTCGAATACGGCGCGGCACACGGTGCCCTTGCCATGACCACCCCCGGCGACACCACTATGGCCAACGTCAAGGAAGTCGAGAAGGTCATGGGCGGCGGCGGCGCGCGTGTCGTGCGCTGAGGGGCACGCGATGCGCCCGCGGCGGAGCGGGGACATTCCTGTCCCCGTTGTGCGGTTGGGCTGTGTCCGGGCGTGTCCTCCGCAACCAGCGGACAGGAATGTCCGCGCTCCGGGGTGCCCGTCGACCGGAAAAAGCGCCGCATTGATACTATCTGAAACCAACAATATCCTCCGAAAAACATCATTATGAGTTATCTTGAAGAACTGTATGGGCTGAAAGGCAAAGTAGCGGTCGTCATCGGCGGCACGGGCGAACTCTGCGGCGCGATGGCCGAGGGGTTGGCGGGCGCGGGCGCGGAGGTCGTCCTCGTCGGCCGCAACGAGGAGAAAGCGAAGGTGCGTCTGGAGAAGATTGCCGCCGCCGGCGGCGAGGCGTGGTTCCAACACGCCGACGTGAGCGCGCGGGAGGGCATCGAGACCCTGCGCGACGCCGTTCTCAAGCGTGCGGGCCGTGTCGATATCGTCGTCAACGGCGCGGGGATCAATTCGCCCACGCCGTTCTTCGAGATCAGCGACGAGGAGGCCGACCGCATCCTCGCCGTCAATTACAAGGCTGTCTTCCAGTCCTGCCAGGTCTTCGGAAAATACCTCGTCGAGCGCGGGGAGGGCGGCAACATCATCAATCTCGGCTCCATCAGCGGGCTCAAGCCGCTCTCGCGCGTCTTCACCTACTCCGCTTCGAAGGCGGCGGTGCACAATCTCTCGGCCAACCTTGCCCGCGAGTGGGCGGCGCAGGGTGTGCGCGTGAACACGCTCGTGCCGGGTTTCTTCCCCGCCGAGCAGAACCGCAAGGTCCTCACGGAGGAGCGCGTCGGGCAAATCATGGGCCACACGCCCATAAAACGCTTCGGCAAATCGGAGGAACTCGCGGGGGCGACACTCCTGCTCGCCAGCGACAAGGCGGGCGGTTTCATCACGGGACACGAGATGATCGTCGACGGCGGATTCGCGTGCATGTTCATTTGACCTTGGCGGCGGGGGAACAGAGGATGTCCCTTGAATTATTGGTCTTTTACCCTACCCGAAACCGCAAGCGAGCATGACATTCATCAACGACGACTTCCTTCTGCGCACCAAGACGGCGCGCGAACTGTACCACAAGCACGCCGCTGATCTCCCGATCATCGACTATCACTGCCACCTCCCGCCGGGGGATGTCGCCGCCAACCGTCGCTTCAACGACCTCTTCGAGATCTGGCTGGAGGGCGACCATTACAAGTGGCGCGCGATGCGGGCCAACGGCGAGGACGAGCGCGTGTGCACGGGCGACGCCCCGCCCAAGGAAAAGTTTCTCGCCTTTGCGCGCACCGTCCCGCAGACGCTGCGCAACCCCCTCTACCATTGGTGCCACCTCGAGCTGAAGCGCTACTTCGGCATCGACACTCTCCTCGGCCCCGACACCGCCGAGGCGATCTGGGAAGAGGCCAGCGCCAAACTCGCCGCCGCCGACATGGACGCGCGGGGCATCCTGAAGAAATTCAAGGTCTCGGTCGTCTGTACAACCGACGATCCAGTGGATTCACTGGAGGACCACAAAAAGATCGCGGAGGCCGGCATCGGCACCCGCGTCTACCCGACCTTCCGACCGGACAAATCCCTCAACGTCGACCACGCCAAGACGTGGAATGCGTGGACCGACAAACTGGAAGCCGCCAGCGGCGTTTCCTGCGTGGAGTTCAAAGGCTTCCTCGACGCCCTGCGCCAGCGCCACGACTTCTTCCATTCCGTCGGCGGGCGGCTCTCCGACCACGGCCTCGAGCGCTGCTACGCGGACTTCCCCGACGAAGAGACGGCCACGCGCATCTTCGACAAAGCGCGTGCCGGGCGCGACGCCAACATGCACGAGAAGGAGCAGTTCGCCTCCTACCTCATGGAATTCTTCGGCACCCTCGATGCGGAAAAGAATTGGACCAAGCAGTTGCACCTCGGTGCCATGCGCAACAACAACGAGGCCCTCTTCCGCAAACTCGGGCCGGACATCGGGTGCGACTCCATCGGCGACTACCCGCAGGGCGTGCCCCTCGCGCGCTACCTCGGCCGCCTCTCCGGTATCGGCAAACTGCCCAAGACCATCCTCTACAACCTCAATCCGGCGGACAATTACCTCATGGCCACCATGATCGGTAATTATCAAGGCGACGGGGTGCCGGGCAAAATGCAGTTCGGCAGCGGCTGGTGGTTTCTCGACCAGAAGGAGGCTATGACATGGCAGATCAACGCCCTTTCCAACCTCGGGCTTCTCGGTCGTTTCGTCGGCATGCTCACCGATTCGCGCAGCTTCATGAGCTACACCCGCCACGAATATTTCCGCCGCCTCCTCTGCGACCTCATCGGCGAGGATGTGGAAAACGGCGAACTTCCCCGCGACATGAAGCTCCTCGGCGAACTCGTCGAGAACGTCTGCTACCGCAACGCCGCGCGATATTTCGGTTTCGAACTCGGCGAATACAAGGCCTGATAAGGTCGTTCGCGACAACCCGGCCTGCGGCGCGGCGCAATCGCTTTTCAAATCATCCCTAAGCTATGAATACAGTAAGAATCGGCATCATCGGTGTGGGCAACATGGGATCGTCCCATGCCCGCAACATCCTCGACGGCAAGATCCCCGGCATGGAACTCACGGCGGTCTGCGACCACAATCCCGGGCGCCTCAAACCGTTCGACAAGATCAAGGCCTTCGCCAATGCGGAAGAACTGATTGCCAGCGACGCTCTGGACGCCGTGCTCGTAGCGACGCCCCACTACGACCATACCACGCTGGGCATTGCGACCCTCGAAGCGGGCAAGCACCTGCTCGTGGAGAAGCCCATTTCCGTGCACAAGGCGGATTGTGAGCGCCTCATCGCGGCGCACACGGATCCCAAGGTGATCTTCGCGGCGATGTTCAACCAGCGCACGGATCCCCACTACATAAAACTGCGTTCGCTTATCCAAGAGGGTGAACTGGGCGAGATCCGCCGCGTCGTGTGGACGATAACTAATTGGTTCCGCACCTACAGCTACTACGCTTCGGGCGGATGGCGTGCCACATGGAAAGGCGAGGGCGGCGGTGTCCTCCTCAACCAGTGCCCGCACCAGCTCGACCTCTGGCAGTGGCTCTTCGGCATGCCCAAGAGCCTGCGCGCCTTCTGCGGCATCGGCCGCTACCATGAGATCGAGGTCGAGGACGATGTCACCTGCTACATGGAGTACGAGAACGGCTGCAAAGGCGTTTTCATCACCACGACGGGCGAGGCTCCCGGCACCAACCGCCTTGAGATCACAGGCGAACGCGGCAAGGTCGTCGTCGAGCCGTCCGAACACGCGGGTATCCGCTTCACCCGCAACGAAGTTCCCATGACAGAGTGGAGCAAGCAGACCGAAGGCGGCTTCACAAGACCGCCGACATGGAACGTCGAAATTCCCGTTTCGGGCGGCCACGGCCCGCAGCACGTCGGTATCCTCAAGAATTTCGCCAATGCCATACTCAAGGGCGAGGAACTCATCGCTCCTGCCTCCGAGGGCATTCGCTCTGTTGAACTGGGTAACGCCATGCTCCACAGCGGGTTCACCGACGCCACCGTGGAGTTCCCTCTCGACGGTGCCGCCTACGAGAAAAGGCTCAAGGAACTCATCGCCAATTCAAAGTTTGAGAAAAAGGTCGAAGAGAAGATCGCTTCCGATTTTCAGTAAACGATTCGCACCCGAGCAAACCCGAACACCCTGTAAGCCATGCCCGACAACCAACGTGACGGAATGAACTACGCGCCGACGGCGGCGAAACCGAAGCCCGTCGTCAAGCCCGGCGAATTCAAGTTTGCCGCCGCCTTCTTCGACCACGGTCATATCTTCGGACAGACCAACGGTCTCGCCGAGGCCGGCGGGGAGTGCAAGTGGGCGTGGGATCCCGACCCGAAACGGCTCAAGGACTTCTGCGGCAAGTATCCCGGGGTAAAGGCGGCGCGCTCCTACGACGAGATTCTCGACGATCCGGAGATCAAGCTCGTCACCGCCGCCGCCGTGCCTTGCGAGCGCGCCGAGGTCGGCTTCCGCTGCCTGCGGGCGGGTAAGGAATACTTCACCGACAAATCGCCTTTCACCACCCTTGGACAGCTCGACGAGGCGCGGAAGGTCGTGAAAGAGACCGGGCGCAAATACATGTGCGATTATTCCGAGCGGGTCCACACCGAGGCTGCGTGGCATGCCGGCGAACTCATCAAACAGGGTGCCATCGGGCGGGTCCTGCAGGTCCTCATCATGGCCCCGCACAACCTTAACAAGCCCTCACGCCCCGATTGGTTTTTTGAGAAAGAGAAATACGGCGGCATTCTCACCGACATTGGCTCGCACCAGTTCGACCAGTTTCTTGCCTTCACCGGATCGACGGACGGCAAGGTGAATTTTGCCCGCGTCGAGAATTTCTCCAACGCTGACACCCCTGGCCTCGAGGACTTCGGCGAGGCCTCCGTCACAACCGACAGCGGCGCCTCCTGCTACTGCCGCCTCGACTGGTTCAATCCGCGCGGCCTCCGCACATGGGGTGACGGGCGCACATTCATCCTCGGGACGGACGGATACATGGAGATCCGCAAATACATCGAGATCACTTCCGATCCAAAGGAGCAGCAGGTCATCTATCTTGTCGACCACGAGGGCGAAAAGCGCATCCCCTGCGACGGCAAGATCGGCTACCCTTTCTTCGGGATTCTCATCCTCGACATCCTCAACGGTACCGACAAAGCCATGACGCAGGAACACTGCTTCAAGGCCGCCGAGCTCTCCATGAAAGCACAGGCCGTGGCCGACGGGCTGCGCGCGTAGTCGAACCACCCATACCGCAGACCGGACCCATGCACCTATCCACCGACCCTCTCCTCAAGAGCGGCAAGCCATCGAACAACCGCGGCGTCATGCGCGTGATCCGCGCCACCGGTTACTCGCTTGAGGGGATCGGCTCCGCCCTCAAGCATGAAGCCGCCTTCCGCCAGGAATTCCTCCTCGCCTGCCTTCTTGTCCCCGTCGCGCTCCTCCTCCCCGTCGGTCTCCTCGGCAAAGCCCTCTTGGTCGCGGCGGTCTTCCTCGTCCTCATCGTCGAGCTGCTCAACAGCGCCGTCGAGTGGGTGGTCGACTACATCTCCACCGAGCGCCACCCCTTCGCCAAACGCGCCAAAGACATGGGCAGCGCCGCCGTCCTCCTCAGCCTCGTCCACTGCGGCATTGTCTGGGGCCTCGTCATCGCCCACGACTGGGAGCGCGTCGCGGCAATGTGGTAGCGCCGGCGGACTCGGGGCGCGGTGCTAACAAGTATAGGGGCGGGCGTGGCGATGCGATGCGATGCGGATCGACACCTCCCCCGTAGCGGTTGGAGAGATAGGCCGGCTCGGTCGGGTTCAATCACTCCACTCGTCATTCCACAGCCGCTCGAGGAAGTCTTGCCACGGAATGATATTGATTCCTTCGCGTGTCTTCCGCGGCTTCGGTGCGCGGCAGACTAGTAGAGCCCTGCTCTTCGGGTTGTCCTCCAGCCATGCCCGAAGGCCTTTGGTGTGCGTCGAGGCCGGATCTTCGGCGGACTTCACTTCAATGGCGGTGGCTCCGTGGCCGAGAATGAAATCGACCTCAAACCCTGAGGATGTCCGCCAGTACGATAGTTGGCCCCGGTATCGGCGGTAGGCCATCCATGCGCGTAACTCCATGAAAATGAAGTGTTCGAAAGCGGCCCCGAAATCCGACGAGCCCGGGACTAGAGGTCCCCTCCCGGTGAGATCGTTGACGAGGCAGATGTCAAAGAAGTAGAAACGCGGGGCCGCGACGATGCGCCGCTTCTGGCGCTTTTGGTAGGCAGGAACCCAATACCCAAGGAGGGTATCGGTAAGGATTTCGAAGTATCCGCGGACGCCCGGTGCGGAGAGGCCGACTTCGCGCGCCAATGCGGCGAATTGAATCGGCTTTCCGCTGGAAAGGGCGGCCACTTCGAGAAATCGTTGAAATACAGGTAGACTGCGCACAAGTGACTCCGCGAGTATCTCCTCCCGGAGGTAGTCACCAACGTATGCGGCAACGGCGTCAAACGGGTCTTCGTCAAGATAGTGTGAAGGCAGCAGTCCGTGATTGAGTGCGCGTTCGAGCGAAAAGGAAGGAATCTCCCGATAGGTCAGAGGAAGCAGTTCGCGCCGGACTGCGCGGCCTCCAAGCAAGTTTCCTCCCCCGCGGCGTAATTTGCGGGAACTCGAACCACTCAAAATGAAGCGGAAACCGTTATCGGCGTGCAGGCGGTGGACCTCGTCCAATAGATCCGGAAGCTTTTGCACTTCGTCGATGATTACCGGTTGGGATCGCGTGTTTTCTGGCGGGTTCATTGCAGCCAACTCCTCGGCCATCCGTTCGGGACGCGCGCTCAATCGGCGGAACAACGCGGAGTTGAGCAGATCGAAGTAGGGAGCATCCGGAAACAATGTGCGCAGCAGCGTGCTCTTCCCCGATTGCCGCGGTCCCCACAGAAAACAGGTACGTTGCTCCAAATCCCGTCGGCTAAGTGTCCGTTCGATCATGTAGAAACGAATGGACTACTTTCGATTTACATGCAAATCGAAAGTAGTTGTTTCGCTTAAATCGGCTTTCGGCGCCGGTTGACACTGCGGATGACCGGACCGCTCATTCCCCGCGGACGATCCGCAGGCCTTCGGCCACGTCCCCTGTCCGGACACGCCCCCGTCTGTCCATTTCGACCTGGAGCACTTGGAATGCATGGAGGTCGGGTTGGGCGGTCGTTTCTGCGTCCGTTCCGGTAAGTTCGCGCACGATGAAGCTCAACGTGTAGGGAGAGGTCCGGCGGTTCCTGTCGCGGGCGTCGTGCAGCACCGCGGAAAGCGAAACCAAATCCTCCGGGTCCACCGGCCGGGGTATCGGGAAACGCTCCACGGCTTGAGAAGCGGCGGCCGCACGGGCGAAGGCGGCCGGGTCGGGTGTCTCCAAACGCTCATCCGGAGGCAGTGCCTCCAGACCGGCGAAGGGAACCGGTCTCCTGCGGTCGATTGCGGATTCCGCCTGCCCTTCGCGCATGGTTACCCGTCTGACAAGCCGCTCAATCCCGTCCGGCGCAACGGATCCGTCCGGCGTGACGTGGACGCGGTAAACGGTGTAGGCACGCCCGACTTCGTAGGGCTCGGCATCCGGGGAACCCGCTTCCGGCATCGGCTCCGCAAGGACGGAAAACCGGCCGTCCGCCCCCGTATCGAACCGGTCCCACTCATAGACCACTTGGCTGACGGTGAACAAAGTCCCGTCAGCTCCGTTCTCCAGCGATTCGAGGGCCATGAGCGCCCGTTCGCCGACCGCCTCCGGCGTGGGCATGGACAATCGCGCCACGGAACCAGTGCGGCTGCCGGCGCACCCGGCGAATAGCAGCGCCAGTGCCGCAGTCAGAAACGTAGCGCAATGTCCGCAATGCATGCGGCGATTCCATCGCCTTGCTCCCCGGAGTCAAACCCCAATGGTGCACCTTTGGGGGTTCCGCACCGGGTGCGCCCCTCTGGCACCGGCTCTGGAGAATTTCTTCCGGCGCTGCGGCCCGGTCTGTCGGGCGGGATGAAGCGGAGGTGCTGTGGTCTGCTCCGGACCGGGCTCAGGCGACATCGGATTCGTAAACGCTCGTTCCTTGGTCGGGATATTTTTCGAGGACGTGCTGAAAGAGGGCACCGCATTTTTCTTCAAAGAGGTCGGCGGTGTAGTTTTCGGGCAACCCTTCATCGAGCATCTTTTCGATCTCGACGCGGACCGCCGCGCGGGTGGTGCGCTTCGTGCGCCATGCAAGGACGAGGAGTTCGGTTTTGAGCTTGGCGAGGAGGTCTTTGCAGATGCGTTTGATGGCTTCGGTCTCCTGAGGCGTCAAATCGGGGCCGGGCCGGGTGAGGATGTCGAAGACGGCCAGTTCCTCTTCACTCACGTTTTCGCGCAGGTGGCGTTGCTCCTCTTCGCTGAGGTCTTTCGTCAGGTGGACCAGTCGGCTGAAGAATTCTTCAATGCTGAGGGCACCGCTGTTGTATGCCTCGATCATTTTCTGGAAGCGGTCGAGAAAGTCATAACGGCTCGCATTCAAGCGGATGAGGTTGTTGAGCTTTCGCTCAATCAGTGCCCGAAGCCGCTGTGCTTCAATATTCCGCGTTGGGCTGCGCGCGAATCGCTTTTCCAGCACCTCGAAATCGATCTTGCTGAGGTCAAGGGTTGCCGATTCCGCGCCCGGTTTGACGTGGGGCTCTGCGACGATGGCGTCGTCCAGTACCTTGGAAATGTCGCCGAGCACCCCGGTGATGTCCACGGGGTCCTTGGTTGCCCGCACGGCCTTGGCCAATTCCGCGATCAACTGCGCTTTCGGGGCGAGTTCGGGGATGACCGGATCGGGCATGACGGCCTTGTAGAGGCGGGCCACGTCGTTCGTCATGCCGAGGAAGGTTTCCCGCACGTCATCATTGCGCGCCAGTTGGTTCACCGCCGGGACAAAGCGCCTCGCCGGGGCGCCCGGTATCGCGGCGAGGTCGACGTTTTCTTTCCGGCAAAACTCCGCTGTTTGTGCGAGGGCGATTCGCAGCGCCTCGACCAGCTCCGCCTTGTTTTTGACCGGCATCTCGCCGCCGGTTTTGCCGGAGCCGTAGATGGCCAGTGCTTTCTCCAGCTCCCCGAATACATTGGCGTAGTCCACAATGAGGCCGTTGACCTTCTCGCCGTGAACACGGTTGGCGCGGGCAATGGTCTGCATGAGGGTGTGCCCGCGCATCGGCTTGTCGAGGTAGAGGGTTGAGCAAGCGGGGGCGTCGAATCCGGTCAGCCACATGGCGCAGACAAAAACGAGGCGGAAAGGATCGTCGGGACTCTTGAATTTTTCGTCGAGGTCTTCCTTGACCATGCGCCCGCGGTGCGGGGCGATGTCGATACCGTTGGCCTTCATCTCCGCGACCTCGTTCTGCCCGGGCGACACCACCACCGCCATGTCGGTCTCGACGAGATTTTTCAGGCGAGCGTTGAGCAACGCAAAATCCGGATGGCCCGGCGACATGCCCTCAAGGGCCGCCCCCACGCGCACCGTCTCGGCCTCCCATTCGGCGCGGACCTTATCGTACATCCGGAGGGTCGTCAGCTTGTCGATGGAAACGACCATGGCTTTGCCTTGGTAGCCGCGGTTGAGGAAATGGAGCACAATGTCTTTCGCCACCGCGTCAAGCCGGTCGTCGCGCGTGATCAGGTGATAGCGCTTCCCGAGAATCTTTTGCAGCTTCTCCTCTTGGTCGTCATCGAGCCCGGCAGCCTCAATGGCCTCGTAAATCTCCTCGTTGAGTGCCGGATTTGTGATCTGCAACTCGGGTGTTCGGTTCTCGTAAAAAAGCGGCACCGTCGCCCCGTCCTCGACCGACTGCCGGAAGTTGTAGATGCTTACGTAGTCGCCAAAGACCTCGCGCGTCCGCTCCTCTCCGGCAATGAGCGGCGTCCCCGTGAAGGCGATAAATTTTGCCTTGGGCAGCGCCGTCCGCATGTTCATCGCCAGCGTGTCGTACTGGCTGCGGTGCGCCTCGTCGGTCAGGACGATGATGTCGTCCCGCTCCGACAAAACCGGGTGCACGGTTCCCGGCGCCGTGCGAAATTTGTGGATCAAGGTAAAGACGTATCGGTGATCCTCCGTCAGCAGTTTGCGCAGGTGGGCCGTGCTCGTCGCCTGGCAATGCTCGCTCGCCGCGCCGCAGGCCGAGAAGGTGCGGTAGATCTGTGTGTCGAGCTCCTTCCGGTCGGTGATGATGACGAACGTCCAGTTGCCCTTGAGCTTCCGGAAAACCTTTTCGGCAAAGAAGACCATCGAGTAGCTCTTCCCGCTCCCCTGCGTATGCCAGAAGACTCCGATGCCGTTTCCCGGCATCGGCGTCTTCCCCTCACCCCCCCGGTAATGCGGAGTCTTCTCACTAGTCGGCTCCCTCTCCCCCTTGGAGAGGGTTGGGGTGAGGGTTTCCTTGGAACCCGCAGATGCGCTGGCTTCCCCCTTGGCGTCGCAAATCCTTACGAGCGCTTCAACGGTGCGGTTAACCCCAAGGAATTGATGGTTACGGGCGAGGAGCTTTTGCGTTCCTCCTTTGTGATCCACGAATCTGCAGAAATTCTCCACCAGATCGAGCAGGCGGTTCTTTTCGCAGGTTCCACGCAGGAGGGTTTCGAGCGAAACCGCCGGCGTCTCGTCCTCGCTCGTCACCTTCTTCCAGTCGCCGAAGTGTTCCCATTCGGCCGTCACGCTGCCGACCTTGCTCTGCACGCCGTTGGAAACGAGAAGCAGGGCGTTGTAATGAAAAAGCTGCGGAATCGTCTCTTTGTAGTCGCGCAGGTTTTTGTCGAAGGCCTCCCGCACATTCACCCCCGGCTGCTTCAGCTCGATGAGCACGAGGGGCAGCCCGTTGACGAAGCCGACCAGATCCGGTCGCTTGAGGTATAGCTCACCCGCCACCCAGAACTGGGAGGCGACGAGGAAATGATTATTCGCCGGCTCCGCCCAATCGATCACACGCACAAGCTCCATTCGCTGACCCCCGCGCTCGCGGTCGGGGAAGGCAACTTTCACGCCCTCCTTGACGAGCCGGTCAATCTCCCGGTTCGCTTCCGCCACGCTCAGGGCGGTGCGGTCCCGGGTCAGCTCCTCAACCGCACCTTCAATGGCCTCCGCCGGAAGATCCGGATTCAGCCGCTCCAGCGCCGGGCGAAGCTTGGAAACCAGCACAACATCCCGCTTTCCCTCCCGACCCAGGCTACTTTTCCCGCCGCTCCACTCGTCATAGCAGACCGCCGCATCCCAGCCCAGGGCATGCTGCAGGAGCTGGATCGCCGGCTGCTCGACGAGGTGGTCTTCGGTGTAGGCGTTGGACACGGATCAACGGATGAGGCTCACCTCATTGGCATGGATGAGTTCGAAGTCAGTCCCTTCCATCGGCGAATAATCCTTGGGCCATTGTCCGCAAAGTTCGATCAACACCCGTTGCTTAGAAGGCGCGGGCATGGGATTGAACCTCACTACCTTGCACTTGAGGACCCCTGGTGAGTGGGCCATTGCATGGACCAAATCGTGCACCAGGTAGCGGGGTGCCCAGCCGATCATCTGGTAGTCCTCGGTCTGGATTTGCACGGCCGTGTTCGTTTTCGGATTGGTCAGCTCCACCGTCACGTAGAGATTTTCTCCCGCGACCAGCTTCTCCAGTCTGGCGCGGGCCGCTTCATTCGTGTGCCGCCAGCCATGCAGGAAGAACCGGGATTGGAAACATCCGTTCGCGTCCTTCGAGATTTTCGGAAACACCTGATAAGCGTCCGTCGCCCGATAGCCGCCGTCCACCGCGAGGATCTCAAGCGGGTCCGGCTTCATTCCTTCAAAATCCAGAAGCTTCAGATATTCCTGAAATCCATGCCGCCCCGGGGTCATGATCCGGTTCTTGAAGAGCGGAAACAGCTCTTCCGAATGATAGCGTCGATCCATGTCGGGAAAATCGTAGAGCGGCTCGAAGCCATGGTTCCGGGCAGCTTTGAGCGCGCCGCGCGTATAGCCGAATTCGTAGCTGCCGCCCCCCATGGCGGCGTCCAATCTACCAATGGGGAACCACGCTCTCGATGCACGGGACTGCCAACCGAGAAAGAAGATACGGTCATTCATCGCTGGAGATCATTAAGTTGCTGAAGAGATTCAATCAACAAGGAAAGTGTGAATTCTCGGGCCAGAGGCGACATCCAGTCATGAGGCACCCGATCAATGATCGCTGCAAAATGAGCGGGATTCAGATTGGAGAGCTTGGCCAATCCATGTCGGAAATGCGGCGCGAACCGGTCGATTTCCAGGCAGCGCTGAACAAGGCGAAATGGCGAAGGCCCATGATTGCCGGTCCCGTCCACAAAGATCGGGCAACGCCCCCGCTCGATGTATTTGGCGACGCCAAGTTCATGCAGGTAGCGCTCACGATTGTTCTTTGAGCCGGAATCCCTCAACTCACGGCCCAACGATGAGGCGTGATCATAGCTCGGGGCCAAGCGCCCACGCATCCCATCCGGAGTGCTCTTGCGAAGGATCCCCCAGTTTTCGTGGTGCCGGTCCACATTGCAGATCAGCGCATCGAGCACCAGATAGGCCCCCATCTGATCTGCGGCCTTCTTCGCGGCGTTTGAGGCCACGAAGATCGAATCAATCGCATCGAAAATCCGCCCGATGGTGTGATCATTTTGGTGCCACCGCCTTTCCGTCTGATAGGCTGGCGTAAGCCCGGCGAGAATCTGGTTTCCGTGGAAAAGCTCATATCCGTCCTTCGTGAAATTCTCGGTGGCCGTGCCTCGTGCGCCTTCAAAGACCGCCAACTCCACCCGGGGGGTCAAAATCTTCATTTGCTTGGCGATTTCGCAAGCAATTTTCTCCGCCCAATGCTGGCCGGTGTTTTCGGTCGGAAACTTGAAGAGCCACTCCGATTTACCCAAATACCCGTCGTCTGTGATGAACCAGAACTTGTCCTTCGTTCCGAGTTGCTCGCTTTCCAGAACCGATTCCGGGGCGATGGGGACTACGGGATACTCATTCACTCAAAAACCTCCCCTTGAAATGCACCGCCCAAATCTTCAGTCCCAATGGCTTTGCCGGTTTGATTCATGTTTCTTTCCAATTTAGAGAGTCTGCGCTGTGGAACGCTCAGAAAGCTCCGCCGTAAACCGCATTCCAAGCTTGGTATTCTGTTCGCCCAGCATTCGGAGCAACTTCTTTATCGACCCGTGGCCCGGGGGCCTCAATACGAGGCGATTCACCTCCGCTCTCATGCCAAATCTGTTCTTGATCGAATTGACGGGTGGGCCGCCTTTCGTTGACAGCTTCAGCCAACTGACGCCGATCTGCATCGTCGTTTCTCCCTGCGGACTTACAACTGATGAGTACGAGTTCAGATGCCGGGAAATTTCTTGTAGCCTCTTTTCATGAGCCAGTACCTCTTTGATGCTTTCATTGCTTAGATCACGCTGCAATTGCCCCAGCCACTTCCGCACCTTCTGGTAACTGTCCCGCAATTGAAGGGCCGTTCTCACAAGATCCGAGAGATCGGTGGATGCCTCGATCACCTCTACAGCAATCGGAGGCAAATGGACGGTTCCCATAAAACCCGCTTTGCCAAGTTGCCGGAAAATCTTCAAGCGTTCCGAAGAAATAAACTCCGATAGCTTTACTTGCGCGTCCGGCCCATTCAAACAGGTTGCGCGTTTCACAATCTTCTCCCTGAGAGGATGCGGAGAATAGGGCAGCTTGAAACAGTCCGCCCGGGCCAGCATTCCAGAGCCACCCCAAATCAACTGGGATAGCATTGGATCAGGCGTCGTCTTATCCTTCGCCCACTGTCGCTTGTTTTTGCGATGTGCCTTCCGCACGGCCTTATTAACGCAGAGTTGATCTCCCATCGCTTCCCTCGCTCGAATCCAGTTTCCTTTGAATTCCTTGAACGGCTTCGGCACCACAACCCGCGCTATTTTGGCTTTAGCCAATGGTTCGAATTCCTCCCATGTATCAGAGAACGCCTCATCCACCCAGACCTCGTCCGAAAGCACCAAATGATTCAGAACCTGACATAAGGCGTCGAACCGTAACAAATCATACGACACTTCCTGGTAGTGAAAGGAGTTCTCATTCTGAGGAATCACCAATTCGCGGGCGTCGTCTCCCTTCAGTCCCTCACAGGTAAACTCTCCAGCGTTCTGAAACGTCCAGTTATCGGCGAGAATTCGCGTGGCCATGGGTTCGCGGGGGGTGGGGGCGGTCAGAGGTGCACGGTTGCCATGTCGTTCCCGGCGAGATGCTCCACCGCTTCGGCCACACAATGGCGATGGCACTGGTGGGGATGGTGCTCAAAGCAGGTCAAGGCGACCCGCTCACCCGCCTTTACCCATGCACGGATCCGCCCGAGGGGCTCCTTTTGCCGGGGCAGGCTCTCGCGCTCGTAGTCCGCAAAAATGGCATCGTAGTCCGCCTGGGTTTTCAACTCCCGGCGCTCGCTCGACGGAATGCCCAGCTCCGGAAGGTGCTCGTAACGGATGCCGAGGGCTTCGCACGCTCCCCGCAGGGTTGTTTTGGAAAAGCCGTATTTCCGGCTGAGCGGGTTTCGCCGCACGTCGCAAAGGACCGTTACGGAGGCGCGCAGGAGCTGATTCAGGTAGGTTTCGAGGCACTTCCCTTCGTAACCAATGGTCAGGAGCCCTCCGGGCATCTTGGGCGGCACCTCCGCCCGCACCCGTGCGCGGTCGTCCTCCCCGGGCAAAACCTTCCCGAGGATCTCGCTGCGGGTGGCGTAATACGGATAACGGCGGTAGACCTCCGCCACCAGCGCATTCCCCCGCAGGCTGCCGGCGTTCGTCGAAAACCAGTGCGCCGACCTCGACGCTGCCGGGCGCTCGCGCCCCGCCTCCCGCCCCGCCTCGGTCAGCCGCCAATGATCCGCGTCGTCGTCGAGCAAACCCCGCTCGATTAGCCGCCGCTTGTCAGCATAGGAAGAAAACGAAAAACACCCGAAGCGGTAGGGCACAAACTCATAGCTCGGCCTTTCCTCCCGGCGGGTGTAGAGGAAAAGGAGTTTCTGGAAATCCGTCGCCCCCATCGCGCCCCCGAGGGCATCGAGGAGCGTGAGCAAGACGCGTTGTCGTTCAAAAAGCATAGGGTCCGGTCTGATTCGGAACCGACTGTAGCAAACGGGCTTTCGGCATGGAAAGAATTAAAAAAAAGGCCGCCGGGACCTCAAACTTGGAAGCCCTCAAGCCGATGGAGGGGCCTCGCCGACGTTATCGGCCGCCCGCCGCTCACGCGTAAACGCCTTTTCCATCGCCGCTGTAAACCTCGCCCGCTCGGCTTCGGTCGAGTAACACTCCGCTATCGTCCCGGCAATGTCCGAAAGGAGGGTGCCCCACACATCCGGATCCTTCCACTTCTCTGAATTGACTTCGATTTCAGCGGCTCCGGCAGCGGATACGTTGACCCGGATGACCAAGTCCGCGCGCGCATTTCTACGGCTGCTCTTCTTTTTCATTCTCTTTGTGTTCCTCGAGCCTCTGCAGGTCCTTCAGGACATAGGTGGTGCGCTCACGCCCATTCCGGAACAACACGACCGTTTTATCCAAAACGGCCACGCAACGGTCATTGAAAAATGTTCGGTTAAGCTCCACCACTTGCTCGGGTGTCAGATTCTCATCAATTTTTCCGCTGATCTTGTGCCCGTTCTCGTTTACAAAATCGAAACGCCATGATTCGAGAAGTACTCCCTTGAAGGCTCCTCGGATCTTGACCTCCTTTGTGTCAGAGTGCGCTGCCGCCGCCCGATTGTAAGCTTCATTCGCCTGTAATGGGTCCAATGCACAGCGGTAATCACCCGTTTCCATCCGCAGTCCGGCTTTCCCTTTGGACACGACTTCAAGGAAGGAGCGTAGGTTCTGGATGACTCTTGGAGCCGTCTCGTTCAGCTCCGCCGCAAAATCCTCGTCACTCCGTGCTGCGGACTCCACAAGTTTCGTCACATGCGCCAAGGTGTCGGCTAGCTGATCTTCTTCAAAAAGCTCGTCACTGTCCGCCCTGGTCAGTTCGAGACCAAATGAACCTCGTGGCAGCGCGGTTAATAGAAGACGGGAATTCGCTTGGCCCGCTCTCGGGCCCCGGGTGCCGACGACGCCGTGGTAGCGGTCGGCGTAATCCGCCATGACCATACTCTGATAAGGATCCAAAACTCTACTGGCGAAACTAGCGTCGATTCCCATGGAGCCTTGAACCGGTTCCCCGGAAAAATACAGGACCGCCTTTGCTTCCTTATCTCCCAATGGGAGAGCCTCGATCTGCGTGTGCAAATCCTTTTCCCGCGCCTCAAACGAGCGCGCCATTAATGGATGACCAGCGGCCAGTTCCTTCATCCGGCGCGTCTCGAGAAGCTGGACCTTAAGAGCATCTCTCTTTGAGCGGGTAGTCATGGCGCGATTGTCGTGAGTTCCGTTCGGGCCGCAATGTCATCGGTCTGGGTGTCCAAGTCAATTCTGAGCATTCCCTTCCAGACCCCCAGCCGGTTATGGGAAAAGAGTTGTGCCCAGTAGCGGGTCCACTCAAATCTCCGCCCGCTCGGGACTCGTGGCAAACTTGCGGCACAGATCCACTGTAGTGCATGGGTAAGGCGAAACATCGCTCATCCTTCGCGGATCGCCGGCGTGCGGGGGAAGCACCAGATTATGGTCGAATTCTGGAATGGGGGACAGCATAAATCAAGAATGGAGCGGAAGTTTTATTTGATCCGGCCAGTCTCATTCAAACCTTTTCACTCTCCTCTGGACTCAGGCTTCCGACTGCGCAGGCACCGTTTCAGAACCACGGGAACCGATATCCAGAAGCGCGTCAAAATACGCGCGGGCATCCATCGGGTTTACACTGAGGATGCTGGCAATGCCCCCCGGGCTGGGACGCTTCTCCCGGACGTATCGGGCCAATGCCTTGAAAAAACCGGTGCCGAACTCTTCCTGGGCCACGCGCATGAATTGATCGGCGCTCGGCTCCTCGCCGTCAAAGAGCGCTTCGGCGAGGGAGGGAAAGCGCTGATTGAAGCGCGTGAACGCCGCATGCAGGGTCTTTTCCTCGATTTCCGCAAAAGCCTCCCCGTGCGCATGGGCGTAATTCTGCACCTGCCGGTAGACCGTATTCGGCGAGATCGTGTGCCGCTCGGCCCAATCGCAGAGCAGCTCAAGGCGGCCCGCATCGGTTCGGCGGCGACGGTATTCGCCGACCGCCTTCTCCGCGACCGCTTCGGGAAAGAGAAATGCGCCCGCGAAGGCATCGGCAAAGTTTTCCGCCTCCTCGATCCGGTCCTCGCGGATCAGGTCCACCGTCAGGACATGGGCCAGTTCATGCACCATCCAGAACTTGAAGTCGTGCAGTTCGACATCGAGGTTCAGGTAGATCCAGGTCGTCCGGGAGTCCGGCAGGTGGAGGTGGAGGGCGTTTTCGTGCTTTGCCTTGCGCCCCCAGAGCGTCGGAATGATGACCGCCTGGTAGCGGTGGAAAAAGCCGATCAGCTTCTCGAATTCGACCGGAGCATCCTCCGCCACGTCGATCTCGCGACGCAGCTTAGCGACCAGATCCCGCAGGTAGCGATACTCTGTCGATGGATTCTTCAGGGACGGCGGACCGACGAAGGGGTCGAAGTCCAAATACGGCACCAGGGGCCGGAGGAGATTCCCCATCTCCCGAGCCCGCGCCACATGGCGGTCAGTTAGTCTTGCAACTCGCGCGCTTGCGAAAAGCGACGATCGGTTCCTCCACGGCATTAACCTGCTCGACCAATTCCGTGTAGCGCAGACCCAGCAACCTGCCCAGCTTGAGTAACTCAGCGGGCCGCGGAAGAGATTTCCCCGTAAACCACTTGGAAACCGCCGCCCGGGTCAACCCCAGCGCGGCAGCCACGTCGCTCTGGCTGAGTCCGCGCTCCTCACACCTTTCCTCATTTAGCTGTTTTTCCATAAACGAGACCAATGAGAAGACAAAGATCGTCAACTTTTGTCAACCAGATTACTTGCTCAACCTTCGAAGCCCAGCTCCATCTGTTGCTCATAGGGCGGAGCGAAGACTCCGATGATGATCCATGGATTGGGGGAGAAGCCGTGAAATTGCTGCATCGTCCCGAGAAACAGATACAGGTTCCGTCGCCCGAATTCCTCCAGATACTTGGCCCTTACCTTTTCGAGCGCCACATCCTCTCTCCCGTGGCGGCGAAGGCAGTTCCAGTATAGCTGTCATCGGATATTCGTTGCATGTGCGAGATTCATGGGATCAGCCGCCGCTATCCAAAGCCTTCACCGTGTGGAACACCTTGAAGGTCTCACCGAATTCCTCTCGGCTCCGGCGGGCTTCGTCCACCAGATGGTGTGAAATCCCACGTTCTCCCCATGAAACCCAAATCAGAGCCTCCTTTCTTTGGCGCAGATACTTCATGAGTAAGTCCTCCTGGACATAGAACCCTTCTTGGCGATCGGCACGCGACTCTCGCCCATAGGTGGTGTTGATCGTCGCCCTGCGCCCACGGGAATCCGCGACATCATGAGTCCCAGGAAGCCAGCGCAGCTGTAGCGCCTGCGCAATGTGCCTAGCAAGTAATACGCCGCCGCCGCGTTCGTCGCCAATGGTCGGTCCCGCCCAACTGAAATCACATACGGGAATGGTGACACTGAAATCCGTCGTCTTCTCCTGCACCTCTTGGACCGGAACGAGTTTCGTTCTGACATTTTCAGCAAAAAATACTTTCAACTCCGCAGGAAGTTCCTTCCCGTCCCGAAGAAGGTCGAGCGCGTGCTTTGCATGTTCAAAAGCATTGGGCCCTGTCACAACCGTCTGGGGGCGTTCTACCGTAACAACTTTTCGTTCAGTTACGAAACGAAGTGCCTCCTTTTGATAGATCCCGAATGTCGAGCACCAAGGGAACTCCCCAGCGAAAGCGTACATCTCCTCAGGCTTCTCCGGGGGCCAGCGACCTCGCATGGACTGTTTCTGAAGTGCCCTCATTAGTGCGGATTTTCTCTTCACCGAGACGAGGAACGTCCGTACGAAGCAAAAGAGGTCGCGACCACTAATCTTGTCTTGGCGCGTAAAGACACCGTCGAGCATCACCCACGGCCCTGTTTCCGCAAGTATGGTTTCGCGACGCAGGAGCGGCGTTGTGTCCGGCACGGGTCCCCGTGCGATCCATGCCTGCAATGTTCTGTGGCGACCCGCGAGCCAGTCCTTGGTGTTGAGCCGTTCCTCGCGGGGCGGTTGTGGGAAACTCGGATCGACATCAACCTCTGATGTGCGTTCAGAACCGAAAGAATAGGATTCCGTCAAGAGCCCTAGATCTGCTCGCATGCCTGCCTGCTCAAGATACGCGATCCGTGAGTATTTCTTGCCGTAACGATCGATGCGTCGACTGGAATCCTCGGTTCTGCTTCGGAAACTCGCAGAACTTATGTCGTCGTCTATCTTACCAAATGCTTCAGCCGACCAGCCTAGTTCATGGGTCCGCCAGAGGACCTGAGCCACAACCCGACGATATTCCTTATGGTTATAATCGTAGTTGCCACGGTCGGGAACCAAGCGTCCAAGAGTGTAATTTTCAAAATCCATCCCAAGAGGAGATGGTCGTGGAATGCGCTCATCCTCCTTCAGCTCAATTTCGGACCAGTTACTGTGCAAGTCTTCGGGGAAAGGCGGTTGAACTCGCTCCACCTGACGGTCCGTGAGCAACCCCTTGTTTGTGCTTTGGGCAACCTCGATGATCCTACGGGCGTACTCGCGCATCAGGATGTGGGTAGTCGCATTCGGCGCTTCCGGTGCGAACATTCGCTCAAAAAGGCGAAGCGCAAAATCTTTGAGTGTTGTGGTTTCGTAGACTTGATCCCGATTAAGGCCATGGCGATCCATCACGACACCATACGAAGCCGCGAGCATTCGCTCCGGCACGTAGGGATCGCTGATCGAGAGCGATTCAAGAGTAAGCGCGAACAACGCCTTTGGATCACTACGACCGAACCAATATAGAGCGCGGGTGACCTTCAGCCGCATCTCGTGCGAGGTCGAGGTGAGACACCACATCCTCCAACGGGCCAGAAGAATATCCGCCTCCGATCTGGACCTCCGATCAATCTCCCAGTCTTCACCGACACGGGGCAATCCTCGATACGCGCGCTCATAAGCATTTCGGATCATTTCCGTCCAGCGCAGATCGCGCGCAGTATTCGTCATTTGTCGAAGCTGCGCATCGAGGAATTGCGAATTGAACGGATGTTTCGGAATGGCCCGTGCGCTAAACAGCCTGTCGAAAACCGCAGTTGACGCGGTCGGGTCACGAACGATCTTCGCAATCTCTTCTACGGTGGCTTGGTCGATTAAGTCGCCTTCTAGCTCGGTAGCCTCGAAGAGGGCCGCGTCTTTCAAGGAACCTGGTACAAGATTCCATAACTGCTCCCGCTGGTAGCGACGAGGGGTAGTCGCTGCCAGAGCTTTGAATATGTCACCGGCCATTGGGTGCAATTCCTGCCACTGATTGCTGGAGAATCGGACAACGATGTCTTGCCGCCGGATCCAAGCAGCGAACTCAGAGCGCCCCATCTCGGCTAAGAGCGCGTTTGCGATCATGTAACCGCCGATCGCATCATAGACAGGGATTACACCATAATTGCCATTTCCCAGGGCCACCCGTAGGATAAGGCCTTCCTGCTCCATCATTTTAACCAAGCTCCGATCCCATACTCTGTTGGCGTCGCCGATCAAGTTGCGGTAAACATCCTGCTCAACCTCGCGGCTGTTCTGATTCCACAGCTGAAGGGCGAGTTTGTTCAGGGCGCGCCGCACGTCTTGGCCGCTGTATGGGAATTCCTTTGGCGAAAGAGAGCCAATCCGCTCAATAGCACGCGACAGATAACGCTCGAATAGCCCAATTAGAGATCGCGGTAATGCCTCTGGTCCCACCTCATGCTCGTGAGGCGGCGGGTTGGTCACCTCGCAAAAGATGCGGAGCGTCAATGGGTGGTCGAGCAAGTCGGCAGGGACTTCATTCACTCGCGCGTTGATTCGAAAATGCTTTAAGTAGCGGGCAATAACCACGGCGTTGTGTGGTCCAAAGCCATTCATCTCAACCAACGGCGTCCCTTCCGGGAGAGCCGCTCGTACAAAGACAGTTTGGGCCTCGTCTTCCTCATTCGCCGTTGGTGGACGGGAATGCCACTGATCGTCCGACGGCCGCCAGGCTCCCGTCCGGAGGGTGACGACCAAGAGGACGGCGTGGTATTTCTTGAGCAAGGTGTCTGCCGCGCAGAGGGGGACCTTCCAATCCCGCGGGTCTTGAGCCTCATTGAGCCCATCAATCACTATCGGTAGTCGGCGGCGAGACCGCTGTCCTGCGGCGTCCAAGGCTGCAACCAATGCCTCAAAGCTAGGCATCGGCTTTCCATTGAGGACAAAAGTCTTTGCCAAGTCATCAAGGCTATCGCCCGATTTCAGAGCTCTGCCGTGCAAAAGCACCCCTGCCGGACGGTCATTTCTCGGTGCGGTCAATTCAGCAGCGAGTTGCGTCTTTCCTCCACCAGCATTCGCCATCACCGCTTGAATTCTGATGCTCAGACAGCGATGCATTTCATCAAGCAGACGGCGACCACGATGATGATATTCCAGCCCATTTGTCGCATCAAAATTGATCGACAAGCGGAGCGCTCTCAAACGACGTGGCAGCGAAGACAGTTCCGGAGATAATTGCTGTGGTCGGTACTCAAGTGTCTGATGGAGAAGATCGAAATCTCCCTTAGTCAAGAGTTGCGGGACATCTCGCAGCGTGACGGCCAAGGTCTCCAATTCGTCAACAAAAGCCTTCGTTTCCGCTGCAAGCTTCGCCGGTGGTTGGGGACCGCGTCGCATAACCCGGGATGAGGTTTCGAGTTGTTCAGCGACTTCTAGTAGGGCGTTCCACGCGACGGCTTCGCCCAGCACGCGACGGCAGGTCCGCTCAGCTTCCACCTCCTGATGGACTTCAGGAAGCCACCGCGTGTGAATGCTGGAGACTGACTCTTGACGACGGTCTGCGAGGGTCTCCGGACGGAGCACCCATTCTCCAAAATACGTCTCCCGGAGGATAAGAGCATCGCCAGAGAGAAGATCCTCGGCGTGAGACGCGTCCATCGTGTGGAGTCGGAATTTTGACTTGATTCCGTGAAACCACTTGTCATCGCCCGCCGTTAGCGGATGACGCGTCCATAAAACCCAATCGGTAAGTTCAGGAAACGATTTCTCCGTGGTCCGAATCGCTTTGGCAATCTTCTCCTGTCGCGCCTTACCGAGAGATTTTCCCCGGTCGATTGTATACCAGCGGCACTGCCATCCAAACCACGCGCCAGCTTTGCCGAGGTGACAGTCGCTGTGAAGTCTGAGATGGAACTCAATTCCCGGCATCTGTGCCGTCGCTCGAAATGTTCCAAAGCGGCTATAGTGCAAGCGCACCAAGGCACGACCAAGCGCCTCAAAATTCTCGGTCGCCGCGCCTGGGAGATCTTCGAACCTGGTCCAGTCAACTCGGGTGGCGGAGGCCATTTAGTCTAGTCGTCTCCTTTTGGGTAATCGTGCGCGGAGAACATCTCCACACGTGCGCCCCGATCGATCAGGGCCTTCCAGAGCGCCGAAACATCGGATTCGTCCGTTTTAATAATCACCTTTTCCTGCGCAATATCGATACGGAAATCATAACGAAACTGATCCAGCTCGCTTGGACCGATGGTATGGATCTTGAGCTTCCTGAAAATTTCCATGAGCTCATCCGAATAGATACTTCCGTCAGGCTCGTTTTCCGTAAGGTAGCTCTGCAATTCTTCAATTGCGTCTTTGGCGGCTTCGGCCGCACCGGCGCTCTTGAAGCGGCCAATCATGACGAGATTCATCGAGTGCTCAGAGCCGTAGGCGTTCCAGATTTTCATACATTGTGTTTATTTTATCAGTTCAAGTTCTTGGAGAGCGGCCATTACCCCTTCCTCGCGGATCTGCACGCCAGTGGATTCGAAAGAACTTCGCTGCAACCGACTGGCCGCTGAGATGTGCGCAAACGCACGAAGTCCACTTTCGGCTCCGCATGGATCGCAAGCCCCAAGTTCCGCTGCGTCCGACTCGCTTACAGCCAGGCGGACTTGTCCACGGTAGCTTCTGACCCATTCCTTCAAACGATCCCGTTCTGCTTGACCCACGCCACACCTCCTAGGGGTCGACTGTTCAGGGAGGAGGAGAAACTCATGGGCACCTTCGCTATGCGCAAAGTCGATAGCAGCATCCAAGTCATCAATAGTATCTGCATTTACGACGAAGTTCAGTCCAAATGGAGCAACGGCCCGCACATCCCGCAGGCGCGCCTTGAAAGCGGAAAAGCTACGCCCGCGGAGCTGCTCGTATGTCGCCCCTATCCCGTCCATGCTCAACCGGATGAAATTCACTTTATCGACGAGTTTCGAAAGCAGTTTTGGTACTAAGTGGTGACCGTGACTTGTAAAAGTGACGGCCAAACTCGTCTGCCTTGCCGCGAACTCACAAAGATCAGCAAACCTCGGGTGAAGCGAGGGCTCTCCGCCACCGAAGCCGACACCGAGGGCGCCATGTTGGTCAAACTCGCTCAGCCAACCGCAAAGAATCTGATAATTCAGTGTCGAAGGAATCTTCGGGGCATAGCAATAAGCACACTCCAGATCGCAAGCATTGGTGAGGGCAATGGAGACTTGCCTGGGAGCTGCATGCCAGGATCCCTCCGGAGGGAGGACCTCGTCAAACAGTACATTAAGCCCAGATTCACGACTGAAATAGTGAACTCCGGCTGGTCCGATGCGAACTTTTGCTGTTGAAGATGACATAAACGCAAACGTAGCCAAGGGCACCATTGTTAAGTGGTGGCATGGCTAGCTAGGATTTCTGGAGTAATTTTGGTAGTAGTAAATCGCGGGTTTGGCGGAGGGTTTGGTTGCGGGAAATGAGGTTTTGCTGTTGGGAGATCGAGTCTTCGAAAACCGCTGAAAAGCGGTTCAGCAAGGTTTTCGGTGGCAAAAGAAGCGGGTAGTCTTTCAAAACCTTCCAATCGGTGCGCGGCATCTTGGAGCCATTCGAGGTCGCGGTCGCGTGGGCGACGAAGGCCTCGGTGAAGACGCATGAAGTGACCAAGGCACGATGCTCGGGCTTTTGGGAACGGATAACAATGGTGTCTGCGGAACAAATCCCGTCGAATGGTGCCACAGAAACCTTGTGGAAGTAGGGCCGGATCTTGCCAAAGAGGACATCGCCGCGTTCGAAGGTGAGTTTGTTTGATCCCAGTTCAGTTGTCTCCTCCCACGCATCGAGGGCGAGTGACTGACGCGGGATGTGTTCCAACCCGACGTAGCGGAAAGGTTGGTCGAGTTTCCCCTTGGGAACGCCACGGCGCATTTGATCAGCCAATTCTCCTAGCTTTTTTACCGCCCACCCCTCCGGAGTCCGGCCAAGAGCTGAGTCAACAAACCGGGCGGATTCGTGGCCGGGGAAGCGGAAGTGGACGAACCATTCGCGGTAGAGGGATTGCGCCATCTCCCCGAGGATCTTGATGCGGCGCAGGTTGTTCTCGATCAGGTCGTCGTAAGCCGAGAGGATGCCAGCGATTTTGCGTTGGGTGGGGAGATTGAATTTGGGGACGGGAACAGGATAGAGGAAGTTTCGATTGAGCGACTGTTGAGCGCTTCCCGAGTTCAATGAGGTAAAATCCATACTTTCAAGAAGATACCTAACAAAAGCGGGGTCATTCCCTTTGAAATCGGTAACAAAGAGAGTTGTGTTGTGCGGCCAAAAATCCTCGCGAACAAACGTGACCTTACCGAAGGATGCTCCGCTTCGTCCAAGCGTAACTCCAGGGCCGCTTGCTTTTGCGGTATCATGAAAGCCGTGAATCCCCGCAGATCCGACGATAGGCACCTTTCCGGGGCGTCGCTGTACTTCGGTTAAGTCGAATCCGCGCTGAAGACGGATGAGTTCCCCCAACGTTATCTTTTCCTGACTCATGCCTCCAAAATCTCCACCACGTTCTCCGCGATGCGTTCCTCCAGCTCGCGCGCTTCGGCGTTGAGGACTTCGAGTTCCTCGTTGAGGGCGGCGAGCTTGGCCTTGAAATCCTCGTCGCTCACGTGCTCGCCCTTGGCCACGCCGACATAGCGACCGGGGTTGAGCGACCAGCCCTGGGCTTCGATTTCGGCGAGGGTGGCGGCTTTGCACAAGCCGGGCACATCGACGTAGGCCCCGGAGCCTCCGAAGACTTCGTCCCACTTCTTTTTCGAGCCCATGGCGAACTCGGGTTTTTGGCTGCGGTAGAGGCGGACGATGTTGGCGAGGAACTCGAGTTGGGCGTCGGTGAAATCGCGGTGGGCGCGGTCGATTTGGCGGTAGATGTGACGGGCGTCGACAAAAAGAACTTTGTCCGCGCGGTCGGTGCCGGCTTTGCTTTTGTCGAAGAAGAAGAGCGTGCAGGGGAGGGTGACGGTGAAGAAGAAGTTGGGGCCGATGGCGACCATCACGTCCACGTGACCCGAGCGGATGATTTTTTCGCGGATCTCCTGCTCGGAGGCGCGGGCGTCGGCGGCGGAGTTGGCCATGACAAAGCCCGCGCGGCCCGCCCCGGCCTGAGCCTGTCGAAGGCTTCAGGGCCGCATAAAAGTGCTGAATCCAGAGGTAGTTTCCGTTGTCGGTGCGGGGTAGGCCGAAGGGATAGCGGGGATCACCGGCGAGGCGTTCCTTGTCGATCTTGCTGACGTTGAAGGGGGGATTGGCCATCACGAAATCAAAACGGCCAACGCCCGTTTTGATTTCGTGATCACTCCCTCTCCCGGTGGGAGAGGGCTGGGGTGAGGGTAATTCGACCGAATTATGCAAATCCTCGTAATAGGTGTTCCCCTGGCGAATGTCGCCACTGAGGCCGTGCACGGCGAGGTTGAGGCGGGCGAGGCGGGCCGTCTCGATGACGCGCTCCTGGCCGTGGAGGGAGATCTCATGTGTCGGATTCCCTGAATAGCCGGGCCCCTCCCTCTCCCCCTGGGAGAGGGCCGGGGTGAGGGTGCCTTTGGCATGGGTGAGGGTTCGGTTCGATTTGTGGGCTTCGACAAAGCGGGCCGACTGGATGAACATGCCGCCGGAGCCGCAGGCGGGGTCGAGGATGCGGCCGTGGTAGGGCTCGAGAATTTCCACGATGAGGCGGACGATGGAGGTGGGGGTGTAGAACTCGCCGCCTTTTTGCCCCTCGGACATGGCGAACTTGCCGAGGAAGTATTCGTAGATGAGCCCGAAGGTGTCGCCGTCTTTGTCCATGGGAATGGAGGCCATGGTCTTGAGGAGGGCGGCAAGGGTGCGGCTTTCGAGGACCTGGTAGCTCTTCGGGAGGACGTCGGCGAGGTCCGGGTTTTCCTTTTCGATGAGGCGCATGGCATCGTTGATCGCCTGCCCGACGGCCGCGCCCTCGGGCAGGCTCAGGAGGTGGGAAAACCGCGCCTCCGCGGGCAGGTAGAGGACGCCCTTGGCGTGGTAGTCGTGGGGGCCGATTTTGCGCCGACTATGCTGCGCACCCTCACCCCCGCCTCTCCTATGCTCCGCACCCTCACCCCCGCCTCTCCCAGAGGGAGAGGGGCTGGGAGAGGGGTGGATTTCCTGCTCGACGGCGGTGAAGCGAACATCGGCGTAGCGGAGGAAGATAAGGCCGAGAACGATGGTCGAGTATTCGGAGGGCTTGAGGGCGGCGCTGGCCCAAAGCTGGTTGGCGGCGTCCCAAAGCTGCTTTTCAAGCGCGGCGTGGGAATCGTTGGTGGTAGCGGGTTCGGTCCAGATCATCGGGAAGGTGGAAAACCCTACCTTGCGGGGGAGGTCCGGGCGGACAAGTTAATTCGGGCGGAGAAGTGTGTAAAGGGAAAGGGAGGCGGAAAGCGGAACGGGAAAGAGGAAAGCGGAAAACCTGGCGGTGCGACCACCTCAGTGCCGCCCTTACGCGATGCGTTTTTCGAGGTGTTGGATGAGGGATTCGAGGAAGGCGGTGTCGGCGTCGAGTTTGGCGGTTTGGGCGAGGGCTTCTTTGGTGAGTTGGCGGACGCGTTTGCGGCTGGCGGGGATGCCGTGGAGGCGGGGGTAGGTGTTTTTGGCGCGTTCGGCGTCGCTGCGGAGGGGTTTGCCGACGACGGCTTCGTCGCCGGTGGCGTCGAGGAGGTCGTCGACGATCTGGAAGGCGAGGCCGAGGGCGCGGCCGATGCGGCGCATGGGTTCGTGGGAGGAGGCGGGGGCGTCGGTAAGGGCGAGGCCCATGGAGAGGGCGGCGCCGATGAGGGCGGCGGTTTTGTTGAGGTGGATGAAGTCGAGGTCTTCGGGTGTGATTTCGGTGTGTTCGGCGAGGGTGTCGGCGGCTTGTCCGCCGATGAGGTGGCGGCTGTTGGCGGCTTCGCCGAGATGGCGGGCGAGGACGGCGGCGATCTCCGGGCGGGTGGCGTAGGCGCGGGCGAGAACGAAGAAGGCTTCGGTGAGGAGGGCGTCGCCGGTGAGGACGGCGGTGGCCTCGTCGAAGGCGATGTGGACGGTGGGATTGCCGCGGCGCAGAGGGCTGTCGTCCATGGCGGGAAGGTCGTCGTGCACGAGGGAGTAGGTGTGGAGCATTTCCACGGCGGCGGCGGCGGGCGCGGGGTCGGCGGCGGGGGTGTAGAGGTCGGCGGCGGTGAAGAGGAGGACGGGGCGCAGGCGCTTGCCCCCGCTCTCGATGGCGTGGCGCATGGCCGCGTGGAGGCGGGCCGGGCGGGTGTCGGTGGCGGGCAGCCATGTGTCGAGGGCGCGCTCGGTGCGCTTGCGGTAGGCTTCCAGACGTTCGTTGAATTCCATGGTGGGTGGGGGACTGTCGCGGGACGCTTCCGCTAAAATCTTTGAAAAGGTATAGAAAAACAGGAAGGAACGGTGCTTGGCCACAGATTTTTCTTGGCTTGGCGGCGGTCCTGCCTTACACCCAACGCTTTTCTAAATCTTTCCGTTTAACCTGTTTACACGTTTCCAACGATGCCGACCTACGAATACCAATGCACTGACTGCGAACATGAGTTCGAGGCCTTCCAGCGCATGTCCGACGCACCGTTGTCGGACTGCCCCGAGTGTGCCCGCCCGGCCCTGAAGCGGAAGATCGGGCTTGGGGCCGGCTTTATTTTCAAGGGCAGCGGGTTTTACGAGACGGATTTCAAGGACCGCTCGGGCTATAACAAGAAGGATTCCGCCGCGAAAGAAGGGGGTAAGGGTGCGGACGCTGCGAAAGATTCGGGCGCATCGAAGTCCGCCGCCGAGGCGAAGCCCGCGAAGAAGGAGGCACCGGTCTCGAACGCCGCCTGACGGCTCTCCGCCGCGGAAGCGGTCGCACGCCGCATACACCCATGGCACCGAAGAAGAAAGAGGAGCGTCCCGTCGGCCTGACGGCTGTCATGGTCCTCGCTGCGCTCGCGGTGTTCCTTGGGGCCGCGCTCGCCTTTTCGAGCCTCGCGGTGGATGACGTGCGCGAGGTCAATGCGCCGCCGCCGCCGGATGAGCGCGAGCCGGGGCAGGCCTATTGGGTAAAGGGCGACCCGGGCACGGGGACACAGCGCTGGCGCACCGTCCGCTCGGGGATCCTGACGGGTTTCGAGGGCGAGGTGGTTCTATCGGAGGGCGACGTCAACCAGTGGTCGCGTGCGCACCTTGTTCCGGGCACGGGCACCCCGGCGGGCGGCGACGGCGACGAGGTTCGCCCGCCGACGTTGTTCGGTCTGCGCGCTTCAGCGACGGCCCCGGATTTTCGTATCGAGGACGGGCGGCTGCATGTCGGCACGACATTGAATGTTGCTGTGCCAGGCGGGGACCGGCGCATGGTCTATCAGGTATCGGGAACCCTGCGGGAGACGGCGGACGGGTTGCGTTTCCGGCATGAGAACAGCCTGCTCGGGCGTGCGCCGCTCGGGTATGTGCCGGTCTTGTCTTCAGTTTTCGCGCGGGAGGTGCGCGGGCTGTTTGCCGCGCTGGAAGAGGCCGGGGAGATCGGGCCGCACCTGCGCCGCATTGAATCGGCGTCGATCGAGGACGGCGAACTGGTCCTTGTCTTCGGGCCGGAGCCGCCGCCTGCCGCGGACGAAGCGGCGGAGCCGTGAACAGGCCCAGCCGCGCGGGTCGGCGCATCGCGGCGGTGTTGGGCTGGGCAGCGGTTTTGCTGGCCTGCGTCGGCGCAGCGTCCGCACGTGAAAGAACGGAGCCGCCGCTCTCCGCGGTGCGCGTTGTTCAAGTCGGTCCGGTGGGCGTGGTGTCCGCGGATGCCACGGCACTGTTGCACACGACGGGTATTCTGCGCGTGTGGCTGCCGCTGCTGGCGGCGGACGGCCTGTCATTCGTCGGGTACACCGAACGGGTGCGGGTGGTCTTGCCGCCGGAGGATGACGACGCAGCGTCGGGTTGGGGCGTGGAGGGCGGGGTTGCCGTCCTGCGCGTGCCGTGGGGGCCCTCTTTGCCGGAGGACGTTTTTTGGGATGCGCTCGCGGCGGCACTGACGCACGCGTGGCTGCTCGACCGCGGCATCGAAGGCGGCACGGTACCGCGCTGGATCCGCACGGGGCTCGTGGAGCAGTTGCGCGTGTACCTGAATCCGGCGCGCGGGGATTTTCTCGCCGATCATGCAGTTGTGCCGGGCACGGAGGATGCGGGGTTTGACGGTGTGTTTTCGGGCGGGGCGGAACTGGCGCCGGAGAGTTTCCGGGCGCGGGCCTACTGGCTCATGGAAATTGCGCTGGCGGCGGCGGAAGACGTGGATCGCTACGCCGCTTTTCTCGAGGAAGCCAGCCGCGCGGCGGACGGCGGACGGGGTGCGTACCAAAGGCTTTCCGCCCTTGGGGGCGGGGCGGAGCGGTTTGAGCTGTGGCTCGCCGTGTGCCTTGTGGAGTTCGGCTCCCGTGGGCGGGGACCGTTCCTCACCGCAGCAGAGTCGCGCGAGCGGATCGACGCGCTCGCGCGGACAGCGGTGCTCCGGCGGGGGGTGACGAAGTGGGCGCACCCGCGCGGTCTGGCGGCGCTCGCGGACGACCCGGCGCTGTCCGCTTTGGCGGCAGAACGCGGGCGTGCCGTGCGGGCACTGCTCGGGCGTGTGCACCCCGTCTACCACAACGCGCTGCTCTCACTCGGGGTGGCCTACGAACGGTTTCCCGTGGCTGACTCCGGGGAACTTGAAGCCCTTGCCGAGCAGTTTGAAGAGGACCGCATGCAGGCCGAAGCGGTAGAGCGGACGATGGTGGAATTGCTCAGGGGGGAGTAGCGGATAGTGTCCAAACGCTTCCGCATTCGGCTATTTTTTGTAGCCGAAACCGTGAGGTGAGGTATTGGAGCATCGCGTGTGCCTCGCCCATACACGGACAGGAAAGTCCGTGGTCCGTTGGAGTCCATGCACCCTTCGCCCAGTGGAGAGGGTACATTCTTGTTCCCGGCCGCAAGGGGACGGTTCGGGGCCGGGCGCTCAGACGACTTTTTCGACCTTGCCCGCCTTGAGGGCTTTGGCCGAAACCCAGACGCGCTTCACTTGGCCTGAGGGAAGCTTGATGCGCACGCGCTGGAGGTTCGGGCGGAAGGTGCGCTTCGAAATCTTTGCGATGTGCGTGCCGATACCGCCGCTCTTCTTGCGGATACCGCGGCGGTGGATGACACTTCCTGTGGTCCGGCTCTTGCCGGTTACGTAGCAGATTCTGGCCATGGGTCGATAAATTGGAAAACCGCCCAGACAAAGCGTCGTCCGGTCGTTGGGCAAGGATAAAAGCGGCGAACGCCGGATATTTCCGCGGAGTGCGAAATCCGGCGCCGCGCTGGGCTCAATCTTCGGGGGGCAGCTCGAAGTCGTCGCCCGTCTTTTCGATCCACTGGCGGAGGAGTTCGCGGCAGCGAAGGCGCTGTTCGCGGTAGACTTCGTTGTGGGCGAGGTTGTTCTGCTCGAAGGGGTCTTCGTTGAGGTTGTGGAGGAGCCAGTCGTGGCCGGGCTGGCAGATATACTTCCACTTGTCGCGGGTGACGACGCCGCGCCATGCCTTGTTGACGGAGTGGGCGTGGCGCTTGCGCGGGATCTGCTGGAGGAAGGCGGACTCCGGATCTTCCCCGGCGGTTTCTCCGCTGCGTGTGCGGAGGGGATCGTCGTCGTGCAGGCAGTGCCCGGCGTAGTTGCGCCCGCCCATCCATTCCGGAACGGGCAGCCCGCAGAGACCGAGGGTGGTGGGGGCAATATCGACGTGGTTGAGGACGGCGTCGCAGATGCCTGTGCGCATGCGCTCCTGGCCGCCGAGTTTGCCGACGATGAAGGGGATGCGGATACTTTCCTCCCACGGGCTCGACTTTTCCCACTGTCCGTGGCTGCCGAGCATGTCGCCGTGGTCGGAGAAAAAGACGATCCATGTGTCTTCGTCGACGCCGAGGCGCTTGAGCCCGTCGCGGAGGCGGCCGAGGTTGTGGTCGAGGTTTTCAATCATACCGCAGTAGCCGTCGATATCGAGGGCGGCCTTTTCGCGCACCCACGGGACGTCCGGCACGTTGGGGCGAAGCCGGATATTCGCGGGGTTGCGCGTCGGATGGCCGGGGTGGTCCGGGTTGGTGGGCGGCACGTAGGGGCTGTGCGGGGGCTGCACGGAGAGCACGGCGAAGAAGGGCTGGTAGTGCCGCTCGGTGGCGCCGCCGCCGAGATGGTGGTTCAGGTGCTCGAGGAGCAGATCGGTGAGGCTGTCCGTCTCGTAGCCGGGGAGGCGGCGGAGGGCGCCGCTGCGCCCGCCGGAGACGCGCACTTCGTTCTGGTTGTTGCAGTTTTCGTAGCCGACCCAGTGGTCGAATCCGCCGCGGTTGGAGGGCGGCACGACGTGCGCGCTGCTGTTGGAGCCGGAGAGGTGCCACTTGCCGATGTAGGCGGTGTGGTAGTCGGCTTGGCGGAAGGGCTTGACGATGGTGGGGATGGAGGGGTCGAGGGTGCCAGGGGTCTGTGTGACGCCGCACTGGTGCGGGTATTTGCCCGTGAGAAGCGCGCCGCGGAAAGGCGAGCACCACGGGCTGCCCGCGACGGCTTGGTCGAAGCGCATGCCGTTGCGCGCGAGGTTGTCGATGTTGGGCGTGCGGATGTTGGGGTCGCCGCGGTAGCCGACGGATTGGGCGCGGTGCTGGTCGCCGAAAATCCAGATGACATTTGGGCGCCGGTTGGCGGAAGAGGGTTTCATCGCGCTCGATCCAATGGATTGACTGGCTGAGGACCAGCCGAAAATCCGTTACCGTGGCTTCAGCGGCGGCGGCGCTCCTTGAAATACGCCTGCAGGCGCTCGATTTCCGCGCGGGTCCAGTCCGGCGGGTCGGTGACGGCGACCCATGCCCCGATGTAGTGCCACGGCGCGTAGACATGGCCGTAACCCACGGGCGATGTGTCGGCCGCGGCCATGTCGACGGCGAGCTGGAGCATCGTCACGACGGGATACCAGCGCAGGTCGGGCGAGACGTCGGGCCCGCGCGGCGCGCGCATCCAGTCCGGTCGCCGGTAGAGCGACTGCGGCTCGAAGAACGTGATGGGATCGCTCGCGTATTGCAGGAAGACGACGCGCATCGGCCCCCAGCGCTCGCCGGGGAGGTCGAGGACGTTTTCCTGGTTGGCGAAACGGACGATGCGGCCGTCGCGGAAGCGCGGCAGCCATGCGGGTGAATCCGGGCGGCGCATGGCCGTGACTGCCCGCCACGTCGAGGCGCGGAAGGGCGGGCCGCTCCACATCGCGCCGTGGAAGGGATCGCCGATGGTGTCGTAGATGTCCGCCGCGCGGTCGGAGTTGAGCGCGCCGAGGCTGAGCCCGTGCAGGTAGAGTTCGGGGCGGTCGTCGCGCGGGAGGCGCGTCCAGTGGCCGTAGATTTTGTTGAAGACGGCGCGGGCGGTTTCCACGCCGTATTCCGACTCGGAGAGAAGGGCGAGCCAACTGGGGAGGTAGGAATACTGTACCGCCACACTGGCGACGTCCCCGGCGTGGAGGTATTCGAGGGTGTCGGCCGCGCCGGGATCGACCCAGCCCGTGCCCGTCGGGGTCATGATGACAAGGGTGGACCGATCGAAGGCGCCGACGCGCTTGAGTTCTTCGAGGGCGAGCGCGGCGCGCTCTTCGATGGTTTCGGCGGAGTTGAGGCCCACGTAGACGCGGACGGGTCGCATGGCTTCGCGCTCGAGAAAGGCGGCGATCTCTTCGCGGGTCGGCCCCGAAGCGATGAAGGCGCGCCCGCGCCGCCCGAGGTCCTCCCATTCGAGAAGGGACGCCGCGCTGCCCGTCACGGCAGGGTCTTCCGGTTGGGCGATGTCGGCTTCGATGATAGCGTCGACCTGCTGGAAGGAGGAATCGGCGGCGCGAAGGGACCACTCGAAGAGGATGCCGTTGAAGACCGTCCAGAAGAGAAAGACGGCGGCGGCCCCGCCGACGACGTTGGCGACGCGCCGCGGGATGTGGAAGTGGAGGCGGCGCGTGATGAGCCGGTAGGTGAGGTGGAAGAGGCGGGCGAGGGCGAGAAGCACGACGAAAACGAGCACCGCGATCAGCCCGACGCGGTAGGGGTGCGCGGTGTCGGCAGGGTCGAGGTCCATGATGAGGCGGACGGAGTTCTGCCACTCGGCGGCCCGGCGCAGAAAGAGGAGGGCGGCGAGGGCACAGACGGTGCCCGCCGCGATGAGCCCGATGCGGTGCGCGCGTTCGGGCAACAGGGGCATCTCCATGTATTGCCAGAGCCAGCGGGCGAACACTCCGATGCCGTACCCCGCCGCGAGGGAGACGCCCGAAAGGACGCCCTGCATGCCCATTGTGCGCGGCAGGAGGCTCGGCGTGAGCGAGGCGGCGAAGAACAGAGTGGCGAGCAGCACCCCCGTGGTGGAAAGCGAGGCGGTGAACCGCCGCAACCACGCCTGCACATGGAGCGGCAAGCGGAGGGCCTCGGCGGCACGGTCGGTCGGTGTCTTCGTTTTTTCGTCTTTGTTCACAGGATGGCGGCGGGACCTTCGCGGGGCCCGCCCGTCGGTGGAATAGGTCAGCAACCCGCACGCCCTGAGTCAAGGCCCGCGCCCGGTCGCGTGTCGGCGGGGGCGTCTCCGGAACGCACGGGTGATAGGGTGAATTCCCTCTGGGAAATGAGCACAACACAGCAAGGCTTGCCGTTTTACCTTGCTTCAGAATCATTTTGCATTGTCATCCGCAGCGGGCATAGCCCATAGTTCCGGGGCTATGTCTCCGTTGTTCCGTCTCTGTCTCGCGGCATTGCCGATATTTGTCTCCACAGTCCACGGCCAGAGCCCGCCGATGCGCAGCACCGTCTACGCGGGCACGGGCTCGACGCAGGTCCGATATGCGGGTGCCAATTACGCGGGCACGGGGAGTATGACGATCGAGGCATGGGTCTACCGGGAAAACGCGAGCCGGTGTGAGACGATCCTCTCGCAGGGGTTTACCCAGTCCTTCTGGTTCGGGTTCTGCGGAGGCAGCCTCCGCTTCTACCGTGCGGGCGGCGTCTTTCTCGACGCAGGGGTCAATGTGCCCGCACACCGCTGGACGCATGTCGCCGTGCGCTATGTCGGCGGCATCCTTGAGCGGGCCTACTTTTACATCGACGGAGAGTTGATCACATCCGGCCTCCTGGCCCCGCCCACATCCGCCTCCACCGCGCAGCTCTACATCGGGTCCGACCCTGCGGGCTTTCCTTTTCGCGGCGCACTCGACGAGGTCCGCCTCTGGTCGGTGGCCCGCTCGGCGACACAGATCCGCGACAACCGCTTCCGCGAAATCACCTCGGGCTCGGGCCTGACGGCGGTGTTTTCCGAGGGCGGCTTGCGCAACGCCGTGAACGGGGCTACGCCCGTCCATGCCGCAGGCGTCACGGAGCAAATCGAGGGAATCCTTCCGCGCAACCTCGTTCTGCCGCAGGTGCCGCTCAACATCTCCGTCAACGGGAACCTGCCGCCCGAAATCGAGGCGGGGGCCGAACGCATGGTCCTGCGGTATTGGAATGGCACCCGGGAGATCGACACCGTGGCCTACCTCGCCTTTTACCGGCGCTCGGTTTCTCCCGCTTCCTACGCGCTCTACGTCGCCGTGCGCGATTGGGAAAGCATCGGCGGTGTGGAAAACCTCGTCCGCTTCACATGGGGACTCGACACGGAGGGCCGCGCGCTTGTGGGTTCGGAAGATTTCCGGACGACCTTCGCCTGGAGCACAGGCAACTTCAGTTTCAGTCAGGGGAATCCGACCTTCGGCACGTTCGCCGGCGCATCCCAGGGAAGCAGTGAGGCGGCGATGGATTTTTGCCGGGGCGAGTTCCTTCCCCCCTGCCTCGAAATGACCTCGCGGTCGCTCTCTTTCAGTGAAATCGCCAACGCCGGACTGATGTTGCATGTTGAAACATGGGCTTCGGTTTCGCACAGTGGATCGACCGTCCGGCCCGCGCCCTTCGATGCCGACCCCTTCAACCCCTCGACCTGGCCACGGGTCACGCAGGGGGGACTCATCGGTCAATCCGTCGGACATGTGGCGAGGGTCCGCGTGCTCGAATCCTTTTATGACGAGGCATCGCCCGTGCTGGTCGCTCCCTATGTGCTCAAGGCATCCAACGCCCAGACAACGGAGGCACTGGGCTCCACCACCGTAACCTTGGGCAGCTACATCAATGAACTGGCCGCGCTCCAGTTTCATTCCTTTCCGAACACCTCGGTTTTTGTTGAAATCCAACCCGCGCCGAGTTGGGAAATCCTCGACAAGCGGGCGCTTCCGGGTCCGCACCAGCCGACCAGTTTTGTTGGCAATGGAGCTGTATATCCTGCCGACACGGGCGAGAACCGAACGCTCGCGACGCTCGAGTTTGATGTGCGCGCGGTGCCGGCGGCTGCTTTCTCGCCCGCCGGGTTCACCCCCGACGAAGGCAGCCGCAGCGTCGTCGTGCGGACCGATCCAGTGAAGATCGCGGAGGGCGACTTTCTCGAAATCACGGGTGCCAACCTCCACGCGCGCACCCGTGTCTACCTCACCACCTGCACCGCTCCGCCCCTTTCACATTACGTGAATCCATGGGACGGTCCGTGCTCCGAGAGCCAGTTCCACCTCCTGCCCCAGCCGGAGGTCCGCTCGGACCGGACGCGCCTGCGCGTGCCCCTTGTCTCCGGTACGGCCCCGAACGCACCCTTGCGCGTGCTTGTGGAAAACCTCGCCCCGAGCGACGTTTCACCGCGCTGGACTCTCCTCGAAGGCACCTTTCTCCTCATGCCCCAGCCGTATCCAAAACTCCATGGATTCGAGTTCGTCAACGTCCGCGACGGCACCCAGTTTGACGCATTTTCTTCAGTGTATCAACGCAATGCCTACGACTGCCTGACCCCTGTCGGCCCCTTTCCGCATGTGGAGACCTGCATCGGCTGCCGCGTTCCCAACGCGCTCTATGTGAGCTTCCTCAGTTTTGTCTACAACCCGTGGGCCAATCTCATGACCGGGAGCTGCCTCGGCATGGCTGCGACGAGTCTGCAAATGGCGCGGGGCGAACTCACGCCCGGCCAATTCCAAGCGGGGGCGGTCTACGCCTATGGTCTCAGCGGCCTGCCGGATCCGGAGAATCCCGACGGCACGCCCCTCGCCCCCAAGCCGCAGCAATACAACTTCCGCGTCTGCGACTACTCCGAACCGGTGAATCTCTGGGCGCACATCCACACCAACCAAGTTTCCCAGATTTCCTCCGAGATCATCACTGAAGTCCTCTCGCAAATGAGCGGCAACGGGCTCTTCGATGCCGACTCCATTGCCGCCGATCCCAACGACGCCCTCACGCGCCTCGCCGCTTCGCCGCTCAACTACGTGCTCTCATTTCAGAACAGCGGCGATCTCATGGCCATGCACGCCGTCGTGCCCTACCGCCTGGAGGAAGAAACAGGGCTCGACGAGAGCGGATACGGGCGTGAGCCCAAACCCGGCCACACGCTCATCCACATTTACGAGAACAATGATCCCGGGCGGCCGCGCTACATCGAAATCGACCGTGCCGCCAACACATACCGCTACCGCTTCGGAAATCGGCGCGTCGACGAGGAAACCGTCGAACCCTGGTGGTGGTCCGGTCAGGGCATCTACCTCCTCCCCGCATCGCTCTTCCAGCAGGCCAAGACCATGCCGGGAATGAGCGAACTCTTTGACGGTCTCGCCCTCCTCCTTATGGGCGGGGCTTCCGCTGTGTACGAAGACGAATCCGGCGGGCGCTACGGCTGGGACGACGCGGGAAACTTTACGGAGACCTACGCCGGGGCGAAGGTCATCGCGCCCCTTTCCCAAGCCCTACCGGGTGGTGTTTTCGATCCGCCCCCGGAGCCGCCGCCGGTCTTCTTTTTCCCGCCGGCCGACAACCCGCCCGAGACCATCCGCGTTCATCCGCGCGGGGGCGATTACACCTTCCATGCCTCCGGCCACGGCACACTCGCGCTCCTCCACCTCGGCGCGCGCAATCCCGGCGGCCTCGACGAAATCCGTCTCACCGAGGCAAATGGTCTCCTGCGCGGTTTCACCTTCACCGCCGCCGAGTCGCTCTCGAACATCACCCCCTTCATCGGTTTTCAGCGTGAGGAAGCCGCGCCTCTCCTCGTCGAGTGGTCCGGCCTCAGCCTACCTCCGGGGGGCACCGTGGGCTTCGAGACCGATCCCCTCCGTGACGCGGTGCGCTTCCGCAACATCAGCGGCCGCGATTCCCTCGTCCACCTGCGCGTGCACCACTCCGGGGAACAAGGTCCCCTCCTGACCGAGTTCGGCCCCGTCATCACTCTGCCGGGAGCGACGCAGACCTTTGTCCTCGACGAACTCGGCGATACCGTCTTTGCCACCATGGAGATCGACCTCACGGGCGACGGGCAGGCGGACATCATCACTCCGCTAGATCCCGACTCGGGCCGCCCCGAAGAAGCGCCCCCGGTGCTTCGTATCGAGAAAACAGATACGGGTGCGGCACGCCTCACGTGGAGACTGGGCGCCTCGCCGTGGTTTCCGGAGATGTCCACAGAACTCAGCCCCGGCGCGGACTGGACGCCCCTCGAGAATGTGACGCCCTTCTTCGACGGTCCCGACATGGGTTTTGAGCTTCCCCTCGACGGCAAGCCCGTCTTCATCCGCCTGCGCCGGATCGGGGATTGAGGGCGGATCTCCACGCCGAGCTTTTCGAGCTGTCGTTGGGCATTGGCGGCGAGTCCTGGAGTGAACGACTGGAGTATCCGGTCCGCGGCCTCAAGTAGAAGGATCCGGGTCTGCGCCGGGTCGATGCGGCGGAAGTCCCGGCGCAGGACGAAGCGGCCCAGCTCCGCAAAGGCGCCCGCGAGTTCGACGCCGGTCGGTCCGCCGCCCACCACGACAATGGTAATCAGCCGCGCGCGTTCCGCAGGGTCGTCCGTCAGTTCCGCCTGCTCGAAGGCGTAGAGGATTCACTGCCGTATGAGGGCGGCGTCATCCAGTGTTTTCAGGCCGGGGGCGAAGGCCTCCCACTGGTCGTTGCCGAAATAGTTGGTCCGCGCACCCACGCCGATGACGAGGTAGTCGTAGGGAAGCGTCCCCGTACCCCCCAGGTGGACCTCCTTCTTTCCGGGGTCGATTTGCGCGGCTTCATCGAGGCGCACATCGATGCCCTTCTTTCGTCAGAAGATGGAGCGCACCGGATGCGCGATATCGGGCACGGAGAGCCCCGCCGTCGCCACTTGATAGAGCAGCGGCTGGAAGGTGTGGTGGTTCTGCCGGTCGATAAGAACGACCTCGGCGCGCGATGTGTCGACAGCGCGGCAGAAGGCGAGGCCTCCGAAGCCCGCCCCAAGCATGACGATCCGTTTCTTTCCGTCGGTCGATCTCATCGGGCCGAGCATAGCATGCGCGCCGCGCGCTGTCCAACCGACGCCGCCGATCCGTGCGGCCTCAAGGAGCGACCAGCTTGGCAAAGGATTCCTGCGAGATGACTCTGCGGTCCTGCGGACGCTCGAGAAAGGGCGCGACATCCGCCAAGGCGCGGTCCCAGTCCGCGCGCGCAAGCGCTTGCTGGACAATTCTCCTCCAGTTTCCCGGGTGCGGCATTTCATTCTGCCATCCCGTTTGGATCAATGAATTCTCAAGCAGTCGGAAGTTCGGCTCGGGCCACTCGGGATCGGAAAGATACCATGCGAGGTCGTAGAGGTCCCGTCCTTTGGTGTATTTGCGTGAGAGGACAGCGTGGAGTTTTCCGGCGAAGAGTGAAGTCCTGAAGAGCGAGCAACGTACGCGCCTGGAGGTATTCGCGGGCTACGCTCCGCTTACGGAATGGATCGGATTGGTCGTTCGCGAGGTTGAGGAGCAGCTCTTTCATAGGCTGATGTATTCGCTTTCTTCTGCCCGCAATTCGCGGATGCGCCGTGCCGCGCGGGCGACTTTGCGTGACTTTGTCCGTTCCACTCCGGCATGGAAGACATCGTCGTCAAACGGCACGTCCCATTCGAGACGAAGCTCCCTTAAGTAGTCTGCGTCATCGCTTTCCGGGGTGAGGTAGAGCAGATCAATGAGTGCTTTCTCCGGTCCGGCGACCAACGCGCTTTGTTCCGGCGCGACCTCCCTTTCGGCGAATCCGAAGAAAAGGCGCTGTTGCAAACGCCGGAAGGCAAAGGTTCCCAGCGGTGTTTCCAGCGCTTCCGGACGACGGGTTATTACGCGTTCATACTGAAGGTGGCGGTGACGTTGCCTGAGGAAAGCATGTTGTCGATCATCCAGACTTTCTGGTCGCCGAAGCTCTTGAGGCGGACGGTGGCCTGCTTGACGCCGAGGCCGCCGACGTTGGGGACGGCTTTGTCGATGTATGTCTTGGAGGGCGGGCAGATGCCGCAGAGACGGCTGGCGATGTTGATGGGGCGGCCGATATAGTCGTTGTCGATGCTCACTTTGGAGGCGAGGCCGAAGCTTACGCCGCTGCCGATGCCTTCGGGTGCGCCGTGGCTGAACTCGGGTCCGCGCACGATGCGCCGCCATGCCATGGGCATCTGCGAGAGGCCCTCGACACATACGTTGATGGCGATGTCGCGGTCCTTCGCATCAGTTTGCCAGACGGCGAGGACGCCGTCACCGAGAAACTTCACCATGTCAGCGGGGAAGCGTTTGAAGCCGTTGCGCACCATGTTGTAGAAGGAGGTCATGAGACCGCAGGTGTAGGGCGATTCGATACTCGGCTGTTCACAGAAGGCAGAGAACCCGCGCATATCGATAACGGCGGCGAGGATCTCGCAGGGCAGGCCGTATTCGATCTCCGCGGATTCCTGTTCCGCGATAGTGTAGCTGTTGAAGACAAAGTCCTCAAAATTATAGAGGAGCAGTTTGTTGTCGGACTCCGTGTAGAAGTGAAGGCCGGGGTCCATAAAGTCGGTCTGTTCGGGCAGGTAGACCATCTTGGCGTTGCCGTAGTCGCCGGGTTCACTTTGCGGGGAGATGTAGAAGCGCGCGATGTAGCGGCGGACTTGGTTGCGGTGGTCGGCGATGGCCTGAAGGACTTTGGAGACGTCGCCCTCGTCCTGGCAGATGTTCATTCCGAAGCCCTCGACTGTGTAGAGAATGCTTCGGTACTTCGGATGAATGCGCTGGTAGTGGCTGCAAATATCCCAGAAATCTCGGAAATTGAGGTTGGGAATTGGATAGTGTCGGTGGATAGAGCTTTCCATGGCCGGATTTTGTGAGTCGGCGCAGGTTGGGGTCTCTTTGGGCGCAAGGCAATCACCGATGCGCGGGGGGCGGGGCCGTTTTACGGGAAGTTGGCAAAGAGGGCGCTTCCTTCCGACTATGCGGTGGCGGTGCGGTCGCCTCAGAAGAGGCTGTAGGCGGTGGTGACCCCGGCCATGACGATGGAAACCATGCTCATGAGCTTGATGAGGATGTTGAGGCTCGGGCCGGAGGTGTCTTTGAAGGGATCGCCCACGGTGTCGCCGATGATGGCGGCTTTGTGCGCGGCGGAGCCTTTGCCCCCGAAGTGCCCTTCCTCGATGTATTTCTTGGCGTTGTCCCACGCGCCCCCGGAATTGGCCATGAAGACAGCGAGGATAAAGCCGGTCGAGAGCGTGCCCGCGAGCAGCCCGAAGACCCCCGCGACACCGAGAAGGATGCCGGTGACGACGGGCACGAGGACGGCCGCGACGGAGGGTAGGATCATCTCGCGCTGGGCACCCTTTGTGGAGATCTCGACACAGCGCGCGTAATCGGGCTCGTTTTTCCCCTCGAGGATGCCGTCGATTTCGCGGAACTGTCGACGGACTTCGTCGACCATGCGCCCGGCGGCGCGGCCCACGGCGTTCATCGTGAGTCCGCAGAAAACGAAGGCCATCATCGCGCCGAGGAAGATGCCGACGAGGACACGCGGGTTGATGAGGTGGATCTGGAAATAGGCCATGAAGTCCACGAGCGTGATGGCTTGGATATCGGCCCGCTCCGTGAAGAAGGTGCCGTCGGGGAAGGTGAAGCCGGCGGCCCGCTCGATGACGCGTCCGATGGACATCTTGATCTCCTGGATGTAGGAGGCGAGGAGCGCGAGACCCGTGAGCGCGGCGGAGCCGATGGCGAAACCCTTGCCCGTGGCGGCGGTTGTGTTGCCGAGGGAGTCGAGGGCGTCGGTGCGGCTGCGCACTTCGGGGCCGAGACCGCTCATTTCGGCGTTGCCTCCAGCGTTGTCGGCGATGGGTCCGTAGGCGTCGGTCGCAAGGGTGAGCCCGAGGGTGGACAGCATGCCGACCGCCGCGATGCCGATGCCGTAGAGGCCATAGAGAATGTGTTCAAGCCCGAGGCTGCCCGCCGCGAAGGTGTACGCGAGAATCGTACCGAGGGCGACGGCAAGAACGGGTATGGCGGTGGAAAGAAAGCCCACGCCCATGCCCGCGATGATGACGGTGGCAGGCCCGGTTTCGGCCTGTTGCGCAATGCCCTTGGTCGGGTTGAACTGTTGCGATGTGTAGTACTCGGTCGACTTGCCGATGACGATCCCCGTGACAAGGCCGGTTACGATGGCGCCCCACACCCCGATGTAGTTGTCAAAGGCGAGATGGCGCAGGAGAAAGAAGGAGCCGATGATGATGAGGACGGAGCTTACGTTGACGCCCCGGTGGAGCGCACCCATGAGCTGGCTGTGGCCGGCTCCGGGTTTGGCACGCACGAAAAAGATGCCGACAATGGAAAGGAGCGTGCCGAGCGCGGCCACGAGGAGGGGGGCGAGCACGGCGTTGAATTGCATGGCGGCGTCGCCCGTGAGTCCGTAGGCCGCAGCCCCGAGCGCGGCAGTGGCGAGAATCGATCCGCAATAGGACTCGTAAAGGTCGGCACCCATTCCCGCCACGTCGCCCACGTTGTCGCCCACGTTGTCCGCGATGGTGGCGGGGTTGCGCGGGTCGTCCTCGGGAATGCCCGCCTCCACCTTGCCGACAAGGTCGGCCCCGACGTCCGCAGCCTTTGTGTAGATGCCGCCGCCGACACGCGCGAAGAGCGCCTGGAGCGACGCCCCCATGCCGAAGGTGAGCATCGTCGTCGTGATGATGAGGATACGGTGGATCGGGTCGGCGTCTTTGATGAATACATTGAGAATCAAAAACCACGCGGAGATGTCGAAAAGCGCGAGCCCCACCACGACGAGGCCCATGACGGCCCCGCTGCGAAAGGCGACGCTCAGCCCCTCATTGAGCGAGCGGGAGGCGGCGTTGGCCGTGCGCGCGGCGGCGTAGGTCGCCGTCTTCATCCCGAAGAAGCCCGCAAGGCCGGAAAAGAACCCCGCTGTCAGAAAGGCGAATGGAACCCATTGATTCTGTATCTGCAGGACGAAGGCAAGGAAGGCGAGGACGACCGCGATGACGGCGAAGAACACCACAACCACCTTGTATTGCTGCGTGAGGTAGGCCATCGCACCCCGGCGCACGTGCAGGGCGATGCGTTTCATCGTGTCCGTGCCTTCGTCCTCCCGCTTCATTTGGCGGAAGAAATAGAGCGCGAAGCCAAGAGCGACAAGAGCCGTCGCCGGGGCGAACCAGTAGAGAGGGTTGGCGATCATTGTTCGGACGGTCCGGGGGCTGTGTTAGCTTGTGAAGGTTGTCAGCGCGGAACGCCACCATGGATGGTATTTCAGCTCCAGCTCTTCAAGGGAGGGCATCGGGTAGTAGAGGAGACGTTCTTTGTCGCCGACAAAGAAACCGTTGCGCACCGTGCGGAAGAGCACGTCCTGCTGCAGATGGCGCATTACGACTTTCGTCTTCTTGTGCGGATCGTATTTGAGACCGAGAAGACAATCCCGCAAGTGATGGATGTTGTGGTACGGGAGGTTCTCCACAGTTCCGTTTTCGGGGTCCTTCGCCAGTTGCTCCAACCGCATCTCGCAGAAGACGATCTTGTCGACGGAGATCGGTTGTGTCGTGTCGGTCATGTGCCGCAAGAACGCCGCTGCGTCCAGCGTGCTCGCGACGCGCGGGTTCACCGGGCAGAACTCTTGGTAGAGGTGCAGACGGTCTTCCTTCTCCGCTTCGAAAGGCTCTTGCTCAAGAGACAGAACACGTCCGTCCGTGGTCGCAAGGTGCAGCTTTCCCAGCGCGGAAAGTGGAACATGCTCCAGGACCCTGTAGATGCTCAGGTAGGTCGAGCGCCGGGGGCCTCCGTTGGTGTGGGGCACACACCGCTTGTCCATCTCGTGCAGGGGAAGGTAGTCGGATTGGAACCCGGGGTCGACATCGAAGAAAATCGCCTGCCCGCGTGAGCGCTTCTCCGTGCCCACCGCGTAGTACGTGCCGAACTGCTCCGGCGGCAGCATTGAGGCGATCAGTGACTCAGGAATAAGGGAGAGGTAGAGGTACTTTTCCATGGCGGCGTTGTGAGAAACACCATGCCATTAGATTCTCTAAATAAAATCAAGACCAATATTAGGATGGAGTGGTGCGTCGATGCACTGCAGCTCACGCGTCCGGCATGCAAACGCCGCCGGAGCGGTACTTCCGGCATCCGACCGCAATTTCCGCCGTGTCCAGGACCTCGAGCGGGGCGGTGGAGAGGGGTACGCGGTCTGTCCTGCCCGCCGCCGTGACCTGCCGCATCCAGGCATCCGTTCCAAGCGCCCGTCCCTGCGTCAGAAACCGCAGTTTCAGGCGCAGCAGCTCATGGGGCGGGAGCTCGCCGCCCGTCTGCACGACTTCGAGCAACGCTTCCGGATCCACGCGCGCGCCCGTGCCGTCCTGTTTCGCCGCCGCCCCTTTGCCCAGCATGAGCCGCCGGTAGCATGCCAGCGATGCGTCGCTGTCGGTCTCGCGCGGAAAACATGCCGCAAGGGAGTGACGCAGTTCGTCATTGCCCGCGAGGGCCGCCGTGTAGCCGCTCCATCGGTATTCGCCCGGCAGCGCCGAAAGGCCCGCCCGCACCGGATTCAGGTCAACATACGCCGCGACAAGCGCCACCAGCCACGGGATATCCTGCACCAGCACGCTGCCGAAACGCTCCGACCAGAGCGTGCCCGCCGTCTGGTGCGTGCGGTTATACCACTTCGTGTAGCGCTGACGCAGGGTACGCATAAACTCCGAGACGTCCCCCATGCGCGCCCGCAGGCGTCCGCGCAGACGCCGCGCCTCCGGTGTTTCGCCTTGGCCCAGCGCGTGCGCCAGACCCGCCGCGTCCAGCCCGCACCACGCTGCGCGCGAAGTGCCGTACAGCGCTGCGAACCGCTCCACCAACTCCGCGTCGGAGCAGTCCCGCGCCGCCGGATCGATGCGCACAAGAATGTGGAAGTGGTTGCCTAGGCAGCAGTAAGTGATCACCTCCACCCCGCTGAACCGCGCCGCACGCGCCAGCGCGCGCACCCACACCTCCCGCTCCACTTCATCCAGCAGCCTCCGCTTGTGCACAACCCGTGCAAAAACATGATAAACCGCCGTCTTTTCTGACTTAATGCGTATCTCGCCCATTTCATTTTCCTCAATTTATAAATCTGAAAGATTTTAAAGTCGGGTTCGGAGGGCAGGTCAAGAATGATTTTACGGCTGCTCGTAGTTTCCCCAATCGTTAGCGACGGTCTTGGGCAGGGATCGGCCGACGGTTTTGCGGCGG